>JAHDDV010000107.1:1455-15043 GCA_020629205.1 Chitinophagales bacterium | reverse complement strand
CAGGCAGGCGCTCAGTGCACCTTCATTTCCACTTCTATCGGGGCTAGAGATCACCGGCTTTCGGTCGTGGTCAAGGGTACAAGCTACCTTGAAACCTCCCTGCAGTACAATCAAAAAATTAGCACAATATTGATGTAGAGTTGTTTAGTTGGGAGGTCAATCTAGTCGAGCGAAGCAGGAAGGATGGCTCAAAAAAGGACATGGCGCAATTTCGGCTAGAATTTGAGTTCCAAAGCCAACAAAAGATTGCTAAAATCAAATGAGGTTACCAGGGAGCTGAACTTTTCCTTATCAGCAGAATCTTCTTCCTTCGCATTGCCAGTCACATATTGTAATCCACCAGAGGCTAGACTAATTCTAACTCTTTTGCTAGCGTCATAATAGACTCCTGTCCCTAGTCCAATATCAAAATAAGCAAGCCTGGGTTCACTCAGAATGACGTCCTCCCTAAGAATTTCCTGCTCTTCGAAACGCCACCATACATATGGCTGCAAGAAGAATTTAACTTTCTGATTTGGATTCAGCGAATGTCTGCTAAAGAATCCTACACCATATTGTTCAACTTTCGTTGTAAGCTGTATAGTCCCTCCATAAGTCTCAAGATACAGCTCATGCTTTAAGCTGCCAAAACTGGCCTGAGCGCCAACAATAAGCCTTGGGCTATACTCTATAGCCAGCGAAGGTGCGAATACAAGACGGGACAACTTGTCGTCAAAATCAGAGATAATGAATGTGCCACTCGGTTCACCGGGCAGGCCTGTTGTTGTCGACGTTGTTGGTTGAAGATTGTCTTGCTGTGAAAACCCGATAGATCCACCAAGCAAAAACTGTCGTTTGAAAGTCTCTTCCTGTGCACATAAACCATGAAACAACATGGTCAGTAGAAGCGCTAATACAAGCTTTTGCATAATTTCTATTTTGGACTCAAAAAAAAATAACATGACCGTCTTGCAGCAATTTTGTTTTTCCGGGCGGATTACTCCTCTGGAGCTGATTGCTTTCGCCTTTCCCTAGTACGGACTCAATATACTAAACATTTATATAACAACACATCCAAAAATTAAGGTGCCAGACCCTTATTTCTTTCATAATTTGAATTCAAGAGCAGTCAGGGCATTTCTAAGATCGAATGTCGAATCAAAGGAACTAAAGCTCTCTCTTTCACTAGAGCCAGGTGGTTTGGCAACTCCATCAAGGTAATCTACAACTGCTGTTCTATTTGTTGCTCTCGATCTCTCTCCTCAATATCACAGTATAGCCCGAAAGCCACACCCAAGCTAACAAACCCACCTTCGTACTGCAACTTAGTAACACCATTAGATTGCAACTTCTCATGGCATATACAGCTGTTGTCCCTTGTAAGGGAAGAGGAAGGCATGCATTTAGAACTTATGGAGATTCTCGCCGATGCCATACCGCCCTAGGTAGCGCGGCAAAAGGTTGGTGCCCAATAGCCGCGGGCGCAGCGGAACGAAGTGCCTGGATAGCGTCGCGACTGCCAGCCTGTGGTGGCTCGACGATAGGAGAGACGCAGCAGGCTGTGCAAGGAGCAGCTAGCCGGGTGCTGAGTATTAGCGTAGCACGGGTAGATACTCCCCGCGTACGAACACAGTTGTGCTCCAAAAAAGGAAAAGATTATTTGACCATTGTGATATTGCCAGATCGATCGATCACGGTGCCGTCGTACATGACCGCTTTGAGTACATAGACGAAGACGTCCATTTCCTGATACTCTTCATCGAGACGTCCATCCCAGCCGACTGTCGGGTCTTGGGTGGCAAAGACTTCCCTACCAAAACGATCAAAGATCACGAAGTCGATGGTGCCAAAGCCTTTTCCCCGGATCATCAATACGTCATTGACTCCGTCTTCATTGGGTGAGAAGGCGGTAGGTATTTCGATGGCAACATCAGAGCTAACATTGACAGTTTGGCATTGTGTGTCTGTACAGTCCGTACCTTCCAGATCGACTGTCAGGCAAATTGTCTTTTCTCCGATCTCGGAGTAGGCAATCTCGGTCGTGGGCGTATCTGCTGTTGTGCCGTCTCCAAAGTCCCAGCTAAAGGTAAAATTGTCGGGAGCTGAGCTGTACTCGCTATTAAGTGTGAGCATTGCGAAGATCTCCGGACTGTCCGTCGTGGTGCTGAAAGCTGCAGTCGGGGTTTCATAGACTTGAAGGCTCTGTACCAGGGTATCGGCTTCATTACAGGCTGAAGGATCTGTGACTATCAACTGAATATCGAAGCTGCCTTCATTGGCATAGTTGTGTGTAGTTGTCACTCCACTAAGTGAGGTGCCGTCACCGGTTTCCCATCGATAGGAGTTGGCGGGACTATTGGCTACTAGTTCCAGATCATGCGGTGCACAAACTACTGTTGGGATTGTGAAATCTGCTGTTACATCCAGGCCACCTGCATTGATGAATTGTGAAACTGTGTCTGTGGTAAAACAGGGTTCAGGGCCATTGATAATGAGCTTGACTTCGTAGGCTCCCGGAAGCACGTATGAATGTGTAGTATTTTCCTGATCGATTTGATTGCCATCACCGAAGTCCCAGGTGTAGGTAAATTGATCGGCATTGGAGCCAATGGTGCTTGTATTGTTAAAAGCAAAATCCAAACCGGTACAATCGGCTGGGAATACGATATCCATGCCTGCAATTACGACCTCCGGCTCCAGTACATCGATAACCAGCTTCAGGGTATCTGCGAGATTGCAGTCACTGTCTTCGGCCACCATGAAAGCCTCATAAACCCCTGTATCGGCATAGATTATGGGAGTCAAAGGATTTTCTTCGTTCGTAGGGGGTGCATCGTTGCCAAACTCCCAGTAGTAGCTGGCAGCGCCTGTGCTAATATTGGTGAATGCAACGGTCAGCGGGGAGCAACCGCGCACGGTGTCATCGGTAAAGTACTCCACTTCTCCGGCAAGCGAGCCCACAGAAACTGCTGGTGCCAGGGACTGACATTCTGTAACATTGAATTGGAAATCTCTTCTCACAGTGCCTAGCAGCACGCCATCGCGATATTCTGAAACACAGATACCTACCACATACTGACCTGTTTCGCTCGGAAACAAGAAAAGTTCGCCGGTATCCGGATCTATGCTCATCGCTGGCTCAGAAGGTATTTGATTGTTGGTATCGAAACCAGGAATCCAGGGCACATCATCGTAAGGTGGCGGCGGACAGGGAACTGGGTTTGGAATCTGAGTACTTGCTCCGGCAAGCGGGGCGCAGAGCTCATAGACCAAATCATCACCATCGGCATCAGTAGCTGAGTTGTCGAAGACAAAAGCACTATTGGCGCAGATGATCTGAGGAGGATCGCCGACAAAACTCGGGGAATTATTGACGCATTCGGCGGGATCCAGAGAGCCTGGAATCTCGGCTATAAAAGTCGAACCAACGGTACCTGGTTCATCGATGTTTAGGATGGTATTGTTTCTACAGCAACGTTGAAAGACTATAATATAACCTTCTGGAATATTTGGAAGGGAGACATCTACTTCATAGATCCCGAGTTCCAGACAAACATCCGGAATTGATTCGGGGCAAATATTGTCTGTGTCGGGAGGAAGGAAGGTGATGTCTTCCGGAGCGATCAAAAGATCGAGCGTATCAACGACGAGATCGAAGGTACCTTGCGTATAAATGCTTGCTGCCTCGGACTCCAATGCCACGGTGCTGTTGCAATCGCGGTAAAGTTTGAAGGTAACCCGATATTCTCCTGGGGAGAGACATTCGTAACTTACCACACCTCCCACGAGATGGTTAGCAGCTGCAGGGGTGTAAGCCGTGATCGAACTTAGGATCAAAAGTATGACGAAAATCGCCAGTTGCTTTATTTGCATTTTACTGATAGTCTAGTGGTTGCGGGCAGTTTAGCAAGAACAGCATCAAAATTACAAATTTTTGTCCTCGAATTGGTTTCTCAGTATCACAACGCTGTAAAATAAGTTTGGTCTGTCCCTTTCGTTTTTTTTGACTGTGCGGGGACAAAAAAAAGCCGGTTCTTTCGAACCGGCTTTCTAATTCTTGTATTTAGTCGCGTCTAAGCTTTGTCGTCAGACTCTTCAGAAGTCTCGGCGATTTCTTCAGAGGACTTGACTTCGATTGTCAATTTATCTTCTCCGCTTGCTACCCACAAAACATCTTCTTCAGTCACTTCGGAGTTGAGAATCTTCTCGGCCAAAGGATCTTCCAGATACTTTTGAATGGCTCTGTGTAGCGGTCTTGCTCCAAACTTTGGATCGTAACCCTTGTCTGCCAGGAACAATTTTGCCTCTTTCGTGAGTACCACCTGATACCCCAGATCTTTTACTCTAGCCAGTACATCCTTGAGTGAGATATCCACGATCTTGACGATATCATCCTTTGTCAGGGAATTGAATATCACCACGTCATCAATTCTGTTTAGGAATTCTGGTGCGAAGATATTCTTAAGGGCCATTTCGAGAATGCTCTTATCATCTTCTTCAGTGGATTCGAAGAAACCGGTATTCCTTTCATCCCGCTTCTTGATTCCTACGTTTGAGGTCATGATAATCAAGGTATTCTTGAAGTCAATCTTGCGGCCTAGGCCATCTGTCAACATACCGTCATCAAGAACTTGTAGCAGGATATTGCTCACATCCGGGTGTGCCTTTTCGATTTCATCCAGGAGCACTACAGAGTAAGGCTTTCTTCTCACCTTTTCCGTCAATTGACCACCTTCTTCGTATCCTACGTATCCGGGAGGCGCACCGATGAGACGAGACAGGGAGAACTTCTCCATGTACTCACTCATATCGATGCGAATCAGTGCATCGTCATTATCGAACATGTATCTTGCGAGTGCTTTTGCCAGTTCTGTCTTACCTACCCCTGTTGGGCCCA
Organism: Chitinophagales bacterium; assembly: GCA_020629205.1. Classification (GTDB taxonomy): domain Bacteria; phylum Bacteroidota; class Bacteroidia; order Chitinophagales; family UBA2359; genus JAHDDV01. Next base: position 10,167 of record JAHDDV010000107.1, on the reverse strand, counting down.
GGAAGATAAAGCTACCAATTGGCTTTTTAGGATCCTTCAATCCAACTCGATTACGCTGAATGGCTTTGGTGATCTTAGAGATCGCCTCATTTTGCCCGATGATGGCTTTTTGTAGATCCTCCTCCATACTGAGGAGTCGACTGCCTTCAGTTTGAGCTACTCTGTTGACCGGTATACCGGTCATCATAGCGATCACTTCAGCGATGTCTTCCTCTGTGACAGGGTACTTCTTCGTCTTTGCTTCTTCTTCCCAGTCCTTCTTGGCTGTTTCAAGGTCTTTCAAGAGTCGCTTCTCTGTGTCTCTTAGTCTTGCAGCCTCTTCGTAGCGCTGACTCTTTACTACCCGATTCTTTTCTTCGTTGATCTCTTCGATCTTGCCTTCAAGATCAATGATAGTTTGCGGAACGTGAATGTTTTTGAGATGCACTCTTGCCCCTACTTCATCCATTACGTCTATCGCCTTATCTGGTAAGAATCGGTCTGAGATGTAACGGTTACTAAGCGTAACACAGGCTTTGATCGAATTGTCTTCAAAGTATACACTGTGGTAGTCTTCGTATTTTTCCTTGATGTTTTCCAGAATAGTGATTGTATCTTCAACCGAAGGTGGATCGATCAATACTTTCTGAAAACGTCTTTCGAGTGCACCATCCTTTTCGATGTACTGACGGTACTCATCAAGCGTGGAAGCACCGATCGCTTGCAGTTCACCTCTTGCGAGTGCCGGCTTGAAGATATTGGAGGCATCAAGAGAGCCAGTAGCTCCACCTGCTCCTACAATTGTATGAATCTCATCGATGAACAAGATCACATCTCGATTCTTTTCCAGCTCATTCATGATGGCCTTCATCCGTTCTTCAAACTGACCTCGGTACTTGGTACCAGCCACTAGTGCAGCCAGATCGAGCATTACTATTCGCTTTCCGAAGAGCACGCGGCTCACTTTTCTTTGTGTGATTCGAAGTGCTAATCCCTCAGCGATGGCTGTCTTACCCACGCCTGGCTCCCCAATGAGGATCGGGTTATTTTTCTTTCGCCGGCTAAGGATTGTGGAGACTCTTTCGATCTCCGTCTCTCTACCTACGATGGGATCCAATTTGCCTTCTTCGGCCAGTTTAGTGATGTCGCGACCGAAGTTATCCAACACTGGTGTCTTGGACTTATTGCTTTGCCCTCGCTTCTGAGGGCCATAGGTTTTGCGACGTTCTTCATCGAATGCATCCTCATCATCAGCGTCACCAGGTAACTCGTCCCGGATATCTTGTTGGATGTATTCGAGTTCTGCTTTAAAGACCTCGTATGTTATATGATACCGCTGGTTGAGCAGATTAGTGATCATGCTCTTGGTTGCTTTGAGGATGGAGAGCATAAGATGCTCTGTACCTATTACCTCGCTTTTGAGGTTCTTGGCTTCCAGGACAGTTATCTTAAGGGCCTTTTCGGCGTATTTAGTCAAAGGTAATTGATGACCAGTGAAAGATTGGTGGCGAATGCTACTTTTGATACCGTTCTCCACATCTTTGCGCAATCTGACCAAGTCTGTTCGCAAGGAGTTCAGGACATTTATGGCAAGGCTATCTCCCTCTCTTATGATACCGAGGAAGAGGTGCTCTACGGAAATGCTTTCATGTCCGAGTCTCAAAGCTTCTTCCCGACTAAAGGAAAGAACTTCTTTTACCTGCTGTGAAAATTTTGCTTCCATAATAAAATTAAAGATGTCATCTGACAGTAAAGCAGATTGGCAAAAGAGCCTTCCAAGCTGCATACAAAAAAGGGCGAGGTCCTGTCTGAATTTCTACAACAGGATTACAATATCAAAACGAAAAAGTTCGATGACTGTTGTACAAGTAGAAGGACGCAGTAAAGTTCAAAAACCAAGCCAGTGTACATAAGTGTACAATATGGCAGTCAATCCATGTAATTTAGACAGATTTTCTGAATCAAGAAATTATATTTTGCCAATTCTCCGTTTTAGGCACACAAATTTCAGTCACTTAGTCAGTTGAGAAAAAATAGCGGACTATTACTGCAAAAAACACTAAATTTGTCCTTAGGGAATCTAAAACTCAAGCTATGAAATGTACACTCGATAAGCAGGAAAAGTATACGGTTTTTACCGTGCTTGATGAGAAGTTGAACAGTCTGGTCGCCCCAGAATTGAAGACGGAGTTGATCATGTTGAACACAGAGGGGGTGAGTAATATCGTGCTTGACCTATCTCATGTCAATTTTGTTGACTCCTCTGGCCTTAGTGCCATTCTTGTCGCCAACCGTCTTTGTGCCCAGAATGGGGGCAATTTGGTTTTGGCCAATATCAAAGAAAATGTCAGCCGGCTGATCAAGATATCTCAGTTGGACAAGGTGCTCAAAATCTTCCCTGATATTGCAGAGTCCAGAGACTTCATTATGTTAGGCGAACTGAAGAAAGAGCTCAGCGGCGATCCAAAGACCGATGAGGTTTGATTTATTGATCTTGGGCAGCAATTCGGCGCTTCCCGCTCACGGCCGGCATCCCAGTGCGCAGGTGCTCAAGATGGAAAATGAGCTATTTCTGATAGACTGTGGTGAAGGTACACAAGTACGCCTGAGCGAGCTTCATGTCAAACGCGGGCGGATCAATCAGATTTTCATCTCACATCTACATGGCGATCATTACTTCGGATTGATCGGCCTGCTGACATCCTATGCACTGCTAGGGAGATCCTCGGCTCTTCATCTGTATGCCCCTGCCGGTCTTCAAGAGATCATTAATGTACAACTGAAGCATAGTAACACAGAGCTCCCCTACCCTCTGCTCTTTCATGTTTGTCAAGATCGTAAAAAGGAGCTAATCTACGAGAGCGAGCATGTAGAAGTCTACAGCATTCCGCTCAGTCATCGCATCCCTACTACGGGCTTCCTGTTTCAAGAGAAGCAAAGAGCTCCAAAGATGCGAAAAGAAAAGATAGTGGAGCTTTCCCTTGATGTCGAGGAAATCAAATCCATAAAGCGTGGAAATGACCTGGTTCGACCAGAATTGCAGGTCCCTTTATCTGAGCTTGTTTACGATTCACCTTTGGGCCGCAGTTTTGCTTATTGTTCTGATACGGAATACCTTCCTTCCCTGATTCCTCATATACAAGGCGTCGATCTTCTGTACCATGAAGCCACATTCGACAAAAGCCTTCAAGAAAGGGCTCAGCAAACAGCTCATAGCACAACACATGATGCGGCAAAAATTGCCAAGGCAGCAGAGGTAGGGCAATTGCTGATCGGTCATTTTTCCACCAAGTATTCCGACCTAAACTTCTTGCTCGAAGAGGCAAGAGAGATATTTCCCGATACAGAGTTGGCCATTGAAGGCCAAACAATCTGTGTACCCTTCAGCACTTCTGTCTCTTAGCCATATGGAAAAGACAATCAAATGGAAACTTGCCCAAAAGCTTGAGCTAAAATGGTGGCAGCGATATTTAGCCAAGAAACCAAAGGCAGACTACCTGAATTGGAAGCGTTCCTATTGGACAGGCTTGCTAGACAAGTGTGAAACCAAATTGCCTCTGCATACGCAAGCCAATGCCCTCGATATTGGATGTGGTCCGGCAGGAGTATTCCTCATACTTGATCAATGTAATGTAGTCGCTGTAGACCCTCTGCTGAAAAAGTACGAATCAGAACTCGAGCATTTTGCAGCTAAGGACTATCCTTGGGTGGATTTTCGCAACCAGCCATTTGAGGATTTTGAAAGTCGAGGGCAATTTGAACTGGTTTTTGCCATGAATGCGATCAATCACTTTTCGGATCTGGAACTGTCGGCACAGAAACTGGTGGATCTTGTCTGTCCATCAGGCTACTTGATTTTGACGATTGATGCACACAACTTTGCCTTGGCCAAACATGCCTTACGGCTTTTGCCTTTGGATGCCTTACATCCGCATCAGTACGATGCGCGTGAGTACATAAAGATGTTTGGTCAGCGAGGCTGTAAACTAGTGGAGCAGATCAGGTATCAAGAGGCATTGCTTTTCGACCACCATCTATTCATATTCAAAAAGCCCCAAAAGTGAGTTACAAAGAAGGAGATTGGGTAAAAATTACTGCGACTGGTGAATACGCCGAAGTGCTGGATCGCCTGGATCGGGACAGCTTGCTGGTGATGATCGATGAGATTGAGTTTCCTGTGTTGCTTGAGGATGTAGAGGAGGTCGTCCTAGATACAGAAGTCCCCGATAAGCTTAGCAATTCAAGAGAAAAGGCAGCAGCAAAAATCAAGGAGATCGGATTGAACGTCGAGTTGGACCGGGGCGCTGACAAGGGCTTGCGAGTAGCCATGGAACCTCAATACCAATCCGATGGCCTGATCGAATATCTATATCTCAGTCTAATCAATGACAGCGGATGGGCACTCAAATTTGATTTCAGGTTGATTGTAGATGAAGAAGAAGATTTCAAACTCAGCAGAATACTCGGAGGTCGGGAGCAAATACAGTTGACGGCTCTCTACTTTGAAGACATCAACTTTTCTCCTCGACTGGAATTCGACTTTACCAATCCTGATCCGGAGGCTCCTAGTTTGCAAGAGTTCAGCTATACTCATCGGCCAAAGGGCAAGCACTTTGTAAAAGGCACCAGTAGCATGGAAGGTTTTGATCGTCCTTGTTACCCAGTGATTCTTTGCAAGCAACTTCCAATCGATAAGAAGAAAGCCCTTTTATCCAAGGCTCCTAAAGATGCGCCTAAATCAAAACTGGATTTGGAAAAGTTTGCCGATGCGGACATGATGCATCCCGCCTATAACCGATACTTAAAAGTAAAGGCAAAAGAAATGGTGATCGACCTGCATATCGAAGCCATTAACGATAAGCCTAAGATGCTAAACAATTCGCAGAAGCTGGATTTTCAGCTCCAATACTTCCGGCAGCAGTTACTAGAAGCTATCAATGGAGACTATGCGAGGATGATTGTGATTCACGGGGTCGGATCTGGCAAACTCAAGTCGGCCATCTTCACCGTGTTGAGAGACTATCCCGAAGTAGTTTCTTTCAGGAACGAGTATGATGGCCGTTTTGGACATGGGGCATCTGTCATTGAATTATAGCACTTTACGGAAAATCTACAAAGAAATACTTCCAGTACTGTCTAATATATTGTACATTTGTAGCGGTGGGACGATCTATCGCTCCTTGCATAAGTAAGGTGAGGAAAGTCCGGGCAACATAGAGTACCACACCTTCTAACGGAAGGGCCCCTGAATTCTTTGGGGGACAGACAGTGCCACAGAAAATTACCGCCCATCGCTCATCTTTTGAGGGAAGGGTAAGGGTGAAAATGTGGGGTAAGAGCCCACATCGGCAGCAGGTAACTGTTGTCGGGGGTAAACCTTGTGGGTTGAAAGACCACGTATACCGGCAATTCCTTAGGGACAAAAGGCTGCTCGTCTTTGCCGGGGGGTAGGTCGCTAGAGGTTTCGGGTGACCGGAATCCCAGATAAATGATAGATGCCACTTCGGTGGTTACAGAACCCGGCTTACAGGCCCACCTTTTTTTGAAAAAACACGATCATATAACAATGACCTACAGGATTTGGCTATTCTTTCTCCTATGCAGCTTTTCGTTAGAGGCACAAACAAGCATATCGCAGGTAAATCGGAAGGACTCCAAGGCGGATACCATTTATGAGAAAGACCCTTTTGATGCAGACTATCAATTGCGAACCGTTTACAGCTTTCGTGGAGAGCTGTACGAGAAAGCACAGCTTTACAAAGGAGAGCGACATGGCAATACGCTGGTTTATCATGCAAAGGGAGCGATTAGCCGATTGGAAGAGTACAGAGATGGCAAAAAGAACGGCTTTCACATGGAGTTTAGTAATCGAGGCAGCCTTGAGAAAGAGTCCTTTTATCGCAACGATTCGCTCTATGGAATCTCCAAATCCTATTCAAAGTCAGGAAAGCTAATTCTGGATGAAAACTATAAGAATGGGGCCTTGCACGGCCCTCGCCGCACCTATTATGATAATGGGAAACTGCAAGAAGAATCTTACTACGAAAACGGCTTGAAGGAAGGCATCTCAAAATGGTATTATCAAAATGAAACCCTACTTACGGAGTATCGGTACAAAGGCGGCCAAATCAATGGAATGGTCAGGGCATATTACCAAACCGGCAACTTAAAAAGCACTAGCAGTTATGTAGACAATAAGCTGCAAGGTGACTACTTTGCCTACCATGAGGATGGCAAAACTGTCAAATCCTCAGGCAGTTATAAAAAAGGGGAAAAAGATGGCAAGTGGCAGATCTTCGATTCTACGGGGAAACTTGTACGCGAAGAACGTTATAAATCCGGCGAATTAGTAAAAGCAACTGATAAATAGAATTGTGGCAAAAAATTTGCAGAGCAGTGGCAGCGAATGGACCCGCTAAGCCAAAATGGAAAACAATCGGAAAGGCAAAATCTTGCTTCAGAAGTCAGATCTGAAAGCATTCCCTTTTATCCTTTCTAGTCCAACAAGCAGGTGAGATATTTACGTTTAACACAAAACCCTAGCTATTTTATATGGCAAAGACTAAGGAAAGGATCTTAATCATCGATGACGAAGAAGGAATCAGAAGAACCCTCAGAGAAATTCTCGAATATGAGGGTTATGCTGTTGAAGAAGCATTTGATGGCGTGGAAGGTCTCAAGAAGATCAAAAGCGAAAAATACGATGTCGTATTCCTTGACATCAAAATGCCCAAACTTGACGGTCTGGAAGTGCTCGGCAAAGCAACAAAGCTTAAGCCCGATCTTCCAATTGTAATGATCTCCGGACACGGTACCATGGAAACAGCTGTGGAAGCCGTAAAAGAAGGAGCCTTCGATTACATCGCAAAGCCGCCGGATTTGAACAGGCTGTTGATCACAGTCCGAAATGCGCTGGAAAAGACGACCCTGATCACGGAAACCAAAGTGCTCAAGCGCAAGGTCTCCAAGGTGCGCTCTATCGTTGGGGAATCTCCCGGGATTGTGAAGATCAAAGCAACAATTGACCGGGTGGCACCTACAGATGCACGTGTGCTCATTACTGGAGACAATGGAACCGGTAAAGAATTGGTAGCCCGCTGGATTCATGAAAAGAGTAATCGCACCGAGCGGCCAATGATTGAAGTGAACTGTGCAGCTATTCCTTCCGAACTGATCGAGAGCGAGCTCTTTGGTCATGAGAAGGGAGCCTTTACTTCCGCTGTGAAGCAGCGAATAGGAAAGTTTGAGCAAGCCAATGGCGGCACGCTTTTCCTGGATGAAATCGGCGATATGAGCCTTTCTGCTCAGGCAAAAGTGCTACGAGCCCTGCAGGAAAACAAGATCACAAGAGTCGGAGGCGACAAGGAGATTTCTGTAAATGTGCGGATCATCGCGGCGACCAACAAGAACCTAATGGAGGAAGTGGAACAGAACAAGTTCCGGATTGACCTCTACCACAGATTGAGTGTCTTGTTGATCCACGTGCCTTCGCTTAACGCCAGAAAAGAAGACATTCCTTCGCTGGCCAAAGTATTCATCCAGGACATCTGCGACGAGTACAATATGAAGGCCAAAGACATTACCGATGATGCCGTCAAGGAGCTACAGAAGTTCCACTGGACCGGTAATATACGGGAGCTGCGAAACGTAATCGAACGTCTGATTATCCTCAGCTATGACAAGATCACTGCTGACGACGTCATTTCCTACGTTTCTCCGAATAAACGTCCAGACAGTTTTGTGGAATTCTTCGATCGATTTAGTAAATTTCAGGAGTTTAAGGACTTCGCTGAAAAGAGCTTCCTGGAGCACAAGCTACAACGCAATGCCTGGAATGTTTCCAAGACTGCTGAGGAGTTGGGAATTCAGAGAAGTCACTTGTACAACAAGATTGAAAAGTACGGCCTGAAGAGAGGAGGAAGCAACGCATAGGAATTTATGGTATCAACAGAACATGTCAATGTCAAGTCATCCAAGATTAAGAGCCTTGGGTACAATTTGGAAAGAAAGGTCCTTGAAGTTAAGTTTAAGAATGGACATCTTTACATCTTCAAAGAAGTACCCGCAAACTTTTATATTGAATGCTTGATGGCTCAATCAGTCGGACGGTTCTTTTACCAGAATATTATGGATTCATTCCCCTATACAATAGTGGAGTAGTCAAAGAAGACCAACATAGATTTAGTCTATATATGCCAGATACTTTAGCAAGTATCTGGCTTCTTTTTTTTGGCTTGGGATATAGAAGGCATTTCCTTGGTTCCACAGCTTTTGATGGGAGTGGCCCTGTGGCCGTGCGTGACCTCTGGTCACGTGCATATCCTAAAAAGCATGCGTGGTGAATTCAATGAAACTAGTGCTACGCAAACCAAGTACGCAGCACTAGTGCCCCGGGCACAAAGTTCCCAGGGCACTAGTGGCAATACACGGCAATCCAGTGGCTCGTTTTGTACACAAGGCGGTGCTTTTTGATGGATTGCTGATCGGTAAACGTTGTACGGGAACCTCAGAAGCACGCGAGGCATAGACAAGGCGGAGACTTGGCTCTACAGTTTTTGACGTGGGCAGCTAAGAGCCTAACAAGCTACAGAATCAAGGAAAACATTTGCCCCGAAGTAATAAACTGAGGAAAAATGCAGTTCTTAAACACAAAAATACAAACATGCAGCTCTCCTTCTGTCACTACCTTGTTCTCCTGATGATTTCTCTGTGCCTTTTGTCCTGTGATAAAGA
>JAHDDV010000107.1:0-1355 GCA_020629205.1 Chitinophagales bacterium | reverse complement strand
GTCACTACCTTGTTCTCCTGATGATTTCTCTGTGCCTTTTGTCCTGTGATAAAGAAGATGATACGGATGAAGACAACAACAATAATAATAACAACCAAAGCAGCGAAGCTATGGTCAATTTTCGATTTAAGTTCGATCCGGATCAGGCACGCACCAACAATATAGGACAAGCCGCTGGTATCCCTGAAGGCCATGCCGCACAATCACCTGAGTTTAATAGTATCAGTGCCCACTACATCGAGCTGGCACCGACCGCTTTCACTCAATTGGGGGAAGGACAGGTTTTGTACACAGGAGCGGAGACTGATGAGGGCGGCGATACCGCTGTCGATTTTGATGAAGCCAATGTAGTGGCTGAAGACGAGCTCTTCTTCTCAATCCCAGTCTCTCAGATTGCAGCGGGAAACTATGAGTGGCTCCGTGTCAGTTTATCCTACCAAAATTACAGCATAGATTTCAAGGCCCTGGGCCTCGATTTGGAAGGCACGATCGCCTCTTTCATCGCCTACAATACCTATATCCGATCACACCGGATCGATCAAGATGAACTCACGGTTAATGACAATCGTCTGCAGGGCTATTGGGCATTTGAGACACAGTATCAGACCATAAGCGGTCAAGCTCCGGCCGGGGCAACAACAGTCCCAAATCCTCTCTTCAATAGCGCTCCTATTCCAAGTGGCTCTTGCGTAGTGACCGGGGCATTTGCCAATCCTCTTCAGATTAGCGGCAACGAAACCGAAGACATCAATGTAGAAATCTCGCTTTCGACAAACAATAGTTTTGAATGGGTGGATAACAATGGTAACGATATCTACGAGCCTCTGGACGACGAAGCAGTTGTGGACATGGGCATCAGAGGAATGATCCCTTCTTTCTAATCTTGCGATCCTCGGTCGATCTTTACCCAGAGCACTTCACACACTTATTGCTGCTAGGATAATACATCAAGCGCAGTATAGGAATGGGCTTCTTACATCGGATACAAACCCCAAAATCAGAGCGGTCTGACTTGGCCAGCATTTCTTCCAGACGCGTTAGTTTTTCCTTTGCCTTGACCAATGCTGCCTCTTGCACAGCCTTGTTGTTGATATGATCCATACGACTCACTCGCCCAATGGCATTTTCCGGCGCGACTGGCTTTGCCTGCTCCTTGAGATCGGCCACATCCGACCTTACCTTGTCGATTTCCGTTTGTATTCTGGCCTGTAGCTCTTTTCTTTCCGTATCTGTCATAATCCTGCAATCTAATCAATTTCCCTCTGGAATGCATTTTTTATGCCAAGGAGGACGGATGTTCAAGGAGCAAGGATCAAGGTGTTTTTTTTGTGTATTGTGTATTGTGTATTGTGTAT
>JAHDDV010000106.1:3392-15097 GCA_020629205.1 Chitinophagales bacterium | reverse complement strand
GCAGAGGCACTAAACATCACGGTGCAGAATGCGGCTAATGCGCTGACTACTCCCAACTCGTTTAATGTAACCTTAAACGCTGGAGAAACTCAAGAGGAGGAATTGATCATTGCCAATATTGGCGGAGGTGGTGATTTGGTCTATGAGGTTGAAGGACTCGAAAATATTCTTTCCGGAAAAACCAGAATTGTGGCCCTGATGAACGGGGTTGATACAGAGGAAGAATTTCCACGGACAATAGATGCCCTGAATGCTTCGTACACCAACTATCTTCTCGATACACTATCCACTGAAGATCCCCTGGAGCTGAGCGCTGCACTCTTGAATGCCAATGTCTTATTGATTGCTGAGCAAGAAGACTGCAATCCTTTTGTGGTCGAAACACTGGCTCCTGCGATGCAGTCCTTTACAGCAGCTGGAGGAACAACAGTCTTGTTGGGCACTAACAATGCTAGCTGTATTTTCAGTACAGGGCTGTTTGAAGGGGAATATGTTGATTTTATTAGCGGCGAAACGGTGAATATTGTTGCTCCAACAGATTTGCTGGCTGAAGGAGTGCCTCAAGCTTTTGCAGGGATTCCCGGGACCTTCCGATACAGCTTTAGCAATGAGGATATCGTTACAGTGGCGGCATACAATGGCAATGATGTAGTCGCTTATCGTCCTGTTGGCGAAGGTCGGGCTATATTCGTTGGATTTGATTTTTATACCTCCAATGATGCCATGGATCGTTTGTTTGCCAACGCTATCAAGGGAGATACCTTCTATGGTTTTGCGCAATGGCTCCATGCTGATCCGATATCAGCGACACTTCCACCTCTCACAGAGCAGGTTGTTACGCTCTTATTTGATGCACAAGAAGTGAATGGTGGGCTGTACACAGATACCCTTATAATTAGCAGTAATAGTAATGCCATCAATTTCCAGGAAATACCGGTTCCTGTTTCGCTCACAGTGATTGGCCTGGCTCAGGCAGAAGTCGATACCGAAGAAATCAATTTTGGCAATCTAGTACAGTTTACACAAGAAACACAGCAAGTGGTCATCAGCAATGTAGGAACAGATACGCTTTACATTACTGAAATCAGTGCTGACAATCCTGCCTTTGTACTCAATATCGACGAAGCCACATTGGAGCCCGGTCTTAGTATCCTGCTTACAGTCACCTTCACACCTGAGGAAATTCAGGATTATGGAGGCAAGGTTGTCATTAGTACCAATGTGGGAGATTTTGTGATAGACCTAAGTGGAGTGGGAACGGGAGCCCCATCAGCAGCCTTGGACCCAGGATCAATAGAAGTAACGCTCGCCTCTGGTGAGTCTACCACCGCAGGTGTCACCCTCTCTAATCCGGGTGCAGGTGACTTGATATACGATCCACAGATTGGCGATTTTGTTGATCCTTATTCGGTTTTGGATATTGTCGTCTCTACTCTTCAGTTAAACACTTTCGGATACGCAAATCTTAGCGCAGCTTTGGATGCAACATTGGAGGATTACACATTGACAGAAGTAAATACAACAGAACCAGAAGTGCTGCAAGAAGCACTTGTGGGTAAGCGAATTCTGATGATTCCGCCAAACTATGATTTTGGTAACTATCCCAATCTACGTGATGTAGTTCAGGACTTCTTGAATGCCGGTGGTGTTGTGATGTCTATACCGGGTACCAATACCACAGCAATATATGATCTCGAACTATTCAATGGAAACTTTAACTTCTCAGAATTCAACCAGGTAGAAACCTACGTGGTGGATCAGGATCATCCTATTTCAGTGGGAGTCACGCCGATTTTCTTTGCGGAGTCCGCCACTTACTACCACAACTTCACCAACTCCAATTTGGAGGTTGTAATGACGGCAGCCGATCAAAGCCCATTGGTCGTGACAAGAGCAGTAGGTAATGGAAGAGTGATTCATCTGCCTTGGAGTTTTGATGGAATTAATGACGAGATGCGAACGGTATTGAAAAATGCTTTTGAATTTGCCCGACAAAGTGCCTCTGCTTCTTCCTGGCTTTCATCAGAATTGGAAGGTGGCGTTTTGCCCTATCCAGATGGAGAAACTGCGTTTGAGGTGGACATAGATGCGACAGGTCTTTATGCGGGTCAATACGCGACCTCTGTAACATTAGAGACCAATGATCCGCTAAATCCAACGGTATCGATTCCAATCGTTCTCAATGTAACAGGTGAGCCAGTAACCTCAATCACCAGCAATGCGCTGGACTTTGGAAGTATCGTTGTCGGTGCAAGCAATACGCTTTCTTTCGAAGTTTCCAATTCAGGAACAGATACACTATTGGTCTCTCAGTTCTTGCAGGATTTCCCCGATGACTATGTGATCGAGCCTGAAGATTTGGCTTTGCTGCCCGGACTTACAGAGACCATTACGATCACCTTTGCTCCTACGGAGGTGGGAAGCTTCGATACAGCGCTGACCTTTGACTCAAATGAAGGCGAAGCAACGGTTATCAATATGACAGGAGATGGCCAACCAGCTCCTGTTATTCAGACCGACAGCCCTGGCCTTGAAGTTACCTTGGTCGAAGGGGAAACATCTTCGAATACGGTTACCATTACGAATACTGGAGAAGGGACGCTGTCGTGGTCAATTCCTGGGGGTGCGGGCGACGAAGTCAAGGTCGCATTCCTGCAATGGAACGCTGACCTGACTGCTATTGGAAATATCAGGGCAGCTATCGGAGAGAATTGTCCGGATTATGTGGGTGTTGATATTCTGAGCAATGACCCTGCTGAAGTACAAGCAGTTTTGGATGATGGAGTGGATGTCGTGGTGATACCGCAGGCTTCCTACTTTCAACCAGATCAGTATGTACCATTTGCAGATGTATTGCCCCAGTTTGTGGAAGCAGGAGGTACTGTGATTTTCACCGGACAATGGTGTGATCCATGTATATTCAATACCGGAGTATTCTCCGGTTTGTATTTGGGTTCACAATATCAAACAGAGGTCACAGTCACTCAATCACACCCGATTACCGATGGTTTGGATGAAACCTTCACCAGCGCAGAATCCGTATACGGCTATCAATTCACTGCCCCTGAAACAACTACATTGGCCACACATCTCAATTGGGATGGTGCAGAGCATGGTAGTTTCCAATATGGCGAAACAGGTTTCGGAAAGGCGATTTTCATCGGCAGTAACTTTGCTTTCAATGGATACAATGTAAATGAAGGAAAAGCACTAGGCAACTCTGTTAAGTGGGGTAGTGGTGCCCTTCCGGAATGGTTGTCTCTTTCCGATTTTGAAGGAGAGCTTGCTCCAGGGGAATCAGTAACTATTGATGTAGATATCAACTCTACAGGTCTACTAGCAGATACCTACAATTTCAATATCAACTTTGAAAACAACGATCCGACAAACCCAAGTCTGGCTGTACCGATCACGCTATACGTGATCGACTATCCAGAAGCAAACCTGACTTCCAATATTACTTTGGGTTGTGGCTCAGGTGAGATTGAATTTACCGATATGTCGATTAATACACCGACCAGTTGGGAATGGGACTTCGGAGATGGAAATACCAGTACCGAACAAAATCCCATACACGAGTATACAGAAGAAGGGGTTTTCACCGTGACTTTGAATGCTTGTAATGATTTGGGATGCGATGAGTATGTCATCGAAAACTTGATTGCCATTGACTTTGATTGTCAAACAGCGCAGCTTCCAATTCAGAGTTCAGAAGTGAATACCGTAACAGCCTGTAATGGTATCTTGTACGATATGGGAGGTACCGGTCTATATGTCAACAACGTAACAAGTGCAACAACCATAGCACCGGAGAACAGCTTAAATGTGACCTTGAATTTCGAAGAGTTCCAGACGGAGGCGAACTATGATTTCGTCCGAATTTATGATGGTCCAACAGCAGAGCCAGCTACGCTGGTAGGACAGTATGATGGTGGCAGCATTCCAAACGATGGAAACTTCATTAATGGAACATGGACCTCATCTGGTCCTGCTGCAACAGTGGAATTCTCTACTGATGGCTCCGGTGTTCAGGAAGGATTCAAACTGACCTGGCAATGTACCCTGGCCGAGATTCCTCCGATTCCTAACTTTGGTTATGCTTTTGCATCACAGTGCAATGGAGAAGTAAGCTTCTCTGATTCCACAGCTCTACAAGTTGACAGCTGGTCATGGGACTTCGGCGATGGTGGTACTTCTGAGGAGCAGAATCCAAGCCATACCTATACAGAGTCTGGTACTTATCAAGTATCCTTGACAGGAACCAACCAGTATGGTACCAGTGAGCCTTATATCATTGATGTAGATGTAGAAGTTTTGCCGGTATCATTCACCACCGATCCAGCAAATGGCATGGAAGCCGGAGAAATCGTTTTCTTCTATGGTGAATCCGCGGATTCTGGTGTCACCTACGAATGGACATTCGGTGATGGCTCTGGAGAAACCAATTACCAGCAGAACCCAATCAAAGTCTTCAACGACCCTGGTGAGTACATCGTGACATTGACTGTATCGACTTCTGAGGACTGCTTCAATGTTACAGAGCAAACAATCTTCGTAGGTAGTGTTGGAGTCGAAGATGTCTTTGGAGATGCACTTCAAATATATCCGAATCCAGCAGATGATGTACTGGCAATCAAGTTTGATTTTGACGGAAGCCAGCAGATAAACATCGAAGTAATCGATGCACTGGGTAGAGTGGTGAAAGCAGCCAATCAAACAGCTATGAACGGCTTGCACTTGGAACTCAATATCACAGATCTGGCTGCTGGAAGTTATATCGTGAAGCTCACAGATGGAGAATCTACAGCCAACAGAAAGCTGATGGTCAAGTAGAGGAATTGAAAATTGAAGCGCAAGGCCGCAACGTATGTAACGTTGCGGCCTTTTTGTTTTTTGATGGTGTAGGTTTTGTCTAGCTAAACAACTGTCGATCATGGGACAGCTAATTCTTTTGGCAGCCTTTACATTTGCTTCTTCTCTATGTACATTGCGATCGTCTACGTTTAAGATTTAGAATGAAAACCGAATCATGAAGGTCCTCATCATTGGAAATGGTATTGCTGGTATCACTGCTGCTCGCTATCTGCGCAAGATTAGTGACCATGAAATTACAGTCATCTCTGCAGAATCAGATCACTTCTTTTCGCGCACCGCTTTGATGTACATCTACATGGGCCATATGCGATATGAAGATACCAAACCCTATGAGGATTGGTTTTGGGAGAAGAACCGGATTGATTTAGTGAAGGATTTCGTAAAGCATGTTGACTTTGACAACAAGCATTTGCATCTGGCCAGCAATACCAGCCTAAGCTATGACAAGCTGATTATTGCTACAGGTTCTGCATCCAACAAGTTTGGTTGGCCCGGGCAAGACTTGCCCGGTGTACAGGGCCTATACAATCTTCAGGATTTGGAATCCATGGAGCAGGCCAGCAAAGGCATCAAAAGAGCCGTAGTAGTCGGAGGTGGTTTGATCGGCATAGAAATGGTCGAAATGTTCCTATCCCGTAAGATACCTGTCACATTCTTAGTGAGGGAGCAGAGTTTTTGGGACATGGTACTACCTCCAGAAGAGTCGCAGATGATCAATCGACACATCCGTGAGCACCATGTCGATCTAAGGCTGTCTACAGAGATCACCGAAATACTTCAAGGTAGCAATGGACGATGCAGGGCAGTGAAGACCAAATCCGGTGAAGAGATCGCCTGCGAATTTGTAGGGCTAACAGTGGGGGTTCATCCAAACATAGCCTTCCTGCGAGACACTGCACTAGAGGTGCAAAAAGGCATCATGGTGAACGAATATCTGGAAACCAACATCGCAGATGTCTATGCTATCGGAGATTGTGCACAAGTGAGAGAGCCAGCTTCCGGCCGGCGCCCAATAGAAGCCATCTGGTACACAGGAAAGCAAATGGGAATGACCGTGGCAGGAAACGTATGTGGAAAGCAGGTTCCCTACCGTCCCCGACTGTGGTTCAACTCGGCCAAATTCTTCGATATTGAATACCAGATATACGGTGATGTACGAGCCAAACTTCCTGAAGAACACAGTAGTCTCTATTGGGAAGCTGCAGATGGCAAGAAAGCCGTTCGTATCAACTACGAAAGGCTAAGCAAATCCGTCGTAGGTTTTCATTTGATGGGTATTCGTTACCGCCACGAAGTCTGTGAAAAGTGGATTCTGGATCAAAGTCATATCGAAACAGTGCTACAAAATCTGGACATGGCCAATTTTGATCCCGAGTTTTACAAGCGATATCACGAAGATGTGCTGCGACAGTACAACCAAAAAGAAGGCAAAAGCCTCAGTAGCAAAAAGCATCCTTTATCCTCGGTGCTTTCTTTCCTTGGTCGATCCAGATAAAAACATATAGTACTGCTTTCAAACCCAAAGCCAATCATCGAAACTCAAGCCGCAAATGAAAAGCATCCAAAAAACAGGTCTTGCACTCTTCTGTATCGCATTGATCCTTTTCACCTTACTTCCTGTACTCAATTCCTATCAATTGAGTGAAGCCGCTCTGCAGGGCCTCAAGCCCACGCACAAAAAAGAAGTCCTTGACATCCTCCGATCTGAGGGCCTTCTGGATAGGGAGTTTGGCTCCACCTTTACCTTTAGCAATGCTTTTAAGTCCAGCCTGAAGACTGCCCAAATTCAATTGAACGAAAAAGCGAAGACCGGCATCCCCGATGGTATTAGCGAATGGGATTACAAACTAGGCGATTGGGAACTCAAAGGCTACACCAATGAAGCTGTACGAGCCGCTAGCATAGGACCGGTAGCTGACTCACCACTCTTATTCCTGCTACTGACTTTTGGCCTGGCGACCCTAGGTGGACTGCTCTTCATAATACCGAAGTTCAAAGAGGTAGAAGGCATCAAGCACGATGGCATCTACCACAATAGCATGACTCGTGGATTGAAGCTGAACATTAGAAGCATCAGCTTGGGATTGACCATCTTGGCTACGATTATTTATGGCTTCTTCTACATGAATCAAAACTTCTTTTGGCCATTGGTTACCAGCATTACTACGGCACTAATAATAGCGCTGGTTTATCGATCCGAGAAGCAAACAGTTGGAAGTCCTGCACGCTCCGCCAGCCCAGAGTTTACTGGCTGGTTAGGAATGCTGACCGGGGTCTATTTAATCCTCTTTTACATTCTGCTTTACTGGTATCCACATCACATGACCCCCTGGATCATGATGGTCGATCCCGTCAGTCGGGCACTCAGTGGTAATCCTGCTAGTCAATGGTTCTTATATGGCTTTATGTATACTGTGATTGTGCTGGTGATGGGCATAAGAATGATCGCAAAATACCGCCACAACAACTACCAAATTGTGCGGACCTTTTCGGTTATGTTCTTTCAAACTGGTTTTGCATTTCTGATTCCGGAGATCCTGGTCCGACTAAATCAACCATGGTTCGATTTCAAAAACATATGGCCACTCAATTACACCTTCTTCTTCGACTGGAATATCAAACAACTAATTGAAAGCGGTGGGCTGGGTATTTTCATGTTGGTCTGGGGCATTGTCCTAACAGTCATCGGCGTACCTGTCATTACCTACTTCTTTGGCAAGCGATGGTACTGTTCCTGGGTCTGCGGATGCGGAGGACTCGCCGAAACCCTCGGTGATCCCTATCGACAGCTTTCAGACAAAAGCCTGCGCGCCTGGAAATACGAACGATACATCATTCATGGCGTATTGGTCTTTGCGGTAGGAATGACAGCCATGGTGCTGTACACCTACTTCACTGGTAGTACACAGGTATTGGCCTTCAATTCCGAGGTTGTCCGCACATGGTATGGATTCCTGATCGGCTCAGCCTTTGCCGGTATCGTAGGCACCGGATTCTATCCCTTGATGGGAAACCGAACCTGGTGCCGTTTTGGCTGTCCTCTTGCAGCCTATCTGGGGCTTGTGCAACGCTTCAAATCCAGATTTAGAATCACCACTAACGGAGGACAATGTATTTCCTGTGGAAACTGCTCCACCTACTGCGAAATGGGCATTGATGTGCGCGCCTACGCTCAAAAGGGGCAAAACATCGTTCGGTCTTCCTGTGTGGGATGCGGAGTTTGTGCTGCCGTTTGCCCACGAGGAGTATTGAAACTGGAAAATGGCCCGGATGTTGACCGCACCGTGATTCACATTAGTCGGGATGAGGTCAAGATTTTGTCTTGAGACACAAGTCCCTTCGAGGTCCGCAAATAATCAACTACTTTTGTGCCATGCAAAGCTCCTACAAAATCCTCTCGCTCATCCTTATCCTGGCACTGAGCTCCTCTTGCTCCCTCTTTAAGAAAGCACAAAAGGAAGAAGCCGTCATCGAAGAAGCTAAACCCGCTGAAATCACCTGGATTAGCATCGAAGAAGCAGAGGCCAAGGCAAAATCGGAGCCCAAAAAAATCTTGGTCGATATGTACACCGACTGGTGCCACTGGTGCAAAGTCATGGACAAAAACACCTTCAGCAATGAAGTCATCATCGATCTTGTCAACGAAGACTTCTATGCAGTAAAGCTTGATGGAGAGACCAAAGACACCCTCAATTTTCAAGGTAAAGACTACTTTTTCCGCACAAAGCCCGGTAGCAATCGCGGTTTTCACGAACTGGCCTATGCCCTGAGCGGAGGCCGTCTGAGCTACCCTACCATCGTGTTTCTGGACGAAAGCACCCAAATGCTACAGCCGATCCCAGGATATAAGAAACCAACCGATATGGAAGCCATTCTCACCTACTTTGGGCAAGGATTCCACAAAGACACGCCCTGGAAGGAGTTTCTGACCACCTTTGAGTCCAAGCTTCCCAAAGATGCAGTTGAAGGACAGTAATATAGCCCACATTCCGCCCTTCTACATCCAGCATTTTCATACCTGAATTTTCCCCTGCAAAAACTTATCTTTGCAGCCATGAAAAATTCAAGCGATACTTTCAAAGCGCTCATCTCCCACTGTAAGGAGTATGGCTATGTATTTCCCTCCAGCGAAGTATATGATGGCCTTGGCGCCGTGTATGACTATGGTCCCTACGGCTCAGAACTCAAAAACAATATCAAGCAGTTTTGGTGGAACTCGATGGTGCGCATGCACGAAAACATCGTCGGTATCGACTCCGCTATTTTCATGCACCCCAAGATCTGGAAAGCATCCGGCCACGTCGATGCCTTCAACGATCCCCTAATCGACAATAAGACTTCCAAAAAGAGATACCGGGCAGATGTCCTCATCGAGGATCATGTCGCCAAGATCGAAGCCAAGATCGAAAAGGAAGTAGCAAAGGCCCAAAAGCGATTCGGTGATGCCTTCAATCGCGAAGAGTTTGTCACTACCAACGGCCGTGTATTGGCCAATCAGGAAAAGATCGATACGATCATGAAGCGCTTCACTGAAGCCACCGAATCTTCTAACCTCGAAGAGATTCGCCAAATCATTATCGACCTCGAGATCGCATGCCCGGAGAGCGGCTCACGAGAATGGACCGATGTCCGCCAGTTCAACTTGATGTTTTCTACAGAGATGGGTTCCGTCACCTCCGACGCCAATAAGATCTACCTCCGACCAGAAACCGCACAAGGAATTTTTGTCAACTTCCTAAACGTGCAAAAGTCTTCCCGTCAAAAGATTCCATTCGGTATCGCACAGATCGGAAAGGCATTTAGAAACGAGATCGTAGCCCGTCAGTTCATCTTCCGTATGCGCGAGTTCGAGCAGATGGAGATGCAGTTCTTCGTCCGCCCCGGCGATCAGATGAAATGGTACGAGGAGTGGAAATCCCGTCGCCTCTCCTGGCACAAAGCGCTCGGCTCACCAGCGGAAAAACTCCAGTTCTACGATCACCCAAATCTGGCTCACTACGCAGATGCCGCCGTGGATATACAGTTCCAGTTCCCATTCGGTTTCAAAGAGTTGGAAGGTATCCACTCCCGCACCGATTTCGATCTTTCCAAGCACGAAGAATTCTCCGGCAAGAAGATGCAATACTTTGATCACGAGCTCGATAAGAGCTATGTGCCATATGTGGTCGAAACCTCTATCGGATGCGATCGCACCTTCCTGGCCGTGCTTTCCAATGCTTACTGCGAAGAGGAAGTGCCGAACGCAAAAGGTGGGACTGACACACGTGTGGTCCTAAAGATTCCCGCAGCTCTCGCTCCGGTCAAAGTGGCTGTTTTGCCACTGGTTAATCGCGACGGAATGCCGGAAAAAGCTGGTGAGATCATCGCCAATCTCAAGTACGATTTCAATTGCCAGCGAGATGACAAGCAGACCATCGGTAAGCGCTACAGAAGACAGGATGCAATCGGTACGCCTTTCTGCGTGACGGTCGATACCGAGACGCTTGAAAACGATACCGTGACCCTACGCGATCGTGACACCATGGAGCAAGTCCGCTTACCGATCAATGAGCTGAAGGCGAAAATCGGCGAGAAAGTAAGCCTCAACGAGTTACTAAAGCAGCTATAGAAGCATAGCTTTCCTTATTTTTTGGAGCCGTGCAGATTGGCGCGTGGCGGCATGGTACCCGTGTTCCGCTAATACTCAGCACCTGCCTGGCTGCTACAGCACAGCCACTAGCGTCTCCTCCTGCGTCGGAGCCACTATTGGCTGGCTTCCGCGACGCCATGCAGGCACTTCGTTCCGCTTCACCCGGGGCTAATTTTCACCGCCATTCGGTCGTGGGGAGATACCAGATTTCTGCTGTATACTGGAATTTCTCCCGGATTTGAGTTTTGTATTGAACTGAAATACAATTGATTAGGCCCTTACTTGCAGTAATTTCTTCAAAAATGAAATTTTGGGAGTAATTTTATCAGGGATTTCGTTGTACAATTTGAAGCAAAGCTCAGATGAGATTCGAAAATGAAATAGAGATTGGTGTTGGTATCTATACAATCAGAGAATTGTCAAGAATTCTTCGGATTCCCTATGCAAAGTTGAGTAGATGGATCAACAGGTATTGGGATGGAGAGCTAGGCAGAGAATTTGAACAGTGCTACTCCTGGAAAACGGGAAAATCCAAAGCCGTGGGTTTTCATACACTGGTGGAGTTCTATATTTTCTATTGTCTTTCAGAAGCAGGTGTAAAGACTCGAGCAGTACTCAACGCGCACAAGGAACTTTCTCAGATTTTTGAAACACCTCATCCCTTTGCACACAGAGAAGTGACTCACAATATCAAGACTGATGGCACCAGGATATACCTGAAGGCTAAGGACAAGATTATCACGCTTGATGGCACTAAACAATTGAATCTCCAATTCTTGAAAATTTTCTTCAAGAACCTTGAATTCAATATCGAAAATATCGTCGTTAGGTTTTGGCCACTTGGTAAGAAGGGTAGCATTGTTGTGGATCCAAAACGTAAGTTTGGGCATCCAGTTCTGGAGAATAGTAATGTCTATCCTGAAACAATCTATAACCTTTATAAGGGAAGGGAAACCAAAGAGTACATTGCGTTTCTATACGGTCTCACTTTGAAGCAAGTGGAAGATTCCATTGAATATTGTAAGGCTGCATGATCATTTACATTGACGAGAACATGCCGCAAATGCTGGCTGCCGGACTCAACATTCTACAGCAGCCTGAAAACATGAAGCTCAAGCCGGCGCAACGGATTGTGGTGAAGTCGATCAAAGAGGAATTTGGTGCTGGCGCATTAGATGAGAATTGGATTCCAGTTGCAGGT
>JAHDDV010000106.1:0-3292 GCA_020629205.1 Chitinophagales bacterium | reverse complement strand
TGGCAGGAGATCGTTAGGACTGCTAACAAGAAGAAACGTCCCTTTGCTTTTAAGATCACCCAAAAGTCTTCTAGATTAGACGAGATGTTGTAAACTGATTTGTCTTTGCGCCTACCAAATGCCTTAACCATCAAATACTGGCACTACTTTTTCTATACAACAAGAGAGAATAAGGGCTAAATAGCCCAATATCAGCTTATTATTCTCACGATACCAAAACAATCCTTTACCGCGTTTAACTATTTTGCATTCAGGAGTCAAAGTCTGGCAGTCGATGATAAAGCTCTAAAGGAGTAGAAGGAGTCGTAGACAGCAAGGTTCTTAACAAAACAAACAAACAATAGCATGAGAAGCATTTTGCATTTAGGTCTGGCCATTTTACTGTTCTTTACAGCAACAGCAAATAGCTCGATCAAAGCCGGAGAGGGAGATAAGAAGGTGAAGTGGTATAACATCGAGGAAGGGCTGGCATTGGCAGAACAGACCGACAAGAAAATGATCATTGACATCTACACCGATTGGTGCGGATGGTGCAAAAGGCTCGACAAAGAAACCTTCAACCACCCAGTAGTAGCCGAATACATCAACGAAAACTTCATCCCAGTGAAGTTGGATGGAGAAATGCGGGAGACGATCGTACTGCAGGGACAAGAATTCAAATATATCCCTAAGGGCCGTCGTGGCATACACGAATTAGCCAACTACCTGATGAAAGGCAATCCTACTTATCCTTCAGTGGCATTCCTTGATGAAAAGAAAGAAGTGATTACAGTACAACCTGGCTTTCTGGAGGCATCCGACATGGACAAATTGCTCAAATTCATCGGCGATGACTACTACCTAAAAACACCTTGGCCAATGTTTGAACGTAATTACAAGTCGAGAATCAAGCAAAAGTCAAGAAAATAGCCTAATTTTCGGCAGTTGAAAGGCACTTATCTCGGTAGTGCCTCTTTTAGACTATCAGCATAAAGAGCCCGCATGATCGCAAGATCAGCGGGCTTTTTGCTTTTTCTGCATTGCCAATATTAAGAGCCATTAACATTAAGCTTAACTATCCATAATAGAGTTAATGTATCTTTGCCAACCCATTGATAACCAAACTCCCAAGGATGGCAAGGCTACAAACCCTTATCCTGCTACTGACCTACTCCTTTTTCTCAGCCGCTGCTACGAATGCGGACTATCAACTGAGCATAAAGCAATGTGATCAAAACATCAAGGTAGATGGTCAATTGACGGAAGCTTGTTGGTCTGAGGCAAAGGAAGTCTCTTCTTTTTATCAGAGCTTTCCTCAGGATACAGCGTTTGCAGTCACGAAGACTGCTGTTCGGATGACTTACGATGAAAAGTTCCTTTATGTTGGAGCCATTTGCTTCGATGAAATGGAAGGAGACTATATCATACAGTCCCTGAAGCGTGATTTTTCCTTTCCTATCAATGATGCCTTCGCCATTTTTATCGATCCATTCCAAGATCAAACAAACGGATTCAGTTTTTCGGTCAATCCCATGGGCGTGCAGCGCGATGGAATTTTAACCAGCGGTGGCCAGTATGGAGTCACTACAAGCTGGGATACCAAATGGTTCTCAGAAGTAACCCGACATGGTGATCATTGGGTAGTGGAGATGGCGATCCCATTTCGTAACATACGATTCAAGGAAAACATCGACCAATGGGGTATCAACTTTAGTCGCAATGATCAAAAGCGAATAGAGACTTCGACTTGGGTACCCGTGCCTACCCAGTTTAATGTGGCAAATCTAAGCTTTACCGGATTGCTGCAGTGGGACAAGGCACCAGTCAATTCGGGTACAGGTCTGGCTGTGATTCCCTACACAAGTCTGAGCATTAGCAAGGATCATCAGGCTGAAGAAGATGTAGAAGTCGATCCTGGGGCCGGAGTAGACGCAAAGGTCGCCATCACTTCTTCGCTTAATTTGGACATTACAGTTAATCCAGACTTCTCCCAAGTCGAGGTAGATAGGCAAGTGATTGACTTAAATCGTTTCGAAATCTTCTTTCCGGAGCGTCGCACCTTCTTTCTGGAAAACAGTGATATGTTTCAACTGGGTGCAGGTCCATTTCGCCCATTCTTTTCCCGAAGAATCGGAATCAACTCCGGAGAGCTCGTGCCGATCCTATTCGGCGCAAGACTTAGTGGAAACATTGACAAGAATTGGCGAATTGGAGCCATGACTATGCAAACCAAAGCGGTGGATGAGATCGACCATGATGGTCAAAATTATACTGCCTTTTCTTTGCAGCGAAAGCTATTTGCCCGATCCTTTGTTCGAGGCTTCATCGTGAGCCGACAGGGAATGGAGGAAAATAGTTTCAACAAGCAGGATTACAATCGGGTGCTAGGTGGTGAGTTTGTCTATCGGTCTGAGGATGGTAAATGGCTAAGCGAGACCTTCCTGCACTATGCCCTTGATAATGAAGAGCTGACAGATCCCTTACTGGCTACCTGGGATATCGCTTACACGGGACGGAATTTCCGTTCCTTCTTTACATTGGAGCATGTTGGGAAAGACTATGTTGCCGATGTAGGTTTCGTTCCGGATATTTACCATTATGATGCGGAGAACGATGTCACACAGAGAGTAGGTTACTTGGCTTCGTACCATTTTTTCGAGTATCTGTTCTACAGAGAAAAATCCAAGTTGGTCAATTATTACATGCTAGGGTATAGCGGCAAGCTCTTTACTGACAAGGATGCCGAGCCCCGGGATTACAACCCAACGTTCTATGTCGAGACTCAATTTACAGACAATAGTCTGATCTATGCCGAGACCATTTTCAATCGTCAGCGTTTGCTGTATCCGACCTATATTGCTGGAAACCTCTTGCCTGTAGAAACCTATAATTACAATTGGAATTTCTTCTTGTACAGGTCACCAAAGCAAAAGAAAATCTACGGCGAACTCAAGGGCGGCTTTGGTGGATTCTTCAATGCACAAAGGGTAAATCTCGGAGCAGATATTACCTATAGAGCTCAACCATGGGGCAACTTCTCCATCAGCACCGCTTACAATAAGATTGACTTTCCGGATGGATTTGAAGATGCCGAGTTATTCTTGTTTGGTCCTAGAGTGGAGTTATCTTTTACCCCGCAGCTGTTCTTTTCCACCTTCCTACAATACAACACGCAAGCCGAAAACTTCAATGTCAATTCCCGTTTCCAATGGCGATACCGACCCATGTCGGATCTATTCTTGGTATACACCGACAATTACAATACTGAAGGCTTCGGAGTGAAAAACCGCGCCTTGGTAGCGAAAGCCACTTA
>JAHDDV010000105.1 GCA_020629205.1 Chitinophagales bacterium | reverse complement strand
CGGTATGAGGTGCCTGTATAGCGTCGTGACTGCCAGGCTATGGAGGCTCGACGATAGGAGAGACTTCATAGCCTGTGCAAGGAACAGCTAGACAGGTGCCGAGTGAGAGTGGAGCACGGGTAATCCCTTGGAGCGAGCCTAATTGCTGCGCTCCAAGAAAAACAACTATAGTACGTAAAGCACGCCAAGCAGTCCTACAATTCCCAGAACGATTGTGTACGGGAAGGCCATCTTGACCATTTTGCCGTAGGATAGATTGATCAGTGGAGCCAGGGCTGAAGTCAATAGAAACAAGAATGCGGCTTGTCCGTTTGGAGTGGCAACACTGGGAAGATTGGTTCCGGTATTGATTGCGATCGCCAGATTTTCGAATTGTTGACGGTCGATTACTCCATTGTCGAAGGCTGCTTTCACTTCACCGATATAGACCGTGGCGACAAATACATTGTCACTGATCATGGAGAGGAATCCATTGGCCAGATAGAACAGTGCTGGTTGACTTGCGGGATCTTTGGCCAAAGCCCAATCGATGATTGGTTTGAAAAGATGTTGATCGTGAATCATGGCAACGATGACAAAGAAGACCACAAGCAAACCAGTAAAGGGCAGGGCCTCTTCAAAGGCTTTACCCAGACTATGTTCGTCTACAATGCCCATAAAGGCGGTTTGAAGAATGATGAGAGCGAGCCCAATAAAACCAACTGGAGCCAGGTGTAATGCAAGTCCAATGATGAGCAGAAGGGCGCAGACGGCCTGGACGATGAGATTGTATTTTTCATGAGGAGTCCTGTTCCGGTCTTCCTCTTCGGTATACTTTTCGATGATATCTCTGGCAACATCGGGCAGTTCTGCTCCGTAGCCAAACAGCTTGGTTTTTTCCAGAAACATCGTGGTGACTAATCCGCAAGCAAGTACGGGCATAGTGATAGGAGCCATTCGCTTGTAAAACTCGATGAAATCCCATCCCATACGCTCACCAATGAGCAGGTTTTGGGGTTCACCCACTAGCGTACAAACACCTCCTAAGGCAGTACCTACAACACCGTGCATGACCAAACTGCGTAAGAAGCTACGGAATTGCTCTAAGGTTTCACCACTGAGTTCCTGGCGATCTTTGATGCCATCATGATCGTAATCCTTATCGCTCGAATGGATTTTGTGGTATACACCGTAGAAGCCCACCGCAACGCTGATCAGTACAGCGGTAACAGTTAGAGCGTCCAGAAAAGCCGAGAGTACCGCTGATAGCAATACAAAGAGCAGCGAGAGCACCATTTTGGAGCGTATCTTGGTGAAGACCTTGCTGAAGATGAACATCAGCAGTGGCTTCATGAAGTAGATCCCGGCTACCATGAATACAAGTAGCAGTATTACTTCCAGATTTGCTTCTACTTCGTGATAGGCATGTTTTGGTGTTGTGAGTCCTAAAACCAATGCCTGAATGGCCAATAATCCGCCTGATTGCAGGGGATAGCATTTCAATGCCATGGCCAGGGTGAAGATGAATTCGGCAATAAATAGCCAAGCAGTAATGGTGCCGCCGAGGGCGAAAAACGAAATGACGTTTAGCACCATAAATCCTATCATGGTAGCTTTGAACCACTGCGGACTATTCCCAAGAAAATACTTTAACATCTTTCGAATTTTGTCTGTGCTTGCGCTGCTGTTTTAAAAGTGGCCGCAAGGTAAGGATTTATAGCCTGATTGCCCATTTTTGTGCCAGCAATTCCTGAAGGCTATTTATCAGGAAATGCGCGTTTCCAGGCTGTGTGTCCCCCTTTGAGATTGATCACTTCAGCGAATCCTTTCTGCGATAGTTGATTGGCGGCCTTTGCGCTTCGGCCTCCGGAAGCGCAGTAGATCAGGAGTTGTTTGTTTTTGTCTAATTTTTCGACATTCTCCACAAAATTTGGCTCATAGAAGTCGATATGCTGACTGCCTTTGATGCTTCCTTTTTCTTTAATTTCTTTGGCTGTTCGAATGTCAAGCAGTAAGGCATTGGGGGCTTCGGCACGTTCGGCAAATTGCAGGGGTTGCAAATCGAGCACAGTTTTCTTAACCAGCTTAACCGGGGTTTTGGTCTCTGAACCCGATTGACAGGAAAATAGGCTTAAGCCAATGAAGGACAATAGTATAAGGAATCGTTTCATCCTGCAATTTGCCGAAAATTTTTCTGAAATCAAGCCTTCAGTAATATTTGCCTTAGGAATGCTACTAATGAGAAACCCCACCAAGTTCCGAGTTTGGTGGGGTTTGTAATCTACATGCGTGTTGATATTAGTAGCGAACAGCTGCAGGGGCAAACCTGCTATAATTTTGTTGATACTGGTTGAAATCTTCTACTGAACCGATTCCATCGAGATTTGCATCCATGCCTTCGTACTGGAGAATCATAGCAGCTTCGGATAAATAGCGATTGTAATCGAGGAAGTTGATGACACCGTTTCCGTCGAAATCTCCGGCAATCATCATCGCCTTGCCATCAGTGGCGCTTTTAAGGCTTCCATTTTGTGCGCTGCTGATACTGTGTCGGAAATCATAAATTTGATCATTTGGCAGAGCAACCGGACTCTTGCTGATTAGATCGAGGTGATTTCTATGGCGAACGACCAGATAATACGAGCCATTGGGGTGGTTTCCGAATTCGATGTTTGCGCCACCGTTCTTGTTCCTGATGGAACCGTCTTGCATCATGAGGGCCGCTTGTTTGGCAATGATCTGCTCTTGATCGTTGGAACTTCGTAATTCCACCAGGACCCAATCGACAATCTGATCCATTTGCTCGATAGGGAAGTTGCTTAGATTTTCTGTGCCGTAGTAAGACCAGGGAGGCATTACATATGGTTGATGATATGGTATGAGGCTTTCAAAGAGATTTTCGCTTGGCATATTTCCTGCTCCTTCGTAGGCGCCTTCCAGATAGGCAGCGGCTTGACAGCTTAGGTTATTAGTGCTATTGCCAAATACTTCGAAATTGTCCAGCCAGAGCCAATTACCCCATCCACCGATGTTGATTACCGAGATCACAACGGTTTCGCCATCATAGGCGCTGAGGTCAATTTCATCCGTTCTCCAGTCCTCACAAGAGGAGGGGCTGAAAGCAGCTGGACTGTCCTCGACTGTAGCCAGATCCGCACCTTGCTTATAGTATACCGAAGTGAGACTTTGTCCGCAGATACCGACCTTCACTTCCAGGGCGTCCTGGAATCCTGCTGAATATCGGGCGTAAGCGACATCAAATCTAAACTGTGTGCCTTGTAATTGACTGAGGTCCACTGTGAGTTCCAGCATGTCTTCTTTGCCAACGTTGTTGTAGCTGACATTGTAATTGTCGATTTTGTAGATTCCGTTGCCACAGCTGTCATCTTGGCCTCGCAGCCATTCGCAACTATCTTGATCAGGATTTAGTGGAACCAGGATTGTTTCAGGTGCTTCCAGATATTCAAGGAGCGGGGCCATATGTGTCTGAGAAACAGTGATGTAGTTGCTTTGTGTTATAGTTTGACTTCCGTAGGCATTGCTTGCAGTGAGTGTTACGTCGTAGATCCCGGGTGTATCGTAAATGATGCTTGGATTTTCACTGCTGCTGTACTCTGGCGTTCCTCCTTCAAAGTGCCAAAGCCATTCATCGGCATTGTTGGTGGAGAGATTGCCAAAGTCAACGCTACTTCCTACACATGTAACTCTATGGCTTGCCGTCCAGATTGGTTCTGGAGCAGAGCTGTTGCAATTCCATGCAGGATTTTGGATGGCTCCGGTATCTTGAGGGTCAAGCCAGTCTGCTAGTTGTCGGGTGGCCGAAGAGTGCGCGTTCCAGGAGTGCGAAAACTTGCCATAAGAGTCCGATCCCTGGGATTCTCCTCCAGAGCAAGAGGCGCTCCCTCCGTGTAGCTGTCCGATCAATTCCTGATTTTGATTAAAAAGTGGTGCACCGGAAGATCCCCCTTCTGTTGTCCCTTGATCCCAGTCTTCAATTTTCCAGTGAGTGTCAGCTACTGGTCCACCAAAATTGCCTGAAACAACAGGGTCAAAGTCTTGACTAATCTTTTTGACATCTCCCTTGGGATGATGGATACAAGTTACTTGCTCCGCAGCTATTTCTTCACGATTCCAGCCAGCATAAATCACATCGTATTCAGTCGGGTCTTCCATCAATTGCAGCAGGGCGAAGTCAGAGCTGTGATGATTGGCTCGAACGACAGCACCACAAACTGTTTGGTCTGTGGGGCCGTCTTCCCCTTCGCAGCCTGGGCTGATGTAGTTAAACATGAAGCACCAGTTTGCAGCCTGATTGTCTGCTTCTGCATCGAGGTCTCCGAGACAATGGTTTGCGGTCAGAAAATAGGGAGTACAATCTTGATTGGTGTTTGATATCAATGTGCCGCTGCAGATTCGGTTTCCATCAACCAGAATCAGTGCAACACTTTTGGCAATGCTAGCCCAGTCTTCGTTTCCTGAGCAGCTGATGTCTTCGTTGCAGGATCCTGAGTCCCCATAGAAACGACTGAGATCTGCCAGGTCCACATATCCCTGAATGATCTCTGAAATTTGAATTTTTCCTTTTCCTTTCACTTTGGACGGCTCGTAGTACTCCAATACGACGTGATCTGATTTAATCAAGCCAGTGGCAAATCCTCCATAGCCTTTATTGTTGGCTTCTGTGAAGGCGCCCAGTACTGAACTTCGATCCTTGGCATAAACAAAGAAAGAAGCACCAGTAGGAAGCCAGAAATGGCTGTAGGAAAGATTGATGGAGGAGGCCTCTTCTGCCTGAATCTCCATCTGCCAGATCCGGCTGCCATCCGGGAGGCTGGTCCAGGTTCCATCTGTTTCCATTCCTATGTGTACCATATGCTTCTTACCAAAGCGAGGGGCTTCTCCTTTCTTTTGATCCGCTTCATCTTCGGCCTCTAAGAGTTTTTTGTCAAAAGCGGGCAGAAATATAGAAGCAACAGGCATTTTATTGTCCAATATTGCAAATGATGGGGGAGTGGCCTTTACATGTACTTGTCCATGGAGGCTGTTTGCATATACGCTGCAAAAGCTCCACAGCAAGAGTAGGGGTAATACTCTTCTCATGGGATAGTTCTTTGTCATTAGCAAGCCAGGCTTGCAGAAGTAGTGATGGTAGTGGGCCGAATTATCTGAGGCTCAATCTGCTTAAAGAGTAGGTTGTCGCACTGGCGAATGCCAATGGCGGTGGTGGTGACTCTAAGATATGGAAAATGCGCCACAGAAAGAGACAATTTGTAAGAAAATTCCTTGATGGAACCAGATTGGCATGGCTCAGAATTTCTGTTGTTCTGATTGCCAGTGAATTGCGTGGACACTTGCACGCAATAAAAATGTAAGCCCTTTGTTATTGCAACGGCTTGTTTATGAACAGGATGGATGTGTGATTGGAAAAGATGCTAGTTTTGGTAAAGCTCCGCAAGACTGTAGTGATTTTGGACACTGTACAGATTTCTGTGCAATCTTGTGTCTTACTTGCAGGACTTCATGAATTTTTCCAGGCGTTTTTTATCCAGCGGGTTTTTTACTTTGCCCGCTCGTTTAAAATAGGAGCCTACGATGAAGGCATCTGCAAACTCTGTCAAGGAAGCCATTAAGCCAGGATTGGCCCCTGAACCAACGATTACGGGAAGATTCGAGTGTTGCTTGACCACTTGTAGATCTTTGATTGAGGTGGCTTCTCCAGTGCGTGTACCGCTTACTACCAGAGCATCGACCATTCCTCGTTCGGCCATGTCTTTTGCTTCCAGACCCAAGCCTCTGCCAGCAAGGGGAGTGGCATGTTTTACACCAACATCTGCAAGGACGAGGCTGTTGCTCTGCAACTGGGTTCGCAGGCGAAGAGATTTGTGTGCATTAGCTTCTATGATGCCCTGATCGCTAACGACCGCATTCATGTGTACATTAACTCTCACGAATTGTGATTGGCTTGCGGCAGCAATGGCGATTGCGGATTCTGCATCATTGCGAAGGACATTGATTCCCAGTGGAATCTTAATGACTCTCTTGACCTCTGAGGCAGCTACAGCCATGGCTGCTATGGTTTCAGCAGGAACTCTTTTTGGAAAAAATGGGGCATCATTGAAATTCTCGATAATGATGGCATCGAGTCCATACTCCTGGTAGACCGTGGCCTCCCTGGCAGCTTGATCCAGAACTTTCGACATTGAACCCTGATAGCCGGGCGCACCTGGGAGGGCTGGCAAGTGAATTACCCCGATGATTGTTGTCTTTTGCCTAAAAAGTTCTGTGAATTTCATGCTGGACATTCTTTGAATTATACGATCGGGCAAAGGTAATGCTAAAATTCAGACTGTACTTAAAGTAAAACTTTAACCAAATCAGCTTAAGCTACTAGGAACAAGGCAGAGAATGAATTAGCTTTGCAAACCATAGATTCGCTTTGATGACTAAGGTATTGGATATCAGCGGGTATCTGCTGGCTGGTGAGCGTAGCTAACAATCGAATTAGCTTGCAAGGAGTTTATGCCATTTTCAAGCTGAAAAGGCCTTTAAATGCTAATTTGTGACTACTTTTACTATAAGGCGTCAAAGTTTTGCTGCTGATAAAGCAAGGCATTTTTGCTCTTGATTTTCAGCTTCACGAAGGTTCCTGCGTTGGTTTGTTGAATTATTAGTTGTACCTTTGCAGTCGAATTCTATGACGGAAAAACGACATATATTAATTATATTTTAATCCATTCATTGTTATCAAAAAAACTAGAAAAATGACTAAAGCTGTAACTTTCAGAAGTCTTTTTACTGCGTTCCTGGTGATGGCAGTAACGGCTAGCTTTTCATTCGGCCAATCTCTTTATGATTCTGAGTTCAGTGATTTGCCACCTCAGCCTAATAATTACGGTAAGTGTTATGCTAAGTGTAAGGTTGCTGACGAGTACGACTACGTAGATGAGCAAGTTCTTGTAAAGGAAGCAAGCTCTAAGCTTAAGGAAATTCCTGCCGTATACGAAACTCAGACTGAGCAAGTATTGGTAAAAGAAGAGTCTACCAAGATTTCTACTACTCCTCCAGTTCACGAAACTCAAACAGAAAGAATTCTTGTTTCTCCTTCTTATGGTAAGTGGGTAAGAAAAAGAAAAGATCCTAGCTGTTTCAAAGGTGATGATTGCTATATCATGTGTTGGGAAGAAGTACCTGCTGAGTACAAGACTGTATCTAAGCGAGTATTGGTTAAGCCTGCTGCTACGAACGAAGTAGTAATCCCAGCGGTATACAAAACAATCACTAAGAAAGTATTGGTTAGCCCAGCTAGAACTGAAGAAATCACTATTCCTGCTGAGTACAAGAACGTAAAGAAGAAAGTATTGGTTAGAAAAGGTGGTTACACAGAATGGGTAGAAATTCTTTGTAACGAAAGCACTACTCCTTCAATCATCCGCGCTGTTCAGCGTGCACTAACTGACAAAGGCTTCAATGCTGGTCCAGTTGATGGTGTGATGGGTGCTCAGACTCGTTCTGCTCTAACTCAATATCAAGAAAAGAATGGTCTTCCAATCGGAAACCTAAACATGGAAACTTTGAATGCTCTTGGTGTTCAGTAAATCCAGTTAAAACTTGATCAAAAGAGGGTGTCGACTTGAGTCGACACCCTTTTTTCGTTTCTACCCAGCCCCAATTGTATTTGCTTACAGCCCTGGTCAAATCATGGATAGTAATCCTAATTTCTCAATCGTATTTTTTGTATCTGGAGGAGGAAGCAATCTTCGCTTTATCAATAGAGCGATCCAGCATTTTGACCTACCTTGGGAGGTAATAGCCGTTGTGGCTGACCGGTCCTGCCCAGCACTGGTGTATGCGGCTAACAATCACTTGCATCATTACCAGCTACGGTATTCCCAGAAACGACCAGAGATGCTGCGAAGTCTGATGCCTGAGCTTCAGGCTGATCTGGGAGTTGCGACTTTCGACAAAATCATAGATCAGCAATCGCTTGCACTGGCTGACTTTGAGTTAATTAATCTTCACTATTCCCTATTGCCTCGATACGCTGGCACAAGGGGCATGAAAGGTTTGGAGTTGGCTGCTGAGGCAAAGGATGTACTCATTGGGGCAACCACTCATTGGATAAGTGCCAAAGTCGATGAGGGGCCGATTCTGGGAAGCTGGCAATATGCAGTTGATTGGGAAATTGAATCACTTGCAGAGCTTCAAGAAATTACTTTCAGAAATGGGGCTCTGCTTCTTCTAAATACAGTAGACCTAATTTGGCGAACAATGGAATCTACAGTTGACTTGAACAAGCCACTCGTCGCAAGATACGATCTGTCAGATGTTGAACAGCTATTCTCAAAGTAACACTTCCAGGAGGAAGAAGATAGCGAAAATCACGCTTGCTACACCATTGGTAGTAAAAAAGGCTAGATTGAGCCGGCTTAGGTCTCCTTTTCCAACAATACGGTGTTGATAGAACAACAATGCAGTAAAGAGCAAAGCACCTAGGAGATAGAAAAGACCAAATCCAGCAGACCAGCCAATGTAAAATAGAATGATGGCAACAAAGAGATGCAAGATCTTTGCAAGGCTAAGGGCACCTTTGGTTCCCAACCAACTCGGCACTGAATACAGACTGTTTTCTTTGTCAAATCCTTGATCCTGCAGGGAGTAAATAATGTCGAATCCACTCACCCAAAGCAAGACAAGAAGTCCAAAGAGTACGGGTAGTAACTCAAAACGTTCAGATACAGCTAGAAAGGCTCCAATAGGGGCTAGGGCTAGTCCTACACCCAAGACGAAGTGGCAAAGGGAAGTAAAGCGTTTGCTGTAACTATAGCCTAGCACAACAGCAAGAGCAATCGGAGAAAGGTAAAAGCAGAGAGGGTTAATGAAGTAGGTGGTCAGGCAAAACAGAAGACAGTTTGCAAGCACAAACAACTGAGCAGATTTTGGCGAAATAACACCGGAAGGAATCTCTCTGCCTGCTGTGCGGGGATTGGCGAGATCAATGTCTCGATCTACCAATCGATTGAAGGCCATAGCTGCAGATCTGGCAAAGACCATACACGCTATTACCAAGAGCAAGAGGATCGGCTCAAAGCGATAATTGAAATGGTGAGTCGCAAGGAAGAAGCCAATAATAGCAAAAGGCAGGGCGAAAACAGTGTGACTAAATTTTACAAGAGAGAGATACGCTTTCATAACCTATCTAACCACATTTTAGTCAAACTGTTCAGCCCTGCCTTTTGCAAGCAAATCAAATTTTCAGATTAGTTTGCTGTCTTGATTTGTGGAGCACCTGTGGCAGCCGTCTTCTCTGGCTTGTTAGGATCTTTAGCCACCTGAGCCTTAATCGTCAAACGAGTTGGATTAGGATCAGTGTTGGCGTGGATCGTAACAGTCTTAGTCTGCTTACCTGGCTTGTTCTTACTGTTGAATTCAACCTGAATCTCACCTGAAGCACCTGGTGGAATAGGCTCTTTGGGCCACTTCGGAACCGTACATCCGCAAGATCCTTTTGCACTGCTGATGATCAATGGCTCATTACCAGTGTTCTTAAAGGAGAAAACAGTGTTTACTTTATCACCTTCGTCGATGTCACCGAAGTCATGCTCCATCTTGTCAAACTCGAAGCTTGTTTTTGGTGTATCAGGATCCGGATCAGTGGCATTCGCTTTTTTAGCGGCATCATCCGGCTTCTTAGTTGCTGTCTCAGTAGTAACTTTGTCAGCTGTCTTGTCAGCCTTTTTGGCTTCTGATTTGCAGCCTACAAGAATCATGCATGTAAGCAAGACCATTGTAAAGACTGATAGAAAACTTTTTTTCATCGTGAAAAGTCTATTAGTTATCAAATTAATTTCATGTCAAAGATAAGGCAACATTTCTAGTTCAACTAATTTTTTAGTTGGAAATTCAGCTTGCCAATGCAAAAAAGCCCAAAATCTAGTGATTTGGGCTTCTTAATTGCTTGATTTCAAGCATTTTGTCGCAAGTATGTTAAAAAATCTTAGCGCGGTGGCTTATTCTTCAACAGACTCTGTTTTCGGTGCCGGAGTGATAGGACTCAAGGAGGCTACCTTTGCCAGATAGTCATCCATCGTCATCTTTTTGTACTCAGGATCGATAACGGATACAAAAGTACGATCACCTTTCCGTTTTGTAAATTCAACCAACCCATCTTCTACAGCATAGATTGTGAAGTCTTTACCTAGTCTAACACCTTTACCAGGGTGAAACCTGGTTCCTTTTTGCCGGATAATGATATTACCATTCTGCGCTTCTTGCCCGCCAAATATCTTGACGCCAAGTCGTTTACTTTCGGAATCTCTTCCGTTCTTGGTACTACCGGCCCCTTTCTTATGTGCCATTTCAGCTTATTTTAAAGTATGTTATCAATTTTTAGCTTGGTAAGCTGCGAACGGTGGCCATTCTTGACCTTATACCCTTTGCGTCGCTTCTTTTTGAAGACGATTACCTTATCGCCCTGCACATGCTCTACTACAGTAGCATTTACAGAACTAGCTGCTAATGTGGGAGAGCCCACTCGCACAGAACCTCCATTGTCTACCAGGAGTACCTTGTCAAAGCTGACAGATGATCCCGGAGAGTCGCCAAGTCGATTGACAAATATCTCCTTGCCTGCTTCTACTTTGAACTGCTGTCCTGCGATTTCTACTATTGCGTACATTGAATTAGATTTTTCGAAGGGCAAAGATACGCTTTTATGTAGGAAAGTCATAATGCTGGCCCATTATATTGCTGTACCGACCCAAAGTCAAAAATCGTCTGGAAGTTCCTGATAAGCCCTCTTTTCATGATCAATTTGTTTCTCAAAGAACCATTCTCAAAGTGGATTTACACTATTATTGTACAGTTTATTACCGCAAGCAAATGCAATGAAAGACTCGAGAGAACGATTTGTTGATCGACACTGCGGCCCTTCCAGCAAAGAATTGATCACTATGCTCGAATGCCTTGGCTATCAATCTATAGAGCAATTAGTGGCGGATACAATTCCCGCCGATATTAGATTGCACGAAGACCTTACAATAGATGCTAGCAACGAGTTTGACTATCTACGATTCATCCACAAGATTGCTCATCTAAATCAGCTCAAGAAGTGCTATCTGGGACAAGGCTATTACGGCACCATCACGCCATCAGTTATTCGAAGAAACATTTTTGAAAACCCAGCTTGGTATACACAGTATACACCCTATCAAGCAGAAATCGCTCAAGGCAGGCTGGAGGCCTTGCTCAATTTTCAGACAATGGTCAGCGATTTGACGGCACTCCCTGTTGCCAATGCCTCGCTGCTGGATGAAGCAACTGCCGCAGCAGAGGCGATGGCAATGATGATGACTCTAGCAAAAAGAAAGAAGCGCAAGATCAATGTGCATAAGCTACTTGTAGACGATCAAATTTACCCACAAACCATGGCAGTGCTACAAACAAGGGCTGCCGTTTTGGGAATCGAGATTGTTGTAGCGCCTGTGCAGCGTGTTGAGATGGATCAGGAGTATTTTGGTGTCATTCTACAATATCCAGATAATCGAGGTCAGCTTAAAGATTTTAGTATACTTGTAAAAGAAGCAGAAAGGGTAGGGGCATACGTTTGTTGTGCCGCCGATCTGTTGAGCCTCTGTTTATTGTCCCCGCCAGGCGAATGGGGAGCCCATATCGCAGTTGGCAACACGCAAAGGTTTGGTGTGCCCATGGGCTACGGTGGACCACATGCCGCTTATATATCTTGTCAGGAGCAATTCACTAGACAACTTCCGGGAAGGATCATTGGCGTTTCTGTAGACCGACACAAGAATCCTGCCCTAAGAATGGCCCTTCAAACGCGTGAGCAACATATCAGAAGAGAAAGGGCTACGTCCAACATCTGCACTGCTCAAGCCCTGCTTGCCATCATGGCCAGCATGTATGCAGTCTATCATGGTCCCCATGGGCTTCGAAACATTGCTCAGGAAATCTACAAGAAAACCAATAGCCTAAACTCCGCACTCAACAAAGCAGGCATCAAGCAACTCAACCGTGATTTCTTCGACACACTTTGCTTAAGCCTCAAAGCAGATACGGTTGATACGGTTTTGAATTCTGCTGCCAAAAATGATATGAACTTTAGAAGGCTCGATGATGAGCATATCATGATCAGCCTTGATGAGACTACCCGCTGGCAAGATGTAGACAAGATAGCTAGCTTGCTAATCGGTCAGGAGCACAAAGTGGATCGAGTTGATCCAAAACTAAGCCAGCAGCGCAGCTCAAGTTACCTGAGCCACCCTGTATTCAACTCCCACCATAGTGAGACTCAGATGATGCGCTACATAAAGCAACTGGAAACCAAGGACCTGTCTCTGGTACATAGCATGATTCCTTTAGGTTCCTGCACCATGAAACTCAATGCTGCTACGGAGCTGCTTCCCTTATCTATCCCTGAATTTTCCTTCCTGCATCCCTTCGTTCCAGAAGCCCAAGCGGAAGGTTATTTACAGGTAATCGATGAACTCAAGAAGCAACTTTGCCAGATTACTGGCTTCACATCCTGCTCCCTGCAACCCAATTCCGGCGCTCAAGGGGAGTACGCTGGATTGCTGACGATTCGCAACTATCATCAGGCCAATGATCATCAAAATAGACAGATCGCACTGATCCCCTCCAGCGCCCATGGAACCAATCCTGCAAGCGCTATAATGGCGGGCATGAAAGTGGTCGTAGTTCCCTGTCTCGAAAATGGGGATATTGATGTAGAAGCACTGAAGCTGCTCTGCCAGAAGCATAGCGAAGACTTAGCCTGTCTCATGATTACTTATCCTTCTACACACGGAGTCTTCGAAGAAAGCATACAGGAGATCTGTGATTTGATTCACCAGCATGGTGGTATGGTATACATGGACGGTGCTAATATGAATGCTCAGGTAGGTTTGACCAATCCTGCGGTGGTAGGGGCAGATATCTGTCACCTCAATCTTCACAAAACCTTCGCTATTCCTCATGGTGGTGGTGGCCCCGGAATGGGTCCGATCTGCTGCAATAACCTCCTTGCTCCCCATTTACCCGGTCATCCCTTCGGCGAAGGAGCCGACAAAGGCTCTGTCAGCGCCGCTCCCTATGGAAGTGCTAGCATTCTGCTGATCTCTTACGCCTATATAAAGCTTCTTGGTGGTACCGGGCTCAAGACAGCTTCGCAGATCGCAATACTCAATGCCAATTACATGAAGTGGAAACTTGAGCCTCACTATGCTATTCTGTTCACAGGCAAAAATGATCGTGTTGCACACGAGCTGATCATCGACATTCGTCCCTTCAACAAAACAGCTGGTATTGATGCAGAAGATGTGGCAAAACGTCTCATCGATTATGGCTTTCATGCGCCGACCATGTCATGGCCGGTTACGGGCACGATCATGATCGAACCCACAGAGAGCGAAGGACTCGAAGAAATCAATCGATTCTGCGAAGCCATGATTAGCATTCGACAGGAAATTGCAGAGATTGAATCTGGCAATGCAGACCGATTGCAAAACGTATTGAAGAATGCTCCACATACCTTGAATGAACTCTGCCAGGATCAATGGCCACATCCCTACACGCGTGAGAAGGCAGCCTTTCCTTTGCCATACTTGCAGCAAAATAAGTTCTGGGCAAGCGTCGCACGCCTCGACAATGCACATGGAGATCGAAACCTAATCTGCACCTGTCCTCCAATCGCAGATTTGGCTATGAAAGACTAAAAATTAATTTGTACATTATTCGAAATTTCAAGAATCGACTTAATGGGCATAGAGGAACTACAAGAAAAAATCGCTGTCGCCGTAGAAAACAGCAAAGAGGGCGCGATTCTATATAAGCAATTAGCAGACCTTCAAAATAAAGAACAGCAATTCGAAGAAGCTTCGGCTTCCTTCGAGAAAGGCCTTCA
Organism: Chitinophagales bacterium; assembly: GCA_020629205.1. Lineage (GTDB taxonomy): Bacteria > Bacteroidota > Bacteroidia > Chitinophagales > UBA2359 > JAHDDV01. The sequence goes on along the minus strand of JAHDDV010000105.1, from coordinate 1,276 downwards.
AATTCTCTCCGAATCTGGTGAAGAAGACGCTGAGCTGAAGGCAGGCCTACATCTGGGGGCCTCGCTGGCTTTTGCCAATAGCGAAGGTCTGGCAGAGGCGGAAGATCATGTCATGAAAGCCGCTGGGATTTATCGTGCATTAGAGCAGCCATATGGCCTTGCTCAGGCCCTGAGAAGAAAGGGTAGCATATTGCTCAACCGGGGAGATACCAAGCAGGGCATGGCCGATCTCAACGAAGCATTCGAGCTTGCCGAACGCGGCGATCACTTTGAAGAACAAGGAAAAGTTAAGAGCATTTTGGGCGACCTTGAATTGATGTCAAAGAATTTTCAAAAAGCCGTCAGTCGCTATCAGGAAAGTCTGCCCCTGTTCAAGCAATCAGAATCCCACGAACTGCAAGCAGAGTCCTACATGAAAATTGGCCAAATTCTCATCATGCACCACAAGCTGGAAAAGGCCATGGATGTCTACGAGTTGGCAGTAGACGAATACCTCGAAGCAGGACTTGAACACGAAGCCGCCAATGTCTACAAAGTGATGGCCAAGACCCTCGAAAGCAATGGGAAAAACGAAGAGGCTCGCACCTATTTTGGACAGGCTGCAGAAGAGTTTGAAGCAGCCGGCGATCCCTTACAGCAGGCCGATTGCATTTATCAAATTGGATACCTTTACGAGAGTGACAAAGATGCGGTCAATGCCGGTCGTTTCTATGCCAAGGCCCTACCGATTGCACAGGAAAGCGGCGATGAAATGCTGATCGACACAATCACTGATGCCTACGAAGATCTGCAGGACAAAATAAAGAAAGGCAAGATAAAGGTGTCCGAGTCGTCCAGCGTTTCCCGCTCAGAAGGTTCTACTGAAGCTCAGGAGCACATTGAGGCAAGTCCAAAGCAAAAACCTTCCAGCTTGTTTTCTCGCCTGAAGGACATCTTTGGGAACAAATAGAGCAACAAAGAAAAGTTCTATTTTTTGGAGCAAAACAGTATTCGTTCTGGCTGCTTGCTGCCTGCTCTACGTTCCAATATAGGCAGCAGGAAGACGCTTCGTGTATCCCCTGCCGAGGTCTCTCCGCCTTCGCTCCGAGCCCTCAGCAGGGGCACACTCAGTCGCCTTCCTGCTACCTATATTTCCTCTGCGATCAGGGCTATTTTTCACCGACTTTCACTCATAGCGATGATGCAGATAGCTAAGGCTTGCGCCCGGGGCACTAGTGCCCCGGGAACAAAGTAATGGATGGTTTGAATGAGCTTATCTTTTTGCCAACCGAGGCGC
>JAHDDV010000536.1 GCA_020629205.1 Chitinophagales bacterium | reverse complement strand
ACATAAAGACCTCTCACCACGAGCCAATGCCGGTGAAAAATAGCCCCGATGGAAGAGGAAATGGCGGTGCAAGATGCGGGACTGAATGTGCCGCTAATGGGGGCTCGGAGCGCTAGCGTAGAGACCACAGTAGCGGATACATGAAGCCCGCAGCTGGTGCCGACATTGGAACGTACAGCGGGTAGACAATTGCCACGACCGAATCTGCTCTGCTCCAAAAAAAGGGATACAATTCAGGCACAAAGATTGCCAAGATTTAGCTGCAACATCCCAAGCCCATACACATGAAAAAGCTCTTGATTCTACTGGCAGCATGTCTGGCAAGTCATGCCTGCCACGCACAATTACAGGCACATTTCGAAGAGTCAATTATCTGTCTGGATGGCTCTGAATCCATCAGCATCACGCCAATCGTAGAAGGGGCAACTAATCTCTCTTACCTCTGGCAACCCAATGGAGAAAGCTCCGCATCCATCATTGTTAGCGAGGCGGGAACTTACTCAGTCCTGATCACGAATCTGGACAATCCCGACCAAACGGCCACCGTCTCCATCGAAGCCGACGAAAAGCCCAATTTCTTCCTCTACGCTCCGGATACCAATTGTGCAGACAACTTCGCCCTTTGCCCCTATGAGACCTTTAGCCTGCAACTGGAAGTTTGGAACGAGCAAGCGGGATTTGAGTATCATCACTATTCGGAATCCGGTGTGCTCTTGGGCACGGGGATTAGCTTTACTACTTTTGGCTCCTCCACTGGATACGGACCTTTGCAAGTCAAGACCGAAGCCATCTCTCCCAATGGTTGCGTATTTGAGAGCTGGCTCGATGCCAATGTCCTGGTCGAACCGCTTCCCTCCGCCTTGGATGGAGCGCATTTTGACTACCTGGAAGGCAGCTGTCAGGAACTCAACTTTGGCGGAAACAGTCCTGAAGATTTTGCCCTAAGCGGTCCTGACATGAGCAATATACTTCCGGAGCCACAGAATGGAATTGCCAAGCTTTGCCCGGTCAAGGCTTCGCACAGCGGCACCTATCATTTGTCCGTTGCTACAGCAGATGCTGAATGTGTCAACTGCTTCAATTCCGGCACCTTCACCATCAATGTGATTCCCGATGTCGACACAGATGGAATCGCCAACACACTGGACAATTGCCCGGACTACTTCAATCCCAATCAAGTCGATGCTGATGGAGATGGAGTGGGAGATGACTGCGACAACTGCCCTACAGCAGCAAACACAGATCAAGCGGACTTGAACGAAAATGGGATCGGTGACGCTTGTGAATTTACTTCTGTAGAACCAAGCCGCTACACGAAGATTTCCATTGGACCAAATCCTTGTCATGGCCTGCTACAATTGGAATTTGATCATGAGATCGAAAGAGATGCTATGCTAAGCCTATATAATAATCTTGGGCAGCAAGTACTCATCAGCCCTTTGAAATCACAGATCGACATGAGTCATTTGCCTTCAGGTTTGTACCTTGTCTTGCTGAAGCACAAGGAGCAAATATTTTATCGGGAGAAGCTCATCATCGAACACTAATGCCACAAGTCATTTACCAAACGAAGGACCGTCCATAATAGCCCCTTACAATCTCATCCGACTTTGCATCTGCCATTCGCAGCTCATCAAAGCCTTGAAAAGATTGAGCCCTGGCCGGATCAGCGCCAATGAATTTCAAGAGCTCTTTAAGACAGTGCTCGGGCTGCTCAATGAAGTCCTCATAAACGATCGTATGCGGCACAATTTGATGCTCCGTAAAAAACTCCTGCCAATGCCCATCATCTAGCGCCAACTGCACCACATAGTCCCGCAATTGCTCATCACTCGGCACCGGATAATCCGGGGGTGTCTTTAAGTCATCCTCCACATAATGATGCCATATCCTGGTCTCCACAGCCCGCCAATACGAAAGCGCCTGACGAACCTTATTGCGTCGACTGAGCCAGACAAATTGCACATCGCGATCTACACGTTGCAGCAATTCCAGATCAGACAATTTCACTTCCTCATCGATGGCATTTCGCAGATATCGAATCAGGGAATTAAAGCCACCTTCGTACTTATTATCGTTCGACAAAATCTTTATTCCCCAATGCTCTCCAGCCAAATCACTTGCCAGAATGCTATCCAGGTAGTCCAGGATATTGCCAGCCCTCAAATGCTCATAAAAATACCGCATTCGCTCTCTGGGGTCTCGCAAATGATGCAACAAATTGGTCTCATAAAGCCAGTACAAATCCCGCGAATATGCCTGTCCGGCCTGCTGCTCCTTTTGCAGTCGAACCGGCAGTTCATTCAGATACGCCTCTAAGCCATCCGGGGCAATTTGGTTAAGCACTTCATTCGCAGGATAGGCATAGATATAGGAACCCGGTTTCCCAAGAAGGCCGGTTTTGGCCAGACAAGAACAGAGCAAATTTCCCCCTGAACG
>JAHDDV010000535.1 GCA_020629205.1 Chitinophagales bacterium | reverse complement strand
GCGACATTGATATGTCGCTAAACCTCATGGCAACGTACATGGTGTCTAGTGTCTGGTGATGATGATAAATTACAAATGGGGCAGCGTATACGATCTCGACCTATTGCAAAGTATCATGACCTTTGCTAGGACACTCATGTAAAGGACGTTCTAGCGCGGTAGCTGATTTCGGGTACTGGTGTTGTTTGGGACGTAGCGAGCGACATTGATATGTCGCTGAACCTCATGGCAAGGGATTGGTGTCTTGTGTCCACTGTCTTGCGTCTTGAGTCCAGCACTAGCGTCTCGAAGAATGGAGTGGGGCCGGCGCTTTCGCAATCCGGCCCCCAAGCATTCTGATCCAGGAAAATAGGGGTGATTCTGTTTTCCTCCCAAATGGCTCTTTGTTGCTGATATTGGCAACAAAGTCCACACAATTTGCCATGATGCAAATTGTAAGGGTACTTGTTTAACTGCTAGCAATCAAACGAGGATCAAGATCAGTGCGGACACCCTCGCAGAAGTATCTGCAAGTAACAACATTCTCTGGCAAATTTGTGATTTCTTCGGTCCATGGTTAACGATCTGATATCCGAAGGCCAATTGGGCCATTCATAGTCCCACGAATTTTTCTCCAGATCCAGGAGCGCAAGTACTTCAAGTTGAGAAAACTATCTTCAAGGAATTGATAAATGCGAACATCTTTCACTCGCTTGTTTTTGTCCGGTCACAACCGGATAGTTAAGCCTTGAGAAATTTCATAAAGGCGCAACAAAAAGCCCCTTTCTACAAAGCAGAAAGGGGCCTGAATTTCAATTGTCTAGTTGATGTTACTCCGTGAAGACATAGTCCCGGGTTGAGGCGGAGTGACATCCTGCACAAGCACCAATGTTGGTACCCCGCTCGATGATTGTTCCGTCTGCATTCAATTTGAACCACTCCCAATCATTGTCGTCAGTGTTGAAGCCGTTTCCTCTCTTTACCATAGCCTGGTAGGAGTTGACATCGCCTGGTTCATTGGATGTGTGTTTTACGATCACGGTTCCATTTCTGTAGCTGCCATCGCTCATGTTCAATCCATCTTTCACGTAGATGGTACGAACCGAATTTTCTGCTTCACCATTGTGAGCTGGACCCAGCGCGCCGCTTGGGTCCACACCCGTTTCTGTAGCTTGCACAGTCCAGGATGTAAAATCTGCAAATGTTGCTGCATCTGCCACGAACTCTACATCATCATCGTCATCATCGTCACCACAGGAAGTGATAACAAATCCAAATAGCAGTGCATAGAACATGGCAAGTATCCATGTGTTTCTCTTCATCATTAAGGAATTTTGATTAGAAATCCTGTAAGAAAATCAAATCGTAGGTCCTAAACTGAATATTTGCGGACAAAACTCACATAACAATGAAGGCGCAACTGTACTTGGGGCTATTGGACTTTGGACTCGACTTATCGGCCTGGTAGCGATTTGAAAAGGCTAATGCCTTCTCCGTAAACATTGCCAGTGCCGTAGCTACCATCCCATTGCTGCGCTTTTACCAGTTCGATGTAGTTTGGAGATCGTTCGAGTTGAGCTTGCTTTAGGCGGATCATTTCCGCTTCTGCCGCAGCTCGAATAACCTGAGCGCTACTGTCACCACGTGCCTTTTCAATCTGAGCAGCCGCTAGATTGATAGCTTCCACCTTTTTCTTTTGGGCCAGTAGGTTCTTTTGCTCTTGCTCCTCTTTTTGTTCAATCGACCTTGCGATCAATTCAGGTAACCCCACATCCCTCACAAGCGCGTATTTCACACTGATATGGCTTGGGTTTAGATTGGTATTGACCATGTCCTCAATCTCAGTTTGCAGCACATCTCGCTTTGTGGAATATAGCTCCTCCGCAGTGTATCGGCCAATGATCTCTCTGGTGACTGAGCGGATTTGAGGGATGACTAAGACCTCTTCATAGGACCTGCCGGTTTCGTTGTGTATGATTCCGGTCTGACCTTTGGTGGGAGCATAAGTCAAACTAAGGTCGATTCGGACTTCAAGACCATTTTTATCCAGGACCTCCATCTGTTGGTCAATGGTCTTTTGTCGGATGTCATAGATGATCATGTCATTCCAGGGAAGCACGAAGTGCATTCCATCTCCATAGTGCACTTCGGTATCAAGACCTGCACCCAGGGGCTTGTACAAATGCCCTTCTTCTCCCGGAGATACGTTGACTAGCATTCGGGAGACCATGATTGCGAGGATAAATAGAATGAAAAGAATGCCTCCAAGACGGGGTATGATGTTACCGTTTAGAATTCTCGATAGCTTACTCATTGTTCAAGTGTTGGTTTACTTAATCAATAATAAGATCGGAAATAAAGTTCACTATTCCTTTGATCAGCCTTGCTAAATTGGTTATCCGCATCGAATTTTCTCCTGGTGCTGCGTAAACAAAGTTCGTGACACCTTTGAGGAGCTTATCTTTTTGTCAGAC
>JAHDDV010000534.1 GCA_020629205.1 Chitinophagales bacterium | reverse complement strand
GCTTTGCGAGCGTGCCTTATTTCATTCACTTGTATCTGTAGCTTGCTCATTTACCTGCAATATAGAAACTAGTGCTACGCAAACGAAATTCGCACCACCTTTAAGGGATTCTATTTCTAAACAGTTTGAATGACCGACTAACCAAAACATCCTCAGCATCCAGCAAAGCCTGTCAAAAATTAGCCATAATGTTGACGAAGATCATTGAATCGGAAATCAAGGCATGTTAAATTAGGTAAAAACAGAAAACATGAAAAATATCCACAAAAGGCTACAAAACAGTAGCAGATTCCACAAAGAACACATCCCATCTGTAGCAGATTATATGTCAAAAGACGTGATCAGCTTCAAAGCAGAAACAGACATCAGTCATGTCATAGATGTGCTGCTAAACAAAGGGATCACAGGTGCCCCGATCCTCAACGACCTGGGGGAAGTTGTTGGCCTAATAGATGATAAAGATTGCATGAGCGTACTCTTTGGAAATATGTACAATCAGCTTCCCGAGGAACATGATACCGTCTCAAAGTACATGTCCAATGTGATGAGGCATATCAGCGCAGACGATACGATAATGGATGCTGCCTACATTTTTGCATCTTCGCCATACAAGAGATTGCTCGTAATGGATGCTAGCAACAATCTTGTAGGACTGATTAGCAGAAGCGATGTGCTCAAAGCGATTAAGGCTATGTAAGGCAGTTTTTTTTGAGGCGTTTCCTTTCGTAAAGGCTCATGTATAATATCCCTGTCACGTCCTTACCAAATAACTCCTTTCTCTACTTCCACAATGTAACAAATCACTATATTATGGAATGGAAAGAACCACTCCGAACACCATCGCTCATTTGCAGGAACTTTTACGACTTGGAAATCATAAGGCAGTTGCCAAGCAGTATCGACAGCTAAAGCTGGAAGATTTCAACAAGCAAGACCAAATTGAGCTGCAATTGATCGCCCTTGAGGCTCTGGTATTTCAACGCGATAGCGAAGAGCTGCAGCAAGTCTACAGCCAACTTACTGAAGCTGAGCTGAGTCCGACGAAGCGCTGTCTCTTGCAATGTCATCAGATTACGGATTTGGTCATCTCCAGTAAGTATGAAGAAGCAAAAAAGCTCATTGATCAGACTCGAGCCATGCTTCCCGATTCCGGGTGGCAGCGCGACCTGATCGAATCTCGAATCCTATACAACTATTCAACAGTTCGTGATCGAGCTGGTGACCCGAAACAGGGCCATGAATTGCTACTGCAATCACTCGCTTTGGCTGAGAAATACTTCGATAAATTTCCTCGCGATGTCATCCGTGCCTGCCTTTCGCTAGGCGGCTCAAGTCTCAATCTCGGATTGCACGAAGAGGCGGAGGCTTTTTTCGATGCGGTTAAACGCAAAACGGCTCAGGCCAATTTTCAGGACAGCAGTCTTAGTATCTACTCAAATATCTTTCACAGTCGCTTGCTCAATCGAACAGACAGGGATTATGAAGCGGTCGAATTGCTCAAGGAGGCCGAAGACATTCTTCGAGCAGACCCAGAAAGAAAAGCTCGAATTGAAGCCACACTTTATTTGATGTTTGCCATCACCCTGCTCAAAGGAGGAGATGTATACGAAGCACTCTACTATGGCAACAGAAGTCTTCAAATTGAGCAGCAAAACCCCGCCGAACACTATCCAAGCATTTGTGAACAATTGTGCCTGATTCATCTGCAGCTCAAAAACCACAAGGAGGCCAGAAAGTATGCACAAATGATGATCGACTATTATGTAGAGCGAAATGGAAATAAGCCAAGCCCACATTTGGCTATGGCTTATTCTGTGATTGGAATGACTTATCCCAACCAGCCCGAAATTGGGTCTGAATGGCAGCACAAGTCTTTAGCTCTGCTTGAAGAAATGGGAATGACACTTGAGAGCTCAGGTATCTTCTACTTTTTCCCCTATCAGCGACTGGTACTGATCAACTCGGGAGAAGAGAAACTTAGGCACGCCCGCAATTTTGTTGAGATCACTCAACAGAATTTTCAACACTTGGCCACTGCGACGGGAGAAGCTTATCTACTGTTGGGCAAAGCGCTATTGGACTCAGACGCTCCAGATGAAGCCTATGAAACACTCGCGAAGGGATTAGAGGTTTCCGCCAAAACAAGAGGCAAGGATGGAAGGCTGGATTATGCACAAAGCCAGATTTCTTATTTCTGTTGGATGGCGCAGTGTGAAGCCCTACTACAAAAATACCTTAGCCGAGGAGACAAAGCTTCCCTCGCCCTGGCCATCAAAATACAAGGCATCGCTGCAGAACTGATAAACAGCATTCGGCAGCAGTTCAAGGACGAAAAGTCCAAAAGTTTCTTTAATGACTCCGAGGTCTTGAAAGGTCAGGCAGTAGGAATTGACCTATTAATCGAGCATAGCAAACTGAATGGCAAGGATGCAAGTCAGGAAGTACTGCAGATCAT
>JAHDDV010000104.1:9597-15529 GCA_020629205.1 Chitinophagales bacterium | reverse complement strand
CCTGCCCCGCCGTAGCGTCAACTTCTAAGTTGACGCTACGGCGGGGCAGGAACACAGACGGCGGAGGGGCACGCCCAAATCATCTTCCAAAGACACAAAATCAGAACATCAATTGCTACCTTTATGCTATGAAAACGCCTTTACTCATTCTAACTTTTTTACTGACTCAGCTTGCCTTTTCTCAGGAGCTGGATTTGTTGCTTTATAATGCGCAGACCTATGTGGATGCGGATAGTGGACCAGCTGATATTGCAGTTGGGATTGCGGGGGATCGCATTGCATTTGTAGGGAATTTTGCGGAGGGCGAAACGCTGCTTGCAAGTGACGGGGAGAAATTGGACTTGCAGGGAAAGATGCTGACGGCAGGCTTTATTGAGAGTCATGGGCATTTGATTTATCTGGGATATTATCTGATGAATCTGCAATTGCATGGGGCGGCAAATTTTGAGGAGATCATTGATATGGTGGCTGCTGAGGTGAAGAATAAGAAGCCGGGTGAGTGGATCACTGGGCGTGGATGGCATCAGGATAAATGGGATCAACTGCCTGTGTCAGCAATGAATGGATTTCCGATCAATGAGGCATTGAATCGAGTGGCACCGGACAATCCGGTGTACCTTGGGCATGGTAGCGGGCATATGGCACTGCTCAATGATAAAGCACTAGAAATTTGTGGAGTGGATGCTTCGACTACTGTCAAAGGCGGTGAGGTGATGCTCAAAGACGGCAAGCCGACTGGTCTTTTGAATGAGAATGCGATTGACCTTGTATTGCCTTATACGCCGGCATTTTCTAGTGAGGGATTGCAAGAAGCCTTGGAGACAGGGCTGCAGGCTTGCTACGAAAATGGCATTACGACTTTTGTAGATGCGGGTTCGGGAAGAGAGTATATGGAGATCATGCATCGCTATGCAGAAGCGGGTAAATTGCCTACTCGGCTCTATGTAATGGTGAGCGGTTTGGAGAAGGATTTGGTGGCAGAATGGATTGATCATGGACCGGCCGTGGGACTTCATGATGGATTTCTTACGGTTAGAGCGATTAAGCTTTCGGCGGATGGGGCGCTTGGATCTCGTGGTGCATGGCTGCTAGAAGAGTACACGGATCATCATGGACATTTTGGTCATCAGACGATTCCGATGGAAGAGGTTTTTGAGGTTTCAGATAAGGCACTTGGGGCGGGATTTCAGGTATGTGTGCATGCCATCGGAGATCGGGCAAATCGGGAAGTATTGGATCAGTTTGAAAAGGCATTTGCTCAGCATCCGGAAGTGAAGGATCATCGATTTCGCGTGGAGCATGCACAGCATTTACATCCCAATGAGATACCGCGTTTTGCCAAGCTGGGTGTGGTGGCTTCGATGCAGGGAATACATATGGCTAGCGACCGTCCATGGGCGATTGATCGGTTGGGTGAGCAGCGAATCAAGGAAGGGGCTTATGTATGGCAGAAGCTTTTTGATGCCGGGGCCTTGATCGTAAATGGCACGGATACACCAGTAGAGCCTATTGATCCGATTGCTTGCTATTATGCTTCGGTGAGTCGAAAGACATTGGAAGGATTGCCGCAAGAGGGATATGAATCCGATCAGTGCATGAGCAGAACGGAGGCGCTAAAAACCTATACCGAATATGCTGCCAAAGCGATCTTTATGGAAGATCAACTGGGCAAGATTAAGGTAGGTAATTATGCAGACCTGACCGTTTTTTCTCAGGATATAGTGCAGGTACCAGAAAAGCAAATACTAGACACGGAGGTGGTAATGACGATTGTTGACGGCAAGATCGTCTACGAGCGTAAGTAGCTCTTCTAGGCCGATTGGCGATGTAACCAGGACTTCATCCGCTGTACTTCTGATTCCACCCTGGATATTGACTCTTGCATTTGCAAGCCGATGCTTTCGAATTGTTTGAGCAAGTGATCAGCTTCGGTTTGTTTCGTTATGCTTGCTTCAAAATCTTCCAGGCGTCGCCATAAATCTGTGAAGCCAACCATGGAAAAAGCAGGCTTGATCTTGTGAATCTCCTGTTTGGCTTTCTGAAGATCTTTGGCTTCCATTGCAGTGCTGATCTTTTGCAGACTGCTTTCTCCTTCAGAAAGAAATAGCTCGAACATTTCAGAAGTATAGGCAATGTCTCCTGAGTAAAACGACTGCAGATGTTCCCTATCAAAACCATCTGAGAAAATGTATTCTCCGCCAGGCTCCTCAATGGCTTCACTTTCCATTGATATTCTTCTTTGTGGAAGAGCGCTATACTTACTTAGATTCTCCAGCAAATTGGCAGGTGTATATGGCTTGGTAAGAAAGTCAACCATGCCAACTTCCTGAGCATAATCCCGATCTCTGGTTAGTGCCGAAGCGGTGAGTGCAATAATGGGGGTATGCTTGTTTGGATTGTCTTCGTTTAGAATTACTTGCGCAGCTTCGTAGCCATTCATGACTGGCATTTGCAGATCCATCAGGATTAGATCGAAAGCTTTTTCCCGGGCTATATCTACTGCTTCCTGACCATTTTCAGCGAGCTCGTGACTTACCCCCCAATTGCTAAGTAGACTGGAAAGGTATTGAATATTGATGGCATTGTCTTCTACCGCCAATACTTTCAAGTCTTGAATCTTCTGTATCAAGGCATCGCTGCTGTCTTCTCTTTCTTCGCTCAAGGGAATACCCGAATCCATATATGATAGGAAGATAGAGAAGCAGGTCCCCTCTCCTACTTTGGTTTCCAACTCAATACTACCTCCCTGTTGATCAACCAACTTCTTGACAATGGCAAGTCCCAGGCCAACCCCTTTGTATCGGCCAGTATACCCATGATCCACTCTTTTGAAGTTTTGGAAAATATTGGCAACATCTTCTTCAGGAATTCCTATGCCGGTGTCTTTAATACGGAATAGCAGATCGATCCTTCTGCCTATTCTTGAGCGCTCGATCACTTCGATACTAATACGGCCTTCCTGAGTAAATTTCTCGGCATTGCTGAGGAGGTTTATCAGTATCTGATTGAGCAGTCTGGAATCGCCATAGAGCAAACTATCCAGATTTGTTTTGAGGGACAGATCGCAGTCTATCGGCCGGTCGCTTAGGTTCGCCTTGAGGGTATCGAATTGCACCTGCAATATCTCTTGAAGATTGAAGGCTTTGACGTTGATGGACAGACCTCCTGCATCGATCTTAGCAATATCCAAAACATCTGCAAGCAGGCCTTGCAGCAGATTGCCAGATTTGACCAATGTACCGAGGTACTGCTCTTGTTCAGGACTGGTTTTTGTTTCCAGTAGCAGATGGCTCATGCCTACCATTGCATTGATCGGTGTACGCAACTCATGGCTGATGTTTGCCAGAAATTCCTGCTCGGCACGTTGCGAGCGCTCTGCCAATTCTTTAGCCGAGATGAGCTCATTCTGCATTTGCTTGATCTCTGAGATATCAAAATGCAGTCCGATGGAACCCACCACTTTCCCTTGTTCATCCAGCACAGGTGTTCCAGACACCAAAACCCATAGTGCTTCCTGATTCTTACACCGAATCTGTAGCTCGAAGCCGCCGGATCTCTTGGGCGATTTCAGGGTAATGTAATCGTGAAACTCCTCAACCAGATTCGGAAAGCTCAGCACTTGACAGGCCTGCTGACCGAAGAGTTCTTTCTGATCATATCCAGTCATTACGCAGAACTTCTTGCTGGCAAACTGAATTTCTCCATCCAGGCCAAGTTCGAGCACACCCACGTTCATTCGGTCAATCAATGTCCCAATGTATTGCTCTCTGCGATCGGCATCGATCAGTTTCTGTTGCAGTGCACAGCGTCTTTCAGCTGCCTTGCGGGCTTCTCTCTCTTCTTCGAGTTGTTGTTGTAATGCTACTATCTCTGTCATTGGACCTGAATTTAGTACCGATCCGGTACGCTCAAGGTCCAGCATAAAGCCTTAGTCCTTGATCAGTTTCCACCTTTCCACCAAATGCTGGTCGTGGTACCACAGTTCAGCAATATATATGCCAGCGTGTACTTTGTCCATGTCTATCACATCGATTCCATTCACAATTTGTTTTTCGAGTACCATGGCACCTGTGCTTGAGTAGATTCTCAACTGGCCTTCGGCAGCATTTTGGGGCAGTTCCAGATATAGAAAATCTGTAAATGGATTCGGGTGTAGCTTTGGGCCGTCTTCCACCGCAGCGGAACCAACTCGGATGACCGATGAAGATAATTCACCATCCAATAGAAGACGATAGTAGGCCGGACCCACAGCTTCTACATTCAGGAATTCATAGCGATTAGCTCCATTGCCGATGGCTGGAGCCGTGTAAATTGTTTCGAAGCTTTGAGCATCGAATGAACGCTGTAATTGGAATAGATGCTGTGCTGTTTCCAAAGCGGTAGACCATTGTAATGCATGTCCTTCCTCCACTGCCTCGCCGGAGAAGCTCAACAATTCAATAGCTAGCACTTCGCAGTCAAAGGTGCTTACTTCCACAGCACGGCGTTGTGTACAAGCATCCTGACTGATATCAACAAAGTAGGTGCCAGGGGAATCTACAAGCAAGGTGCTGGCAGTACTACCATCCTGCCAAAGCAGACTATAAGAAGAAACATCAACAGGATTGTCAAACTGATCGACCAACAATAATATTAGATCCACCTCTTCTTGCAAGCAAAACAGGAGGTGATCAGGATAGTTGAGCAATGGAAAAGCAATCTCCTCGACAACTACAGCATCGCTGCCTTCACATCCATTCACATCCACTGTCACTTCATAAACACCAGCAGCACTTAATTCAAATGTTGCAGCTTCCGATCCATCTTGCCATTCATAGCTGGCTCCTTCCATACTGGCATCCAAAGTGATGCTCTCTCCTGGACAAATCACCAGATTGGGACCAAGGTCAACTTCAATAGCTCCCCCCAATTGAACCTCAATCTCATCACTTGCTGTGCAGCCATCAATTTCCACCTCCACGGAATAGATTCCAGATTCTTCGACTAGAAGGGTACCTGCTGTGCTGTCATCTGACCAAACAACCTGACCGTCTGCATATCCACTGTCCAGTAATACAGACTCTTCACAGACGCTGATGTCCGGACCTAAATCTATATCTATTTCGACACCCAGAACTACCTCAATCTCATCGCTTGCCGTACAGCCATCGACTTCAACCTCCACAGAATAGGTACCTGATTCTTCCACTAATAATGTGCCCCCTGTACTGTCATCTGACCAAAGCACCTGGCCATCTTCGTAGCCGCTGTCCAGCAAAACGGAATTTTCACAAATGCTGATATCCGCACCAAGGTCCACTTCAATGCTAGCACCAGCTATATTAATGGTATCACTGCGCGTACAGGATCCAAGTGTCACCTTTACCCAATAGTCCCCCGGCTCAGATGCTACTATAGAAGACTCCGTTGTACCATCAGACCATTCATAGGTCGCTGCCGGGAAGAAGACATCCAACTCGATATCTTCGGACAAACAATCTTCAAGATCCGGACCCAGATCAATTTCGAATTCATCCTCTTCTACAATAGTGCCATTGAGCACAATAGACCCTGTATTGCTTTCGTAGTGCTCTATGCCCGTTTCGATACTGTTGGCATAAAAAGCACAATCAGTCAGGTGTACCTCAGCAACAGAAGAGGCTTGCGTATTGTCCCCTCTAGTCAAAAAGATGGCTCCACCTTCTGATTGGAATTCAAAGGTCTCCCCAAGCAAAGTAGTAGCCCTGTTATCGACGAATGTACAATTGCTCACATTATACTGATGGGGTACATCGGTAATTTGGTCATTGAAGACGATAGCCCCTCCCCCGTTTCTATCGCGATCCAGATCGCCATTATCTGCATCTTCGGCATAGGAGTAGTTTCCACAAAAGCTGGAATTCATGATATCGGTAGAGAAGCAATTGGTGACGAAGATGGCACCGCCATGCCC
>JAHDDV010000104.1:6539-9497 GCA_020629205.1 Chitinophagales bacterium | reverse complement strand
CAGCTCAAAACATAAGTCATCAGAAGAGAGGCAGATGCCTCCACTCAATCCTCAGCAAAAATGTCTTGGCCACAACAATGAAAATAGCAAAATAAAAAAGGGAAGACTACATAGCCTTCCCTTTTTTGTCCAAATTTTTAACTGATTACTTCTTGAACAGGTTTCCCAAAAGACCCTTACCTACGTCTAGCAAGTCATCTTTTATGTCGCCATCACCATCGCGATCAATCAATTTTCCAAGCATACTCATTTGCTTAGGCTGTGCTTTTTGCTGATGCTGTTGGAATTGCTGAAGTTGATCAGCCAATCCGTTGGCATCAAGACCTTGTGAGCGCTTCTGACGACCCAATGATCCCATTACCAATGGAGCTAGCATCTCCATCAACTGAGCTGACTGCTGTGGCTGAAGACCATGCTCCTGTGCAACAGCTTGTTCTACGCGACCACGGTTTCCACCAAGTACGTGCTTCAAGATTCCTGCTCCTACGTTGTTGGCTTGTCCACCACCTAGAAAACCTCCAATATCGTCCAAAACAGAACCATCGTGATCACGATCCAATGCATTAGCTAGTGCACTGGCACCATCTTGTTGAGAACTGTTCTTTGCCATTGCTCCCAAAAGCATTGGCAACACTGCCCCGATTGCTCCCTTTGCAGCACCTTCTCCAAGTCCTACTTTTGAAGCGATATTTCCTACTGCTTGATTTCCTAGTGATTGCATCACTATGTCTAATAACTGTGACATTAAAATGAGTTTTTGATTATGTAAATAGCTACTTAGTAAAGCATATAGCTCAAAGCTTGGTTCAGTGATATTTCCCTAAAACAAAAAATTTCCAGGTAAATCGGCCAATAGCTTCAGCGACCAAGTGCCTTGGCACTAACTGCTCTGTTTTCATCAGATGGCACATTTCTTAATGCGCCGCTTTCATTTATACGTTGTTTTTTGCTGAAGCCACAAGAGCAAAGTCAATTTTCAGGCCAGCATGCCCATTTTAGCACTTTGGGCCTATAACAATTGCTTCACCAGCTTCTTTTCTATGGTCGCAGCGGTCAGTATACCACTGCTCATGCCGCCTACTACACCAAGACTTCCAACATCAACTCCAGTCATATAGAAATTTTTGATTGGCGTACGGGTACGAAGCTTGGCACACTTGTATCGTTGAGGGCTTGCAGAAAGTCCGTAGATGGCTCCTTTGTTAGCTTCACAGTAAAACAGTGAAGTCAAAGGAGTTGACAATTCGAAGTAATCCAAATGAGCCATGATCTCAGGAATTCGCTCATTCAACTGCTTTAGAATGCGGGTTTCGATATCCCGCTTAAGCTCCATATAATCTTCCGGTCGATCCTCCTCATGTGTGTCTTTCCAGCCAGAAACCACCTCCCAATCAATGAAAGTGACACACTCTCCCGTATGCTTTTCATTCCTCCCCGGATCATAATTAGGATCTTTCAAAGAAGGAAAAGAAATGTACAGAATATGTGCCCGCTCATCAGGATCATTCACATTCCAATAGTAGCGATCATTGCCCCATTCATCAACAAGCCACAGGTTGGCCGCAGAAGCACCTGCCGCAGCAATGTCCCCCTTGAAACCCATATTGAGACATAGATATGGAGGTGAATTCGGAATGGCATTGATTTGCTTTGCCCAATCCGTATCTAAATAATGCGATGGAGTCAGCTTGTTCACGGTATTTTTTGCCCCTGCTGCAGAGATGATCTCAGTTGCCAAAAATGTACCTCCGTCTTCCATCAGTACCCCGACCGCTTGTTTTTCTTCCACAAGAATATTCTTGACAGAAGCTTTGGTCAACACAGCCCCACCATGATCAATGACATTGCCCAATATTTGAGCCGCAAACTCTCGTGAACCGTCCACGGGGTAATAGGCCCCATTGAAGAAATGCACATGCGTGAGTGCATGCATAGCAAAACTACAATCTCTCGGAATGCTACCCATATATCCCCAATGAATACTCAATAGTGTACGCAACTTCCCCTCAATCCCAATTTCGTCAAATACTTCATTCACCGTCAGTGCCCACCAGTCACGTCCGATCTTCCCCCCAATTCCTGAGCCCAGCTTATCCATCCACTCCGGAGCCATCTTCAAAGCAAAGAATGCTTTTGATGAATTGGCTGCCGCATACACATAAGAGAAATACTTTTCAATCTTTTCCGCTTGTTCCGGAAAGCGCTCCTTCAATGCTGCAATAAAGGCTTTACGTGTATCCGGAAAAGCAAACTTCTCCCCTTCCGGCAACCAAAATCGATCGTAAGGATTACCCAGAGAAGCCATCTTGATATTTCCATTACTCAGCCAATTCAGCCATTTATAAGGCGGCTTCCCAGGTTTCATTTCCCCGATCGCATGCACCCCGGCATCCCATTGATAACCCTTTCTCGCAAAGGAATGGGTATATCCTCCCGGTATATAATGCTGCTCCAGCACCAAAACCCGTCTGCCGGTATGCGCCAACGCTGAAGCACAACTCATTCCCCCGATTCCCGATCCGATCACAATCGAATCCCAGTTCTGCGGATGCACCTCCGATCCATAATGTTTGTATACTCGCTCGCCTTTGTACTTTGGAATGACTGACATAAAACAAATTTGACCCAAAAGTAAGGAATTCAAAGCGAGGGATGATCATTCTACAATTCCGAATGGAATTTGTAGAATTATAGCATAAATGAGTCGAAAACTCAATTGCCTAAATATTCATTTTATGGGAGCGCAGCAGTTTTGGCCGTCGCAGCGATCTACGGGTGCTCCGCTAATACTCAGCACTCAGCTAGCTACTACAGCTCAGCCACTAGCATCTCCTCCTACGTCGGAGCTACTATTGGCTGGCTTCCGTCACGCTATCTGAGTACTTCGTTCCGCTGCGCCCCCGGCTCCTTTAGCACCGATCATTGGGCGCGGGAACTGATTACTAGTGACTAGTGACA
>JAHDDV010000104.1:4894-6439 GCA_020629205.1 Chitinophagales bacterium | reverse complement strand
TGGCCCAGCTAGACCTCTGGTCAAGTCTGAAACATAAATAGCTTACGTAGTCGAGTACACAAACACATAGCAATACGAAGCACAAGTAATCAGTAATCACAAAAGCACCGCAAAAGCCCCTACAACATTATCCTCGGCAATCAGTGATTGAGCTAATTGATGTTTGGCTTGAGGATCATCCGGGATGGAAGCTCCAAGCTCCTTCAAGCTCGCCTGCACTTCCTCCTGACTCGGAAGATTAGGAACAGCAGCCAATTGGGCGAGATCATTACCGGTGAGGACAGTGCTGAGTCGGATGGAATCAGGAAGCTGATCCACACCAATCCCGATCACAGTTACTGGACGGTGAATCTTTGAAATGGCATCTCCCGAGGCACGGCAATAGAAAGCGCGGCCCATTCGACCCATGAGGTCGATCTTGTGCGGATCAATTTTTCCCTCCACGTCCAAAATGGACTCCTCCACATGCATACAAAGCACATCGCAGACAATCAGGTTCCCAGCTCCAGGGGTCTCGCCGAGAGAGATGATTCGATTGACACGGCATTCCATTTGTACAGGCGACTCCTTCACTCTTGGCGGGGCAATCATCTCTGAGGCAATCGGTGTCAAACCGACCTTGTCAAACTCGCTGACATCGGCAGGGTAGTTCACACTGCTGAGCGCCATTTGCTGTACAATCTTGTAGCTGACCGCATTGATCACTACTTCGCCATTGGCCTCTACATTGTGTAGGGTATCTTTGGTGGTGTTGCCGGCGACTCGGCGATTGGAGGAAAATACAACTGTAGGTGGATTGCTGCTAAAAGCATTGAAGAAGCTGTAGGGAGCCAAATTGGCAATGCCATCATTGGAAATAGTGCTGGCAAAGCAGATTGGTCGAGGCGACACCGTACCAAGCAAGTATTGGTGAAAGTCTGGTACAGAAACTTCTCCTGGGATAATCTTTAGCATGTGCATTTTCTGTCTTGATTTACTAAGCCATTTCCTTTGCCGGTAGTACTTTACCGCTTACCTCACCGAAACCAACTCGTAGTCCGTCCTTTTCTGCATGACCGCGCAGGATTATTGTGTCGCCATCCTGAATGAACTTTCTGCTAGATCCATCAGGCATTTGCAGGGGCTTGGTGCCTTTCCAACATAGCTCCAACATAGAGCCATAGGAATCTGGACTGGTCCCGCTAATGGTGCCAGAAGCCAGCATGTCACCTGCCTTGAGATTGCAGCCATTTACACTGTGGTGTGCAACCTGCTGATCGATTGACCAATACATGTTTTTGTAATTAGAGCGACTGATCGTTGTAGGTTCGAAAGAGCTGCTTCCTAGCAGCACTTCAAGATTGATGTCCATTGCCAGAGACTCTTTTGATTCCAGATATGGCAAGATAGGAACAACTCTTTCCTGCGCAGGAACGGTGAAAGGCTTCAATGCATCCAATGTTACGATCCATGGAGAGATGCTGCTGGCGAAGCTCTTCCCAAGAAAAGGCCCTAGCGGCACATACTCCCATACCTGAATGTCTCGGGCAGACCAGTCATTGAATA
>JAHDDV010000104.1:0-4794 GCA_020629205.1 Chitinophagales bacterium | reverse complement strand
CCAATTCGGCATCAAAGCATTCTCTTTTGACCTGAACATGGTACCAACATTAGTAGCATGCTCCTTGGAAGCATAGAAGTCCGTGTAGTCTCCCACAAAGACAGGCATTTTCATTTCCGCTTCAGCCAATTCAAACACAATTTTGGCTCGATGTTCTGATTGATCTCTCAGCTCGGGGTTGTTTTCATTGAAGACATCAGAGATACGATCTCTAATGGCCCGCCAATGTTTTTTTGTCAGCTTCAGAAAAGCATTGAGTGTAGATTTGGCAAATATGCCTTCTGGAATCTCGGAACCAGACAGTGTAGTAAAGTAGCCGAGTTCCTCCATGGCTGCCAAACTGATCACCTGGTCACCGATTCTTGTACAAGCACAAGGCTTGGCTCCATTGATGGAGGCAATTCCAAAGGGAATGTTTTGGATTGGAAAGTCTGAGCTATCTGGTAGGGAAATCCAGCTTCTTAGTTTGGGATTGTTTGCCTTTATCATGTGCTAATTTTGCCCAAAGGTACAAAGGTCAGCAAAGGGATCAAATTTCATCCAATGAAGAGCGATTCTTTTGCCCAGAATTTTTGTAGGCCGTGACAGATTGGCCAGTGACTGCTCGAAACTGATTGGATAGGTGCTGTACAGAACTGTATGCCAACATTGTGGAGATTTCACTGAGCGTGTGTTCTCCGTAGCTAATCAATTCTTTGACACGCTCGATCTTTTGCAAAATGATATACTTTTCAATCGTAGTCTCTTCAGACTTGGAAAATGCCTTACTCAGTTGGGCATAAGACACGTCAAGTTTATTGGATAAGTAGGAGGAGTTTTTTACAACAGGCATCTTGTCTGCAAAGTGAACCATATCTATAACAACGGCTTTGATTCGTTCCACCAGCTGAGCATTCTTATCCAGAAGGCGTTCGAATCCGCGATTTTCCAGTTGTTGATCCAGCATTGCAAAGTTAAAGTCTTCTGGCAGGTTCTGTACCTCTACCCGGCCTAGCTCTATGTCCGCAACCTCCAAATCAAGTTCCTGCATGATTTCCTGTATTGCATCAATGCAACGAGGACAAACCATGTTCTTGATTTGAATTTCAACCTTACTTCCCAAACTGTTGCTATTACTTGTACTTGTTGTTGTTCTTGCCAGCACTCCTTATAAAGATGCAAGAAGTAATCTATAGTTGCCTGAAGCAGCGAGAAATTCATTCAATTCCTGCAAGTCAATTTCCGATTTGGTGACTACAATGGCCGTTCCATCATTGTAATTGACTTCTACGTCTTTAATCGCTTCATGCTCCTCCAAAGCATTCTTCAATAAGCCCACGCACATTTGGCAGGTCATTCCTTCAACTTGATAGATTTTCTTCATCCTATAAGCCCGCTGTTTGAACGAAACTACAAAACTGTCAAGATTATGACGGAATCTATACACAAAATCAAGCTCACAAGAAGCAATCTTGTAAGCTTAGGGCACTATTCCATAAACTTATGTTGTGACAATTCTGGATAAGGATTCTAAAAAACTGTAACTTCGTAGGGTTGAGCCCATTGCTTGGAGAGCTGGAATCTAGTATAGACTTTTACTCGATAGGCTAATGACATCAACGAAAAACTTTCTACCTACATCCAAACTGAGCGCATCTCAGTTTGGATGGATTCCCGCAAATGAGACAACTAAAACATAGAAACAGCCGAACACTCTATCTGGCTTGTAGTTTCTTCTTGTTTATTGTGGCCTTCAGTAGTTGCTCAAAGAACACAGATGAAACTGATAGCTACTACGAAGCTGTTGGCCTGCAGATTCCGATGGGCTTTCCTGTACCAGCCATTCCTGAAGGCAATGAAATCAATAGCGAACGGCTTGCCCTTGGAAGACGCTTGTTTTTTGACAAAGTGATGAGTCGCGACTATAGCATCTCCTGCGCCTCCTGTCATCTGCCGGAATTTGCCTTCAGTGATACGGTAGCGATCAGCCCAGGTGTGGAAGGAAGGATCGGTTTTCGAAATGCTCCTCCCCTGCTAAACGTCGCTTATTTGAATGCCTTCATGAGGGAGGGAGGAGTCCCTAGTCTCGAACAACAAGTGCTCGCACCTATTCAAGACCATGCGGAGTTTGATTTCAACATTCTTTTGATTGCAGAAAGATTGAATGAAGATTCCAGCTATGTACAAATGAGTCTGGATGCATACGAACGATTACCAGACCCTTATGTCATTACCAGAGCCCTGGCTTGCTTCCAACGTTCCTTGATCGGTGGACAGTCTGCTTATGACAAGTACTTTTTTCAAGACCAGCCGCATGCCCTATCTGCATCTGAGCTTCGTGGCCTGACCCTTTTTGAAAGCGAAGAACTGGCTTGTCAGAATTGCCACAGTGGCTTCTTGTTTACTGATGAAAGCTTCAGAAATACTGGACTTTATGAGGTATACGCTGACAGCGGACGGGCGAGGCTTACCTATCTACCCAGTGATCGCGGCTTATTTAAGGTACCGAGTCTTCGAAATGTTTCGATTACAGCACCCTACATGCACGATGGCAGTTTGCAAAGTCTCGATGCAGTGATCGAGCACTATGCGAATGGAGGAGCTAATCACGAAAATAAAGATGAGTTGATAAAGGGCTTCGACTTAAGTCCTGCCGAGCGGGAAGACCTCATCAATTTTCTTCATGCTTTAGAGCATCAGCCTTAGCAGCATCGGTCAAGTTGCGCTAAGCAGGTTTCCCAAGCAATCGGAACATATTTTTCTTGTAGGCCTCCACACCTGGTTGATCAAATGGATTCACTCCAAGCACATAGGCACTCAAGCCACAAGCTCTTTCAAAGAAGTAGAACAACTCCCCCAAACTATACTCATTGGCCTTGTCGATCTGGATTTGCATATTTGGTACTCCGCCCTCCAGATGCGCTTCGATGGTCCCTTTACAAGCCTGCTTGTTGACGAAGTCCATGCCTTTGCCAGCTAGATAGTTGAGCCCATCCAGATTTTGCGGATCTGCAGAAATGATGGGATCTACATCCGGTGTTTCGATCTGCACCACTGTTTCAAATAGATGTCTTTTTCCATCCTGTATGTACTGCCCTAAAGAGTGCAAGTCGGCCGTGAAATTCACAGAGGCAGGGAACAAGCCTTGCTCCCCTTTGCCTTCGGATTCTCCATAAAGTTGCTTCCACCACTCTGCGATGGAGGCTAAGCGCTGCTCATAACTCACAAACAACTCCAGTAGGTAATTCTGATTGTACAAAGCATTTCGGACCGCAGCATATTGCTGAGCCGGATTCTCCCCGAAAGGCAGCGACGATCTTTCCCTCATAGCTGCTGCCCCCTGTAGCATTGCCTCCACATCGTAGCCTGCAGCAGCAATCGGCAATAGCCCCACTGGCGTTAGCACGGAAAAACGACCACCAACATTGTCTGGCACTACAAAAGTCTCATAGCCCTCCTGATCCGCAAGCGAACGCAAAGCACCTTTTGTCTTGTCGGTGGTTGCATAGATTCGTTTAGCCGCTTCTTGCTTTCCGTACTTCTTTTCCATCAAGGCGCGTAGGAAACGAAAGGCAATTGCTGGTTCCGTTGTCGTGCCTGACTTGGAGATTACATTTATAGAGAAATCCCGATCTTGTAGAAAATCAAGCATTGATTGTAAGTAGCGACCGGACAATTGAGTACCGGCAAAAAGCACATGCGGCCCTTTGTGCTCTCCCGCTGCTTTCAACTGTGTCAAGGGATCTTGCAAGAAATCCAAAGCGGCCTTTGCTCCTAGATAGGAACCCCCTATACCTACAACAACCAAGACCTCGGATTGCTTACCAATCCGCTCCGCACAAATCTGCATTCGAGCAAATTCCTCTCGGTCATAATTAACCGGAAGGTCCATCCAACCTAAAAACTCACTGCCAGGCCCTGTCTTGTTGACAAGCTGTTTTTCAGCTTCTTGCAGGGCTGGCAGATATGATTCAATTTCCTTCACTGATAGAAATTGTAGTAGGTCTTTGTAGTCAAATTTGATCATGAGCTTTGGTTCATTTTGAATTTCGGCGCAAGATGTCGAAATTTTCTTTATTGGGATATGGCTTTTAGACAACAATCACAGAATTTGACACAAATTGCAGTAGTCGACTGCTGCAACTATAAGAAAGCGAGTATCCTACCTTCATTATTCTTGATAAATATCCGGACAAGAAATATCTTCGAGCATGTCAAGTATTAAACTCGAAGGAAAGAGAATCACTTTGCGTGACTGGCTCTCCCATGATATGGGAGCCTATAAAATATGGAATACCGGACATCATCGATGGATGGATTTCAATGGTCCCTATTATGCAAAAATGAATGCGGATGAATTGCAGAAAGACATTCTGAATATTCAGCACAAGATTAAACAAGGTCTTTTTTCTGTTCCAAGAAAAACACTAGTTATTGCCTGGCGAGATTCCAATCAACTACTGGGAACTTGCAACTGGTATTGGCAGAGTGAAGAGACTTACTGGATGAGTCAGGGACTGGTCTTGTATGATCCCGAGAGCTGGAGCAAGGGCATCGGATATGAAGCGTTGGGAATCTGGTGTGAGTATTTATTGAAAAACTTCCCAGAACTGGCTCGTCTGGATCTACGTACATGGTCTGGGAATCACGGAATGATGAAGTTGGCCTTAAAACTGGGTTTTGTACAAGAAGCTTGCTTCAAGAAGGCACGAATAGTAGATGGGAAGTATTATGACTCGGTTGGCTATGGAGTCTTGCGAGAAGATTGGGAGCGACTCTATCCGCAAGGGTTTGTCAAGAGATTAGGCTAAGTAG
>JAHDDV010000103.1 GCA_020629205.1 Chitinophagales bacterium | reverse complement strand
GCATGAACAGCTAGCTGAGTGCTGAGTATTAGCGCAGCACGGGTAGGTCCTTGCCACGTGACTATCCGTTTTGCTCCAAAAAAACAAAAAGTAAAAGGCCAGTGCTGTCAAGCACTTTGTTTACGCAGCACTAGACCATGGTCTGATGCGGGAAGACTTCTGCTGCAATAGAGAGCGCTTTGGCAAATTCCTCCATATCAATGTCCAGTTCTTCACCTTGTTGCTGAAAATACATGATAAGGTTTTCGGTGGCTATGTTGCCGAGTAAATCGTCTTTGGCGAATGGACAGCCTCCATAACCTTTGATCGCACCGTCGAATCTACGGCAGCCTGCCTGGTAGGCGGCATCGATCTTTTCCTCCCAATTGTGTGGATGGGAATGGAAGTGAGCGCCCAGTTCGAGATCGGGGAAGTTTATCGAAATGATCTGGTATATCTCCGAGATCACAGCAGGTGTAGCGACACCGATGGTATCGGAAAGTGAGATGGTCTCAATGCCCATGCTGTATAGACGATCGACCCAATGCTCCACTAACACAGGCTCCCAAAAGTCGCCATAGGGATTGCCGAAAGCCATGGAAAGATAGACGACCAGCTGCTTCTTATCGAGATCGCAGAGATCTTTGATGTGTTCCACCGTCTCCAGAGATTTTTCGAGACTTGCATTGGTATTGCGTTTTTGGAAGGTCTCGGAAATGGAGAAGGGATAGCCGATGTACTGGATGCCATCGTAAAAGATAGCGTCCTTGGCACCGCGCAGATTGGCCACGATGGCCAGCAGATCGGAATTGCTCTCTTCGGTCTCCAGCTCCGACAACACCTGTGGTGTATCCTTCATCTGCGGGATGTACTTGGGCGAGACAAAGCTGCCAAAATCGATGGTATCAAAGCCTACTTTGAGCAGGGCATTGATATACCGAATTTTGTCAGGAGTCTTGATGAATTCATCGAGCCCCTGCATCGCATCCCTTGGACACTCAATTATTTTGACTTTGTTGGCACTCATGCACTACAAATGTACGTCTTTTTGCACTGAATGTACCATCCTTTATGAGCGGATGTCTGGCACTTCTGCTTGCTTTCGATAAAATCTTAACTTAGCAAATCTTTCACCAAAAATATGTTTTGCAGATGGAAATGCAGTATAGAAATCTCGGTCGTTCGGGGCTGATGGTAAGCGCTTTGTCACTTGGTTCCTGGGTGACGTTTGGCAAGCAGGTAGATATACCGAAGGCTAAGGAAATGATGAGTTTGGCTTATGACAACGGAATCAACTTTTTTGACAATGCAGAAGTGTATGCACACGGGGAGTCGGAGCGAATCATGGGGGAGGTGCTGAAGGATTTAGCCTGGGACCGGAGTACTTATATAGTATCCAGTAAGGTCTTTTTTGGTCGAGGAGGTAAGTGGCCAACACAGAGAGGTTTGAGTCGGAAGCATGTAACAGAAGCCTGCCATGAGGCGCTGGAGCGTCTGCAAGTTGAGTATTTGGATCTGTTTTTCTGTCATCGTCCGGATAAGAGCACACCGATCGAGGAGACTGTTTGGGCGATGAATACGCTGATTCAACAGGGCAAGATATTTTATTGGGGTACATCGGAGTGGAGTGCGCAGGAGATTACGGAGGCTCATGCGGCAGCACATAAATTGAATCTGATTGGTCCTTTGATGGAGCAGCCTCAATACAATATGTTTCACCGGGAAAAGTTCGAGGTGGGCTACAGTCAGTTGTATAAGAACTTTGGAATGGGGACTACTATTTGGTCACCGCTGTATTCGGGACTATTGACGGGAAAGTATAGCAAGGGAATTCCTAAGGGAAGTCGACTTGCGGTAAAGGGATACGAATGGCTGAAGGACAGCATCTACAATGAAGAGAAGATTGCCATTGTCAAGAAGCTGAGTCGATTGGCTAAAAAGCTGGGTATCTCTGTCACGAATATGGCCCTGGCCTGGTGTCTGAAAAATCAGCATGTGAGCACGGTAATACTTGGTGCATCGAAGACTTCGCAATTGGAAGAAAACTTGCAATCGCTGGAAGCGGTCGAATTATTGACCGATGATGTGATGGCAAAAATTGAGAAGATATTGGGTAATAAGCCGGAACAGCCAATCTTCTAGGGAGGGCCTTCCAGATATTTTCTGTTTTTATTATATTAGCCAAAGAGCGATCGCTGGGCCTCGAAAGGGGACCAGCGATTTTTTATGTCCCAAGATATTCGTCTAGAAATGAAATTTACCCCTGAGTTTGAGCAAGCCTTCGATCTGATGGAATATTCAGAGGAACACCTGTTTTTGACTGGAAAGGCCGGTACGGGAAAGTCGACCTTGCTGACTTATTTTCGCAAATATACCAGCAAGAAGATTGTTGTCCTGGCTCCTACGGGCATTGCAGCGCTCAATGTAGGTGGGCAAACCATTCATTCCTTTTTTGGTTTTCCTCCGAGACCTATGAAGGCCGGTGAAATTAGAAAGCGGAAAGATGACGCGATTTACAAAAGTCTGGACACGATTGTGATTGACGAAATCTCCATGGTGCGAGCAGATATGCTGGACAATATCAATCTCTTTCTGAAAAAGAATGGTCCAAGAAGGGATAAGGTATTTGGTGGCATTCAGATGATCATGATTGGGGATTTGTTTCAGCTTCCTCCTGTGATTTCATCTGAGGTCGAGGAGCAGCTGCTTGGAATGCAGTATTATTCTCCCTTCTTTTTTAGTGCTTATGCTCTTCAGGGGCAGAAGCTACACTGCTTTGAGTTGACTCGGGTCTTCCGGCAGCTCAACCAGAAGTTTGTGGGTTTGCTGAATGAGGTTCGCGTCGGCAATGCTGGCAGCAAGGTTTTGGACGAACTTAACAAAGCCTACAAGGGACCTTACGGAGTAACATGGACGGACAATACCATCATTCTCACTGGGACCAATTATCTGGCAAAGAAGATCAATGAGAATCGCCTCAATCGCCTGCCAAGTCAACTCTTTAAGTACAAAGGCAAGAAAGAAGGCGAAATCAGCAAGATGCAATTGCCAACCGATGAGATCTTGTTTTTGAAGGAAGATGCTCAGGTGATGTTTGTGCGCAATGATATGGACGGACGATGGGTCAATGGTACATTGGGGAGGGTTTGCGAACTGGGAGCGGATTATATCATGGTGGAGGTTGTCAAGGATGAGACAATACAACGTTATGATATACAGCGAGATGTGTGGGAGATGCGCAAGTACACCTTTAATCAAAAGAAGCAGGAAATTGAATCTGAGGTGGTCGGTAGTTTCGAACAGTATCCCATAAGGCTTGCCTGGGCCGTTACGATTCACAAAAGTCAGGGTAAGACTTTTGAGCATATTGTCATCGATCTGGGCCGCGGGGCATTTGCTCCAGGCCAGGTATATGTAGCTTTAAGCCGTTGTACCACCCTTGAAGGTATCAGTCTGACAAAGCCACTCAATCCCAGCGATATCTTTGCGGATGAGCGCGTTGTTGCATTTGCGCATGAGAATAATATCTATGCCTGAGCCTTTCCGATGCTGACATTGTGTAGGCCCTTGTTATACGGCTTTTACAAGTTTTGATCAAATAAGTGCCCTATCTAGCAGGGAATTAGTGATTTATGTTTGAGAAAGGCGTGAATTTTGGGTGAAATGTTTTACTTTAGTAGCAACTAAAACTACCTACCCTTGCCATATAAGGAGCACGAAGTAACTAAGATATATTTCTCAATCGGAGAAGTTGCGGAGAAATTTGATGTTTCCCGCTCACTGATTCGCTTCTGGGAGAAAGAGTTTGATGCCATTAAGCCAAAGAAAAACAGGAAGGGAAACCGCCTGTTTACCAAGAAAGATATAGAAATACTAGAAGTCATTTATCACCTCGTAAAAGAGAAAGGATATACACTGGACGGTGCCAAGAAGCAGTTGAAAAATCGTAAGAAACTCAGTGATGAGAATTTCGACATGGTACGTTCCTTGAAAAAAGTCCGCGTCTTTCTCGAACAAATACGTGATAATATGCCGCCTGCGCAAAGAAGCTCCTAGAGCACAATTCGGCGTCGGATTGCGTTGACCCGTATTCCAGCACCGATTATCAGCGTCTCATTCGTATTTCCCATATTTTCCTGACTGCGCCATGTAGCATTCAAATCCACAAAACAATTGTGTTTGAACTGATAGCTGAGATTCACATCAGCGTATCGTGTCAGGCTTTCTGTACCCTGAAGTATCTCATTGCCATCATCCGCCACACGACTGGTATTGGAAAGGAAGATATCAGATCCAAAGTTGAGGGTATCGATATCCAGACCCTGCCACATCAAAGCAGACCGAAGCTCTATGCGTAGATTCCGTGTGAGATCGTAGTTTACATTCAGTAAGTACTCCTGCAGATTGGCGCCCAATGGATGTGCTAAGGGCTGATTGTAGTGCGTATAGTTGATTTTAATATCGTTATGCGTGTAGGTATAGGGTCGCAGTCGATTCCATTCCAACTGGAAATGCAGACCATCTAACAATACATCTTCGCCTCGAAGGCCCATCTGAAGGCCAAACTTATTGGCCCACCATCCTGGCTCATCTCGCAATTTCTTGAAGGAAAACTCATCAAGTACTACTTGACCATAAAGCGATAAGTGACCGGCAATCAATGCTTTAGCATTGAGACCCACAAGCACATTATCCGGACTGCCCAATTGATGCTCAATAAAACGATACAGGATCAGTGGATTCAAATAAGCAAAGTCAAATCCGTCCTCACGTGAAAAGACTACACTCTCAAACAAACCGATATTCAACCATTTACGGGCATGAATACTCAAATGATGAGTAGCCATATACTTGCGCTTCAAGAGCTGGTCATTGCCACGGTCAAACTGCTCAATTAACTCGGTAAACAAGTTTTGATATTGAAACTTCCATACTCTTGTCCGCAATTGCAAATACAAACGAGCATTGGCATAGTCAGAAAGTTGCAGGCTCCGAATGCCATCACCGAGAAACTGACGACCATGGCCAAAACTAATATTCATCTGCCGCATAGCCTGCACAGACACATAACCTCCGCCACTGAAATAATCCACAACAGAGCGATCCCCTAGGGTAGAAGAGAGGTAAGTCACATAGCGTCCTTCATAAGGAATCGCGCCATCACGCATAAACTTATCCCAGAGGTACTTAGGGTAAATCGTTTGATTATCAGTAAGATAAGTGTGAAAATTCAATCTTCGGCCAAGGAATCCTCGAACATCAATCCCCTTGCTATTGTGCACCACAAGACCCTCGTCAAGTTCCTGACCGGCCTGCACATTGATTATTGGATTGATGCGCAATTCAAAGCCATCCTTGTTCACCGTATAGAAATCAGCCGGTGTGCGATAGAAGTACTTTAAAATAGCTTTCCGACTTTCGGGAACATCATGAGGCGAGAGCTCCGGACTATGTTCCAAAAGCCTTCGATAGTGCCGATGTTCCTGATCAGAAGGCCCAACCAGTCGGTGCAAAGTCTCCCTACTAATCGGCTTCTGACCCAAATGCACCGCATCATCAAACTGACCTTGCAATATCTCCAAACGCTCCGCAGCATCCCCATACCAGGACGACATCGGTAGGAATGTTTCTCCCGCCCAAGACTCCTGAGCAGAGACATCAGCAGCTGACAGCAGACCTGCGAAGGCAAGACAATACAGCCAAATTCTAGTGGTACGAGGCATAAGCAACAATGCAATTTGATGAGCGCTCAGCAGCACTCATTGGGGTATCTTGCGCTAGCAAAGCTTCTAAGACAGGTATTCCTCCATTTTCTTTTTGGTATCCAAAATTTCAGTCACCATGTACTTGAAAGTCTCCTGAAACTGGATTTTGGTTGCTTCGATCTTCACGCTACTAGCCTTCACTTCCCCCGTAATCGTTTCCTTCCGAGTCTCCAGCTCTGCAATCTCCGCTGTCAGCTGCTCAATCATCTCCCTTTTGCTCTGCAGATCCGAGTTGATTTGCCCAATCTCCTGCTCCCGCGAAATCACTTTTTCATTCACAGATTTCTGCAGCATATCCGCAAATTTATCCTTCTCCACACGCAGCACATTCGTATAATGCTCCACACTCGACAGCAGCCCATCCACGGTCGCCCCCATAGTCGAACCCGTCGCAAAGGCCGACTTATACCGCGTCGCCTCATCCATATCCAGGGACTTCAAGGCCTCCAGCGACTTCCGATATTCCAGGAAATCATAGCCCTGCTTATTGTTCCCCTCCAAATTGCGAAGCAACAAATCGTAATGTTGCTGATTAAACTTTTCCGGCTTTTCTCCAGACATGATCTTTTTTTTGCTAAGGTAATCTTTTTTTGGGGCTACCCCCACAGCGGCACCAGCAACATGGCCTGATAATCAAGCAAATGGAATGCCGCTGTGGGGTCGGGCTTTCCGCTCTCACTCACCTTGTCCACAGCGCTTCGGCTTATGCGCTCTGTAGTCTCTCCACTGCGTTCCGAGCCTCCATAGCGCATGCCTCAGTCGCTGTGGCCGGCGGCTCATACCGCTGCTATCCCTTAGCCGGAGCCCCATTTGCATTGCATCTGACCTTGGCAACAAGCCTAAAGCCACTGATTAGCAAATAGATACTAGTAATTGAGCCTTCGGAAATTTACCTTTATACTCTACTAAAGTCCATATATACCTCAAAGCAAGTCCTAAACGTTAAGCTTAAAATCTTTAGCACTCCACCTACTGATATGACTATGATTCGAAGCGCTTTTCTCCTCATTGCCATCTGCTTGTTTACCAACTTGCAAGCCCAGGTCTCCAACAAAGCCAAAAAGCTGTATCTCGACAGCTTCGACAAGATGCTTTTCAAAGAATTTGAGGAAGCAGAAGAAATGCTGCTCAAAGCCGTCAAAATCGAACCGAAATACACACAAGCCTATCTACAATTGGCAAAACTCTATGACGAGACGGAGCGATACGACAAGGTCAAAGAGGTCTATGAGCGCATTCTCGAAATCGAAGAGCGTTTTCAATATAAAGCACACATCAAGCTGGGCGATTTGGCGCAGTTTACGGAAGACTTCGACGCGGCGCTAGAGCATTATCAAACAGCACTCAATGATCCATCCATCACAGACAACCCTAAAAAGTATGTGTTGTCTGAAATGGAAAACTGCAAATTCATCGCTGCGGCCATGGCCAATCCAGTACCATTCGAGCCAATCAATCTCGGCCCGGCCATCAATAGCAGTTTTGACGAGTATTTGCCCAGTCTCACAGCCGATGAGCAGACACTGGTTTTCACTAGACGCTTCGACTCTGTCATCGCTCCAAACGAGGATTTCTACATCAGCGAAAAAGACGAAAATGGGGAATGGCAAATGGCCGAGGACATCGGTAAAGACATCAACACGGCCAATCAGGAAGGCTCCATAGCCATCAGCCCTGACGGGCAAAAGCGATTCTTCGCAGCCAAAGACCGATGGAATACCCTTGGAAGTTTTGACCTCTATTACAGTTATAAACTGGACGGCGTCTGGGTCCTGCCCCGCAATATGGAAGAACCCATCAACAGTACGGCCTGGGAATCTCAGCCCTCTATTTCTGCCGACGGTAAGACGCTCTACTTTAGCAGCAATGACCATGGCGGCATAGGCGGTCGTGACATCTACAAGGTTGAAAAACTAGCCAGAGGCTGGTCAGCTCCAATCTTGCTCAGCGACAAGATCAATACATTAGGTGACGAGCAATGCCCATTTATCCATCCAGATGGACGTACCCTCTATTTCTCTTCCGATGGACATGTCGGTATGGGCGATACCGATATCTATATGTCGACTCTCGGAGAAGATGGAGAGTGGTCCGAACCCAAAAACCTCGGCTACCCAATCAACAACAAGTACAACCAAAGTGGATTTGTGGTTAGCGCTAATGGGGAGCGAGCCTACTTCACCAGCCAAACCGAAGAAAACGGACTCGACATCTTCTACTTCGAGCTACCAGAGACCATTCGTCCTGCGAATGTTACCTACGTGAAAGGAAGAGTCGTGGATGATGAAAGTGACCAGGCAGTGCAGGCGGTCATCGAGATCATCGATCTAGATACTCAGGAGACCATCAACAAGGTAGTATCGGATCTCTTCGACGGTAAATTTCTGGTGACCCTTGTGGCAGGTAAAAACTACCTTTTCAATGTGAGTCGTGATCGCTACTTGTTCTATTCAGAAAGCTATCAACTCAAGGAAATGGAAGCGGGCAAAGCCTTTGAAGTGGAGGTGCGACTGCAGCCAGTGAAAGTAGGAGAGACAGTAGTCTTGAAAAATATCTTCTTTGAAACCGGGGCCTACGAATTAAAAAGCACCTCGGAGCCCGAACTCCAGAAGCTAGTCGATCTAATGACCGAAAATCCCAAGATCAGTATCGAAGTATTGGGACATACAGACAATGTGGGCTCAGCTTCCTCCAATCTGGAATTGTCCAACAACAGAGCGCGAGCAGTAGCAGATTTTTTGGTAGGCAAAGGTATCGACCGCAGTCGTATCACATCACAAGGCATGGGCGATCAACAACCAATCGCAGACAACGACACCGAAGAAGGTCGTGCCCAAAACCGTCGCACAGAATTCAAGGTAATCAAATAGTACCGCAAGCCCTCACTAAAGCCTAAGGAATCTCCATAAACTTATGACTCTGCAAACAAACTCTCCACTCAGGATGCAGCTTCACATAGTCCACAATTAGCGGAATCATTTGCTCACTCTTACTCCACTCAGGCTGCAAATACAAATGGCAATCCTGAGGCACTTCCTGCTGATAGAGCTCAGCCCAGGCAAAATCACTCTTGTTAAACACAATGATCTTCAATTCCGACGCAACTGCCGTACATTCTGGTAGAGGTGCTTTGAATTTTTTGGGAGACAAGCAAAACCAATCCCACTGACCGCTGAGCGGATGTGCGCCAGAGGTTTCAATATGCGTGCGAAAACCAGCACCTTGCAAACGTTTGGTTAGGGTGTCCAGATTATACATCAAGGGCTCCCCTCCGGTAATCACAACGATTTTTGCCGGAGTTTTAGCCACCTTTTCCACCAGAAAGTCGATCTCCATGATGGGATGTTCATCACGATCCCAGGATTCCTTGACATCACACCACACACAGCCCACATCACAGCCCGCTAGTCGAATAAAATAGGCTGCCGCACCCTGATACCTGCCTTCACCTTGAATGGTGTAGAAATGTTCCATAACCGGTAAGGCTTTGGTGGCATCAATCTCCCTCACCGCTATATGCTCTTTCACAATACTCTTCAAATAAACAGATTTCTGCAAAGTTACGCCTTTTTGGGCGTAGAAGCCCGCTATTCCCAATATTTGGACATGATCTGCTCCACCCATTCCGGCTCGAAAACCGGGCCTCTGGCACCAAAAGCCGCCATATACGGCTTGATATCCAGTATAGGTGTACCATTAACTGCATCCAACTCAAGGACTTGTAAACACTGTCCCTCTACGGCATGTATTTTTACAGTGCTGAGGCCAATCTTGTTTGGCCGACTCTTGTTTCTTTGTGCAAACGTTCCAAGCAGCGGCAAACTGCTATTGTTTCTGGGGTGGCGGTACTTCGAAACGGCCTTTTCATCTGCTACCTGATCCATGTAGAACAGAATCATAGCATGGGAAAATTCATCCAATCCTTGCAAAGCCTGAGGATGCATTTCTTTACTTAGGATAATGTTCGAAATTGTCCCTTTCCATTGGTCGTCTGCAATTTGTTCAATATCATTCTTCACGTAGCCAATCGGCTGCATTTCTATTTTCATAAAGCAGGTTTAGATAGTCTTTGTATTTTGAGTGTTGCTAGAACTCAAATCTTATAAACTCCATTCAATGACAAAAGATTCCAAAGAGGCAATCGCGGCTGCACAGCTGTGGCAAGCCGCTCTAACAGGCGAAGTATGTGCCCCTGTTCGCAACTCGATCGGTGCAGATGATCAGGTTGCAGCTTATGCAGTGCAAAAGATTAACACAGATCGACGCATTGCGGCAGGGGCTAGTAGAGTTGGCTGGAAGATCGGTCTTACTGCAAAATCGGTGCAAAAGCAACTGGGGGTAGATCAGCCAGATTTTGGAATGCTGCTAAGCGACATGGAGGTTTTGCATGGCGGAGAACTGCCGATCACTGCACTGATGCAGCCAAAAGTTGAGGGCGAGATCGCTTTTGTTTTGGGGGAAGATCTTGATCAAGAGTATATTGGAGTCGCTCAGGTCCTTGGGGCCATAGATTCAGCATTGGCTTCCTTGGAGATCGTGGGCAGTCGAATCGACTCCTGGGACATCAAGATAGCAGATACCATAGCGGATAATGCCTCTGCCAGCCATTTTGTTCTTGGACATCGTCCCGTTTGGCCTGGGAGCTTTGATCTACTCAACTGTTCCATGAAACTTTGGAAAAATGGTGAGCTGGTCTCAGAAGGCAAAGGCAGTGCATGCCTGGGTTCACCCGTAAATGCTACCATCTGGCTGGCCAGAAAACTAAAATCATTAGGAACACCCTTAAGAGCTGGGGAAGTGATATTGACAGGAGCCCTGGGGCCAATGACCAATATTGCACAAGGAGATGAGATAAAAGCCAGTTTCGATTCGCTAGGACAAGTTGGATTTAAGGTGGTCTAGCAACTCCCATCTTTTTAGAGGCGGACACAAATAGTTTTGCCCAATAACAGCAAATGCAATATTTTGCGACAAAATCATACGCGATGTACATTACCCTTTTTCATCGTTTCCTGCTGCTCTTGAGCTTATGCACATTGTTGCTCATTGCCATCTCCTGCGGAGATGACGATGAACCAGATAATGAAACTAACGAGCAGAATGACACAACACAGGTAGAGGAACCATTTATCAATTCCATTCCTGCACTAGATACAGCCAAAATCTGGATTGCCACTAATTGGCAGCTACGTTCTACGGGTAAAGAAGCAAACCTCAGTACCGTAGCCAATCAGACTTTGATGTGCTTTTCGGAACTTCAGTATTCCTATACTTTTGAAGGTGTAATGAACAACCACAATACCTACAAGTTGTGGGAAGTGGGAGAGGGGCTACTTCTGGAGTTGAATGAAGGTGCCTATGGAACAACCGATTATGATTTGATTCACCTAAGCAACAGCGATATGAAGCTTCGTGAACGTGAGCGGCAAAGTTCCTTTGTATACTATTTTGAGAAAACAGATCTGAACTGCAATTAATTCTCCTAAACCTACAGCCATGCGCCTCCTTTCAATGCTCTTCGTTTTCACGCTACTTTTCCAGATGAAGGTAAGTGCTCAATATGAGCAACCTGTTCATAATCCAGTCTATGCGCTATTCCTGAACACCATGTATGACAACAATTCACGTACGGTCACTGTGCAAGATTACGCTGCCAATCGTGAAGACTATGCCTTGATTTTGGATACCCGTCCTGAAGCAGAATTCAATGTCAGTCATATTGAAGGGGCGATAAGAGTTGGGTTTGAGGATTTTGCATTGGAATTCGTACAGGATTATCCGGAAGATACCAAGATCATGATCTACTGCTCCGTTGGGGGCCGCTCCGGAATCATCGGAGGCCAACTACGAGAACAGGGTTACTCGGAGGTCTACAACCTCTATGGTGGTATGTTTGAATGGGTCAACCAAGAGCAGGAAATTGTAAAACCTAACGGCCAGGTAACTTTGGATGTCCATCCCTTCGATGAGAACTGGGGACGATGGTTAGAAAGGGGAAACAAGACTTATGAATAGAAGGTCTCAGGAGATACAGAAACAAGAAAGGGCAGCTCACAAGTAGCTGCCCTTTCTTGTTTTTCTTAATTCATTGCAAGCTTAACGAATGAACTTAGCCATCTGCTTGAATGCAGCCAAACTCACTTTGTACGGCACATACCGCAAAGGCACATCAATGCGTGTTGATTTGTTTAGAACCGCTTTCTGGTGAGAGAAAGTAGTAAAACTGTGCTTGCCGTGATAAGCACCAATTCCACTTGCGCCTACACCACCAAAAGGTAGATCTTCGGAAGCCAAATGCATGATGGTGTCATTGACACAGGCCCCGCCGGAGCTGGTTTCCTTGAGAACTTTCTTTGCAATTTGCTTATCCTTTGAGAATACATACAGTGCTAACGGCTTTTCTCTTTCATTTACAAAAGAAATAGCCTCCTCGATGTGGTCATAAGTCAGGATAGGAAGTATCGGCCCGAAGATTTCATCCTGCATTACCGGGTCATCTCCTTTGACATTATCCAAGATGGTCGGACCAATATAAAGTCGATCCATATCTCTGTCACCACCATAAGCAATGTCTGCGCCATCGATATAGGCAGAGAGACGCATGAAATGCCGCTCATTGATGATCTTACAGTACTCGTCTGAGAGTGATGGGTCTGTCCCGTAAAATTCTTCAATGACTTCGGTCATTCGTTTCAGCAAAGCATCTTTTACCTTTCTGTTTACTAAGATATAGTCAGGGGCCACGCAGGTCTGTCCTGCATTCAAAAGCTTGCCCCAGATGATTCTTTTAGCAGTGAAATTCAGCTGAATGTCCTCATCTACAATGCAGGGGCTCTTACCTCCCAATTCAAGCGTTACAGGTGTCAAATGCTTGGCCGCAGCTTGATACACAATTCTTCCAACATGTGTACTTCCTGTATAGAAGATGTAGTCAAATCGCTGCTCAAGTAAAGCCTGTGAAACAGGAACCC
Organism: Chitinophagales bacterium; assembly: GCA_020629205.1. Classification (GTDB taxonomy): domain Bacteria; phylum Bacteroidota; class Bacteroidia; order Chitinophagales; family UBA2359; genus JAHDDV01. Next base: position 2,830 of record JAHDDV010000103.1, on the reverse strand, counting down.
CACCTTCAAAAACAGAGATATAATCTTCTACAAAGTTCTCCTGGATGATCTTGGTCATCACCGCTGAGGTAGCAGGAGCAATCTCTGAAGGTTTGACAACCACACAGTTCCCTGCAGCAATGGCTCCAGCCAAAGGACTCATCGTCAATTGAAACGGATAGTTCCAGGGCGCAATCACCAGAACTGTACCATAGGGATCATAATAGACCTTGCTGTTAGCCTTGAAATTGACCATGCCGGTTCGCACCTTTTTGGGTTTCGACCACTTTTTCAATTTGCTGATAAAAAGGTCTATTTCTCCCAAGACCATGGCAATCTCGGTCATGAAACTGGTAAAGGGAGACTTGTTTAGATCTTTCTTGAGTGCATCATAGATATCTGTCTCATGCTCCATGATCACTTCCTTCAAACGCTTCAGTTGATCAATGCGAAAATTCACGTCCTTAGTTATACCTGTTGCGAAGAACTGCTTATGCCGATCTAAAATATCAGGAATCTGGTCGATTTTTTCGCTGGCAGAAACGCCACTTAATGTACTTACCATTGTATTGAAGATTTATAGGTGTTCAGTCAGTTTAGACAGTGAGACATCGTATGAGCGCCTCAATTTTTGTGTATAATTTGGTTCAAAAGAGTGTCCTGAAACTATGCAGGATTCTCTGCCTATCTTATTTCAAAATCCGTACCGAGGACAATCTTCCGTGAATTCATCTGCCGGAAAGCCAGGATTTACCACTAGATCAAGGAAGTCGTACTTTTCAAATAGACCACGTTCATCTGACAACTCCATCTTAATGGGCAGCATCGTGCTCTTGTCTATGTAGATTTTAGTATAGCTTGCATAGCTGGTCGGCACCCTTAGGGATTGCCCTGCAGATACATCATAGTAATCCGAGACACTAGAGTTCTTTTCCATGATAAGATAGGGACAGACCTTCAATCGCAAGGACATAGTGTAGACATTCTCACCGGCTTTCACCGTAGCCGAGGTGTAGTCGAAGGTAGGATCACTCAACTCCATCACGTAACATTCCTTTCCGTCAAAAGTAGTTGAACCATTCAGGCTAAATACTTGATCAAATCCGCCCTGCCCATCGGCTTTGCGCTCTGCATCCTGAAGTATGTCTTTGAAGATCGTAAATCCGCTGTTCATTACAGGGTTATGTTGACCGTCCAACATGGTAGCGCCGACAGGATCGAGCTTGACATTCATGTAAGGAAAGCCATTAGGGTTGATGAAGGCTTTCCCGCCGTACACTCCTTCACGCCAAAGTACCTCAATTCCTTCATCAGGACTTATAGTTTTAAGGTAAAGTTTGTAGGGACTTACCTGCAGCCTTACAGCAGTCTTGGCATAAGTTTCCTTTCCTCCCTTAAGGCGTTCGAATTGTGAGAGCGTGTAGGTCATTGTTTGGGCGCGATCAATTTGATCAAACACCTGATGCAGGATGCTCCTGGCGTCCTGTGCTTTGACACCTGTGTAGGCCAAAGAAAGCATCAGGATCGAAAAAAGTAGCGTTCGCTTTAGCATTTCTATCTGTTTGAAATTTGTATTGGGGCTATTGAACAACGAATTTACAGCCTTTTGTGTTCTCTTTAGCTAGCTATATGTAATAAAAAAGAGCCTTTCGCAATTGCGAAAGGCTCTCTATTAATTGTCATTTGATTGGCTGGGCCTACTTGTTAACAATCATTCTGCTTGTTGCAGTGTTGATTCCGTCAGAAACAGTGTATAGGTAAATGCCAGCATCAAGATCACTACCATCGAAATCGTAGTTATTCTCTCCAGCTACTGCATTGATTTCCAATGCCTGAACCTGAGCGCCGGTTACATTGAATACATTGATGCTGTACAGACCAGCTTCCTTAGCAAAGAAGTTGATAGTTGTCTGGTTTTCGAAGGGATTCGGGAAGTTGCTTATTCCTCCATTGATATCATTCAAATCTTCTGTGTTGATACTTTCAACCACCTCAAAGGTGTAACCATCGAAGCTCACTTCGTAAGGTACACCACCTAGAGCAGGACTGATGGCATCAGCGATCAATGCTACATCAACTGGGGCTGAAGCAGCGGTTGCAGTACCGGCAATGCGTGCACAATAAGTGTTTCCAGCCACGAAAGTCCAGTCTTCTGCATCCGTAGTGAACGAGAACTCTGCTGGAATACCTGTATCGTTAGGGTTGGTCAGAATCACCTCATCGAGAGGAAGGTCTACTTCAATAGCACCTCCAGTAAGACTGGATACGATATCTGCAGGCAAAACCTCAGGGACAATGATTGTAAAATCGAAAGTGTATGGCACACCTACGGCAGCACTCGGAATGCCGTCTGAGACGGTTCCATCGTCATAGTCCTCATCAGGAGGATATGGGAACACGCCGTACACGTAGTTGTCAATCCAAAATTGGTCTTGCTCGCATTGAGCAAAGCTTGCTGTGAAGACAAACGTAGTCATCAAAGCCAATAGTAAGATTTTTTTCATAGAACTGTTGTTGTGAGTTAATACAAATGTTTGCCGCTAAAATACTGAGTTTTCAGCGATTCTACTAGTTCTTAACTTCTATTAGGACTAGCCTTTAGCAAACAAATACCCAGATGGCAGGCAAATGGTTGCTTCTAGCTAAGATTTTCTACCTGATTGGTCTCCATGTCGGCGATAAAACGACTGTAATAAGAAACTAACAAACTCGTCATTGGTAGGGCCAATAACATTCCCAGAAGCCCCAAAAGACTACCCCAGACAGACAGCGCCAATAGAATTACTGCTGGATTAAGCCCTGTGACATCTCCCATTATTCTAGGAACCAGGACTCCATCCTGCAGCACTTG
>JAHDDV010000533.1 GCA_020629205.1 Chitinophagales bacterium | reverse complement strand
CACTGAATGCTCAGTCAATACCGAAGGAACAAAAGCAAGAGGCTAGCGATCAGATAGAACAAAACTATGTTGAGCAAAGTCAATTTCAACATATATTTGGAGGCACTGCAGAAGCCCCTGACGACAAAACCAGTCTTCAATACGGAGCAAATAATCGCAGCGCTCTCTGTCCGACGCAAGCGATCAATAGAAGTATTGATGGCAGCTGTAACAATATATCGACCAACTCGGCTGCGCTGTACGGTGCTGCACAAATAGAACTGAAGAGAGAATTGGCTTCAGTCTATGACGGTTCAGGCGGCCTAGTAGGAAGCAATCGAAAAAACCCTCGGGAAATTAGCAATCTGATCTTCGAAGACGATTGTGGAGCCTCCTCCACACGTTTGAGTTCATTTGTTTTCTCCTGGGGCCAATTTCTCGATCACGACATCACCATGACCCCAGAGAACGCTGCTGAAAATGCGAACATTCCACCGGTTCCAGGCGATGTCCTGAGCTCGGGGATACCTTTCCACCGCTCACTGAATGTAGGCGGAAGCGGTGCCCTCAGAGAACAAGGCAACCACATCACTTCCTGGATCGACGCATCTAATGTATACGGATCTGATGCCATTACCGCCACCGCTCTTCGGACGAATATCGATGGAAAACTAGCCGTCACCACTTCTACACATGGAGATCTACTCCCCATGGCTGGAGGCTTTTTTCAAGCCGGAGATGTACGCGTCAATGAACAACCGGGACTAACAGCACTACATACCTTGTTTATGCGAGAGCACAACCGAATCTGCACGCAACTAGTAGGGGCTGGAATGAGCAATGATGAAGACATCTACCAAGCGGCCCGAAAGCAGGTAGGCGCTTTAATGCAAACCATTACCTACAATGAGTTCTTGCCTGCACTTGGCGTATCTCTACAATCATACAACGGCTATGACGATACCGTGCAGCCCGACATCAGCAACGTTTTTGCCACAGCAGCTTTCCGACTTGGGCACACCATGGTTACAGACAATGTGCCCCGCTATGATGACAATGGCAATAGCATCGGTCATTATTCACTAGCGCAATCCTTCTTCAACCCAAACCTGATTCTGACAGATGGAATCGAAGAAGTCTTAAATGGCCTGGCTCAGCAATTTCAGGAAGAGGTAGATGCTAAGATTGTCGAAAACCTGCGCACCTTCTTGTTTAGTCCGGCACCAGGATCACCAGGATTTGATCTAGCTGCCTTAAACATACAGCGAGGCAGAGATCATGGACTCGATGACTACAATTCCTTTAGGGCGCATTTCCTGGGAAGCGGCGTCAGCAGTTTCGCGCAGATCAGCAGCGATCCGAACGTGCAAGCTTCGCTTCAAGCCGCGTACAGCAATGTGAATGATATTGATGTATGGGTAGGCTTGTTGGCAGAAGATCAAGTGCCCGGAACGGCACTAGGCCCGACACTTCATGCGATCCTCAAAGATCAATTTGAAAAATTGCGGGACGGTGATTTCTACTACTACGAAAACGATCCCGCTTTTACATCAGCAGAGGTTGCTTCCATCTCTACTACAACATTGTCAGATGTCATCAAACGAAACACCAGCATTGTAAACATCAAGAATCAGGTATTCTTCGCGCCCTGTCCTGCAAACACGACTCTCGGCACACCGGAAAATGTAGCGGCTGGAGCGGTAATTCAGCATAAGACCTCCAACATGATCACGGCCAACAATGATGTTGCCACTACAGCTTCCGCAGTTTACGATGCAGGATTCGACGTGACGCTGCAACCTGGCTTTGATGCAGTCATGGGTTGCACCTTTCACGCACTAATCAATGGCTGCGATTCTGGTGCTTTCAACAAACAGCCTGTTAATCCTCCCTTGGAGATGAAGCAGGAAATTAGTTTGAGTAGTTACCCAAATCCTTTCTCAGACTACTGCAATATTGTGCTTGAGATTCTGGAAGCGACTAGCATTGATATACGTGTAATGAACATGGCTGGACAACAAGTTGCACAGGTCTTGCAACGATCGGAGATCGCTGAAGGACGGCATCAGTTCGAATTCGACGGATCTAAGTTAGCCCCAGGAATTTATGTACTGCTATTGCAATCTGAAGCGGGCACGGTCTCGCAAAAGATGGTGATCGCTCGATAATGATAAATCCAAGAGTTATTGAATTGATGAAAGGGGAACCCCCATCGTATTAATCCCACGAAATCCTAAACCCCAGGAATAAAACGGATTATTTGTTAACAATCCTTTAATGGTGCGAGTTATAGGTACCTATCTAGCAAAATGAGCTTATTTTTTTGTCAGGCAAGACGCGAGGCGGGAGTATAGCAGCCCTACATGACCAACGAGCAACGCAGCATGACGGAAAAAGAAGCCATTTTGCGGATAGGGACTTATGAGTCGTACCATTTAGGCCTGTCTTCTTTCGGGAAGACGGGTCCTGGTTTTAAATCCGATAAAATGAAA
>JAHDDV010000102.1:8342-15628 GCA_020629205.1 Chitinophagales bacterium | reverse complement strand
CCCGATGGAAACGGAAATGCAGGTGCCAGGCAGGGGTCTGAGCGCCCGGCGAGCGGGGCTGCATTAGCAAGACCCGCTCGCCGGTGCAGCGAAGCCACTGCATGGTGCCTGCATTGGAGAGTACAGCGGGACGGGTAGTGCCAGGAGCCAAGTTGCTGCGCTCCAAAAGCTTAAATCAGTTTTTTTTCAGAAAAAATTTACACAATTGGGGGTAACAAGGGGGCTTAATCGTCTATATAGTAGTAAGTGCAGGAGATCTACTTGCAAAAAGAGATTTCAGCATTAATTATGCAGAGGCTGTAACTATTCTTAACCCAGAAGCGTTCTAGCCATACTCTCAATTGCAACCCTAAAATTGAAAGACATGATTACCTCAGGAATTACGAGAATTGAAGCCCATCATACTCCCCGTGAATTTTCATTTAAGATGATGTTCATCGCTTTAACCCTGTTGGCTGTGATAACGGCTAATGCTTATTTGTATATAAGCCCTGAAATTGGAGGATCTGCTGATCCTATACTGTCGGCTGGAGATGCCTTGAAGAGCGTCGTCGGTTGGCTATAAATGGAATTCCCCCTTCCAAAGACTATCCGATTTTAATAAGTATCCATCCCTGGCGCACATGCTGTTGCCGGGGATTGCTTTTTTTAGTCGGGACCAAAAATGTGCAGTCTATTGAGCAGGTAGGACTAGAGAATGAGGTCTCTATTGGCCGTCTGATCAGTTGTACTGCTATCTTTTACGAGTGTTGTGTTGATACCATCGGCATTGGTATCACTTTGGTACAGGAAGATATTGCCTGTAAGCACGGCTGCGAAGGCAAAGCCGATGATGAGCATTTTCAGCGTGAACTCGCGGGTATCGAGTCGGCCTGCTGCTCTATTTAAGCCAGAGGTTATCATGATTCTACTATTTCAAAATTAAGTCGTGGTGTCGTATAGACTGCCAAAACTATACCGCAAGTCACGGATCAATACATTAGATAGTGTAGAATTACCTTATATCAATTGGGTTTAGGGTTGACATAAATCATGGCATTTGCCTCTGTGTCTGTAAAACGCTGGGATGCAGTAGCTTATTGCGCCATGGTTTCTATTAATGTATACGACGCGAAGGCAAAATTAGTTGCTTGAAGAATAGATATTTTCTAGTGCGGAATGTAGATCCGGGTACTTAAATTCAAAGCCAAATTGTACTGCTTTTTGGGCACTGACCCGCGCACTGTACAGAATAATTGACGCCATTTCTCCGAGTACGACTTTAAAAATGAAGCTGGGAGCGGGAAAGATCAATGCTTTTTTCTCTTTTACTTCCTTGATTTTCTGTAGAAAGTCCAAATAAGTTACGGGATTCGGAGCAACGGCATTGAAAACGCCTCTATAGTGAATATTGTCTATGGCCGTTTCTATGAGGTGGCAAAGATCCTCCATATGTATCCAGGAGTAGTACTGCTTGCCTGCACCGAAAGAGGGTGCTAGTCCAAAATTGAGGGACATGGCTGTTTTGGGCAGCGCGCCTCCAAGTTTGCTGAGTACGATACCGATTCTCAAGGTCGTGGTTCGGATATTGAGCGCTTGGATGCGGTTGATTTCTTCTTCCCAAACTTGACAGACTTCACTTAGAAAGACCGGCTGATGACCGCTGTCTTCGTGAAGCCACTGCTCACCGCGATCACCGTAGAAACCAATGGCAGAGGCAGCAACAACTGTTTCGACCTGATGATCTTGCTCTTTGAGCGCCTTTGTCAGCAGCCGGGTGCCCAACACACGGCTATCGACGATTTCCTTTCGTCTGCTTTTAGTCCATCGGCCCTGTCCGATATTGGCTCCGGCAAGGTGTACTACCACTTGTACGCCATCCAGGGCTCCTTCCTGAAGGTATTGCTCATCGGGATTCCATTTGTATACCTGAATACCCTCTTTGCGACTTCCGCTGCGGCTCAGGTGCGCTACCTCATGCCCGATGGATAATAGTCGATTGCTTAGTGCCGTTCCTACCAGACCGGAGCCTCCAGTGATTAATACTTTCATTTTTTTGTCTTGAAAATGTGATAAGGCAACAAAAAACTACACTAATAGTTGTAGAAGGCGCTCTTAGCCCTTTGAATCGAGCAAATTTCGTACTTTAAGGAAACCGATATTTTAGCGACTAAACCTGCAATTGGAAAGACTACAGAAATATCAGACGCTAAGCAATGAGCAATTGCTACTGGCCTATCAGGACCAGCAGGATGCCTATGCTTTTATGGCGCTATTTAAGCGTTATGAGCGTCGTGTAGCCCTATTCTTTCGCAAAGGGGTTTCCTCCAGAGAAGATTGTCGGGATTTGGTTCAACAGACCTATACTGAGTTGCTGGATTCAAAAGCCTTCAAAACAAAGGCCATACAGGATTTCGAGAAATTCCTGTTTAAGCTGGCCTATTACAAGCGCTGCGAATACTACCGGCAAAAGCAAAAACAGGCCTTTCAAGTCACCGATTCTGAACAGCTTCAGCAACTTGGTGAGGTGGCCTATATCAGTGAATTGGCTATGGTAGAATTGCGTGAGCAGAGATTGCAGCGTTTACAGCAAGCCATTGTACTACTTCCAGAACAGCAACAGCAGGCGACCCTGCTTCAGTTGGAGGGCAAGAAGTACGATGAGATTGCTTCGGTGATGGGAATATCAGCCACGAATGTGGGTACACTGATCAACCGGGCTAAGCAAAAGCTTAGAAGAACGCTAAATCCGGATTCATGAAGGAGGAGGAAAGACTAGAAAATCAATTAGACCGTCAATGCTGGGCCGATGAGCCAAGACAATGGATGCAATACCTCGACGAGGCATTGCCTGAGGGAGAAATGCTCATGATGGAAAAGCATCAGGCGAGTTGTTCTGCTTGCACTGAAATCCTGACAGAGTTGAGAGACTTCTATTCTGATGATCTTGCCCTGGAGGATGAGCTGCTTCTCCCAGACGATGAATGGTATCTGGAGACTACTCAAAAGCATCAGGTATCGATGAATGTGGAGACGCTTGCGGAAAGCATAGCTGGTCCTATCGAGAAAATTATAGAAGGTACGGAGACTGTGGGAATGACAGTGCGCAGTGTAGCGCCGGTGATTTTTCTTGTTTGTTTTTTTCTCGGCAGCTTGGTTTATCTGGAGTCTATTCGCCCACTTGAAACGATCAGTAGTGGTCTTTATCCAGAAAAGAATACCCGTATTCAGTATCTAATCAATGCCGGAGATCAGCTCGATCCCCTGGCCGTGGCAGTGCATGAAGGCTATGAATTTTACCGTCCAGTTGATCGATCTTCGAAAAGTGGTAGTCTGCTGGATCCTTCCGGCGTAATTGGCTTGTTAAAATTCTCCAATGCTCCGCTAATTACCACTGGTTTTTAATAACTTGGGAGGATGGAGCGAAAGGTCATACATGCCATTGTTTGACATCCATTTCCCCGATGAATACTTATTTTTGTTCAAATCAAATGATTTAATTACCTCTAAAAACATGCTCATTTTATGGTAAACCTACTGCGAGGAAGGTCAATGTTTTTCCTACTGTGCTTTTGTGTACTAGCCTTCGGCTGTAACTCCGGAGGAGGAGAAAGCGGCTCTAGCTCAGGAGAAAAACACGTGTCTGCGAAAGCGGGAGATCCGAATGTGATTATCCACGAGCTTTCTGACCCAGATAACCTCAATCCAATCACTTATCAAAGTGCCGGAACAGGCTATGTACTGAATAAGATTTCTTACTCTTTGTTGCAAACTGATTTTGAAACATTGGAGTATCTACCAGTACTGGCAAAGGCCCAACCGACGATTGAGGAGCGTACTGATAGCGATGGTCTGCTAATTACTTATGAAATTCGACCTGAGGCGACCTGGGACAATGGTGATCCGATCGTGGCAGAAGACTTTGCCTTTACGCTGAAGGTGCTAATGGCGCCTAGTGCAGCAGTAGACAATGCCAGAGTCCGTCCATACTTTGAGTTTATAGAGGATTTAAAGCTCTATCCGGACGATCCAAAGAAGATGACCTTTGTGTGTAAGGAAAAGTACATCCGAGCGAAGTCATCTACGGCTTTGGGACCGTTGCCTCGTTATGTATATGACCCGGAAAACAAGATGGCCAAGTTTACGGTTAAGCAATTTGCCGATAATGCGGACAAGTATGCTAAAGATGCTGATCTGCTGGCCTTTGGCAAGAACTTCAGCAGCCCCAAATACGAAAGAGAAAAGGGCTATGTAGTTGGATGTGGACCGTACGAGTTTGACGGCTGGGTAACTAATAAGAACATCACCTTGAAGCGCAAAAAGAACTGGTGGGGTGACAAACTTGCCGGTACTAACAACTTCTTTACCGCTGTTCCTCCGACCGTGACGCACGAGACAATCAAGGATCAAACAACAGCCATCACCGCAATGAAGAGTGAGAAGCTGGATGTGATGCGTGGGATCAAGCCGAAGGAGTTTGTAGATCTTCCCAAGTCAGAAAAATTCACAAAGAACTTCAACAGACATACACCTATACAGTATGCTTACACATATTTGGGACTTAATACCAGACTGCCTAAGTTTAGTGACAAGCGGGTAAGAAAAGCATTTGCGCACCTCGTAGATGTACAGACCATCATCGACAATGTGCAGTACGGGTTGGCCGAGCAGATCACGAGTGAAATTCACCCTACAAAGCCAAACTACCATAAAGGGCTGAAGCCATACGAGTTTTCGGTAGACAAGGCTAAAGCTCTGCTGGAAGAGGCCGGATGGACAGATACCAATGGCAACGGAATTCGTGATAAGATGATCGATGGTGAATTGGTGGAAATGAAGGTGGATTATACTTACAACTCAGGAAACGATCAGCGTGAATCAACGGGTTTGATCTTTAAGGAATCCGCACGCAAGGCAGGAGTAGAGGTGAGCGTGATCCCACAGGAATGGGCGGTGTACCTACAAAATCAAAAGAGACATCAATTCGAAATGTGCTATGGTGCCTGGGTATCTGTACCATTGCCAAATGATCCCAAGCAGCTTTGGCATACTGAATCCTACAACGGTGGTTCCAACTACGTAGGTTTCGGTAACGCAGAAACAGACAAATTGATCGAAGACATTCGCAAGGAACTGGATGATGAAAAACGCAAGCAACTTAGCATGCGTCTACAGGAAATCCAACATGACGAATGTGCCTACTTGTTCATGTTCTGCCCAAAAGAAAGAGTGGCTATCCACAATCGATTTGAAGGAGCCAAAGCTTCTCCTTATCGTCCTGGATACAACGAGATGGCCTTTTCCCTCGGAGAGGGCAAAGCAGCCTCTGCAACTCACTAAAACTTAAGACTCAAGACTTCTGGCATTTACGTCGCTATTGTACAAAATGGCTCGATAAGCGCCAGAAGTCTTTAATTTCTCTTCCAAGAGTCTTACCTATCAGCTCGATAGCTGTTCACTTGCAAATAATGGTATTGTATGTTTAAGTATATCCTCAAGAGGATACTGATTTTTATCCCAACCATCGTCATCATCACCTTGGGTACATTTGTGCTCAGTCTCAATGCTCCGGGTGATCCCGTAGATTTGTTGCTGAACCAATCGGGAGGATCAGATTCCAAATCCACTGACCGTCTGGCCACCGAAGATGCTTATATTCAAAAACGAGCTGAACTGGGACTGGATAAGCCAACCTTCTATTTTGCTCTTTCGAATGCGGCCACCTCAGATACCTTACATCAGGTGCCGAAGCAAATTTACAGGGAAAATCTAGCCCGTCTGACACATCAATACGGCAATTGGCCACAGATTTCTGATAACTATCTGGCAAAGCGTAGATTTGACCTCGCACTATATGATATCGAGAAAGACGATTCAAATGCCGAAGCTTTAATCAAGCTGAAGGACTACTCATCAAGCATCCTCACCTCCCACAAGGAAAAGCAAATGGAGGTCATTCAGGGAAAGATGAAAGATCTACTTGCCAGCTCCTCTTCTCTAACACCGCTAGTTCCCATGTTTCAAGAGGTAACTAGTAGCTATGAAACAATGAAGTCGACTGCATCGACCTGGAAGAACTGGATTCCCAGTTTCAAATGGTACGGTGCCGATAATCAATATCACCATTGGATCACTCAGGTTCTTAGTGGAAACCTAGGCGTCTCCTATATGGATGGACGTCCAGTGGCCACCAAACTAAAAGAAGGAATATTCTGGACAATGCTACTCAGTATCATTGCCATGATCATCACCTATATCGTTGCCATTCCATTGGGAATTTATGCGGCAGTAAACAAAGGTGGTCGCTTTGACAAAATATCCACCACGATTCTCTTCATGCTTTATTCACTTCCGAGTTTCTGGATTGCAACTTTGATGGTTGTATTCCTAACTGGTGGTGATTATCTCGACTGGTTCCCTACCTATGGAGTGGGTGATACTTCGAATCCCATGGATGTAGCCTATCACTTGATACTACCTTTGATTTGCTGGACTTATGCGAGTTTCGCATTCTTGTCCAGACAGATGAGAGGAGGTATGCTTACCGTCATTGGGCAGGACTTTATCCGAACCGCTAAAGCTAAGGGGCTTTCACAGAAGATTGTTGTAATGAAGCACGCTTTGAGAAATGCATTGCTTCCGATTATCACCCTATTCGCTTCGGTATTCCCCAGAGCGATTGGAGGCTCGGTGATCCTGGAGGTAATCTTCAACCTTCCAGGCATGGGTAACCTAAGCTTTAATGCCATTCTGGCGAGAGATTATCCAATCGTTTTTATCGTGTTCATGTTTTCCGCGATATTGACCTTGATTGGTTACCTAGTAGCAGATGTATTGTATGCGGTAGTTGATCCCCGTATTTCATACGGCAAGTAAGAGAAAATTATTCCTGAATTTTTATAGGACTTCAAGATGAGTAATAAAAGGGAACAAGTCAATCAGGTAGATCAGAGCTTTAGCGCTTATGTAAAGCGACAGTTTCGCAAGAATAAGCGAGCTCTATTTTCATTATACCTGGTTATCTTTCTTGGGCTGGTAGCCCTGTTTGCAGATTTCATTGCCAATGACAAGCCATTGATCTGCAAGTACAATGACAAGACAATGATGCCAATCCTCAAGAACTACGCCGTTGGGCTAGGGCTGGCCAATTGGTCAGAGGACTTGCGCAATATCAGTTGGCAGGAACTGGACTATGATTGGGCAATTTTCCCGCCCATCCCATATCTGCCCACCAATCAGGATATGATCAATGGGCACTATGTAAGCCCGGGAGGAGATCAGAAATGGGACAAACGAAAATGGAAAAA
>JAHDDV010000102.1:4160-8242 GCA_020629205.1 Chitinophagales bacterium | reverse complement strand
GGTTTTCTGGTGCAGCTTTTAATATGCTTTGTGATCTTCTTTATCGTGATGGCTATCGTCAACTTGATTGCAATGGGATTGAAATTGGTCCCCTGGTTCAAGGATAAGGTGGCCGTACCCGTGGATATGATTGTATCCAGAATCATCGAGGTTATGGTATCGGTCCCTATCTTATTCTTGCTGATCACGGTGGTGGCGCTGGTACCTCCGCATATATTCTGGGTAATGCTCGTAATCGGACTCGTAAGCTGGACCGGAATGGCCAGACTTATTCGAGCAGAATTGCTCAAGGTCCGCAGTCTGGAATACATTGAAGCGGCTCATGCCATGGGCTTCTCTGAGTGGAGAACTATGATGAAACACGCCGTACCAAACGCTTTGTCTCCAGTCTTTATCGCCATCGCATTCGGTGTAGCATCAGCTGTACTAACAGAGGCTACTCTATCCTTTTTGGGAATCGGAGTAGCGGCCGATACAATTACCTGGGGTAAACTGCTCAACATGTCCAGACAGCATCCGCTGGCCTGGTGGTTGGCCATCTTCCCGGGATTTGCGATCTTTGTACTCGTAACTGCCTTCAACCTGATCGGTGAAGGATTGTCCGACGCACTGGATCCAAGGCTCAAGAACTAACAAAAGAAGCAGCAGGTGCAATCCAACACCTGCTGCTTTACGTTTAATGATACATGAAGGCGCTCATCCTTTCCTTTCTATTCCTTCTCACGACCTTTGCCATACAAGCACAGCAGGTCTATTTCTCCGTTCCACAGAAGCTCCCAAACAATGTCAGTCGGTACAAACTAGTTGGTCCCAGTGCTGACGGATTGCTGGTATACAAATGGGGCGATAAAGTCCACTACCTCGAAGCATTCGACGAAAATACCCTGAAGCTAAAATGGGCCAGAGAAATCAATATGCCCAAAAAATCGAAGATCCTGGAGATCATTCCTGATCGCGAAAACATGATTTTCATCTATACGGTGAAAGAGAAGAACATCACCGAAATCTTCGCTCAGAAATTCAAATACGACCTCAAGCCCTACGACGAGCCAATACTCATCCACAGCGCTAAGCGTCGCTTTGGAACTGGCGAGCGAAAGTTCAAAGTGCAGCTTTCGCAAAACAAACAGTACGCAGTCATCTACATGTATGATGACTTTGAGGGACTGACTTCAAATGTCCAATACTGGATGCTGAATCGCAAACTGATCAAGCTCCTGGAAGGGGAGGAGCTGCTCGATGATTTGTCCATGATGAAACAAGTGCTGGTTAGCAATGAGGGAGACTTTCATATCCTCATCGGCAGGAGCAAGACCAATCTCTTTGGCCGCACTGGCCAGTTCCAGACACTCAATCTATTTAGCCACAACCTAAGATCTAAAGAAACATCTACTCAGAAGGTGATCAATCATGAAGACCATTCTATGATCAGTACCAGAGCTGAGGTAGACAATATGAACGATCGCATTGTTGTCGCTGGCTTCTATTCTGCTAAATCTACAGATCTGGTCTATGGCTATTATTACGCCGCCATGAACAGCCAATCCAAAAATTTTGAAGTCCAGACCTGGCAATCATTCGATGATGATTTTAGGCGCAAGATCTATGAAAGGAACCGAAGCAAAGACCATATAGGCACGGCCAATCTGGAAGAAGTCGTCCTCCGACGTGATGGTGGCGTGATTCTGGTTGGTGAGCTCTTCTTCTCTGAAAGCAATGTGCTGGACAATGGACGCTATGATGGCTTCTATAACGCGCGTGAAGATGAGAAGCAATATAGCCATGATGACATCATCGCACTGGCATTGCATCCCGACGGTAAGCCACACTGGAATTCAGTCCTCAAAAAAAAGCAATACTCGGAAAACGATCAGGGCTACTACTCTAGCTTTGGGCTGATAAAAGAAAGCAAGAATCTACATTTTTTGTTTAATGAGGAGATTTCATTTAGCCCCAATATCAAGGACATTGTCCTAAACAGTGCAGGAGAGTACAAAGTCAAAAGCGTGATCAACCGAAAGGACTATAAGCTTTCATTTGCTCCGCGCTACGGTAAACAAATCACTCCCAACAAAGTCCTGGTCCCAGGCTTTAATGAACGCAATGAGTTTGTGCTTACTATCTTTCAATACGGGATGTAGCCTTCCTGGCTGAATTCCCTTTGCCGCTAATCTATTCGAAGTTTCATTCCCGGCCTAAGACTCAGCCCCTCATCGGTGGCGCCGTTCAAAGCTTTCAGTTTCGCAACCGTGATACCATATGCCTGAGCGATTGTGATCACAGTATCATACTCCTGCACGGTATGGTAAAAGACTGATTCCGATTTGTTCGATTTTGAGGGCAATGCAGGCACCGTAGATCCGTAGACAGCACGAACGGGAAGCTTTTCACTTTTCTGCGAAGTATGCTCCACAGCTGACCGACCCTCAGTCAACATTTGTTCTGAGCCAACTTTTGATGTCTTTGCAGAATTGCCAGCACCACTACCATAAACCAGATTGGACTTAGTAGTCGAAGTCGTTTGCAAACTGCTCGTCCCAGTGGACTTAGTAGGTTTCGATCTGCTATCACTCACAAAGGCAGCACTGTTAGACTTCAGTCGCAAAATCACTCCCGGTTTTGGCTGCTTAGGAAACTTGATGGAATTCATATGGTAAAGACTACGCAGTTTCACGCCATAAGCCTGTGCTATTCCAAACATGGTCTCCCCTTCCTTCACCCGATGCTCTGTCAAGCCACTGATACAATCATTGCGTTTCTCTTTGAGATAAATGCTCATGCCCTGAGGAAACATAAAGCCCGGCAACATATCGTTGAATCGCAAAACCTGCTCAACCGGCATTTGATAAGTGCTGGCAATTTGATCCGGTGATACCTCTTTATCATAATAAACATAGGTCAAACCATTGGCCACTGTAGGCGTTTTCTTCGACAAGCTGGTCGCAGCAGATACCGGCACTTCCTCCGATAGCAAATTCATACCGATCAATACCTCTCCTCTTTTGTTGGCCGGAGCATTGGCCGCTTGCGCAAATCGCGGCACCTCTTCATATCGATCCAGATTGTGCAAGCCATAGCGCTCTATAATGTTGATGAGCAATGTGCTATAGGCGGGATTGGTAGCATAGCCCGCCTTCTTCAATCCCTTCGCCCAGGACTTATAATCATAAGGATCCAAATAGTACAAAGATTCATAGCGCTTCTTTGCCAAAACCTTCGAGTGATCTACAAAGGATTCATAGACACTTTTGTACTTCCTAAAACACTCATTGGGTGCATCATCATCGTGATAATAGCGTGCTCCATTCCAGGTATTATGACATTTTGCCCCAAAATGGTTGCTAGCCAGGGTAGCTAGTTTACTACGCCCGTAGTCCGATTCCAGTATCGCCTGCCCCATTTTGATACTGGCCGGAATTCCAGTTCGTTCCATCTCACTGATTGCAAAATCCTTGTAACGATCAATATAGGCCAGGGCCTGATCATATGAAACTTCCGATCTCATAGATAAGAAACTGAAAACCAACAATAAACACAAGATCAATAGATGTCGAATATAGCTCATTTTGTCTGGATGTAAATCAACAATAGCGGAAGGGCCAATTTGCCGTAATAATACTCATTTACGCCCTTATTATCAAGACATGGGTTTGATTACAGATTACCGATTACTGGTTACCGATTGCGAATGACAGATGTCTTTGGTAGAGAGGCATTGCATACCTCTTGAGGTAGAGAAAGTTCACGAACTTTCTACGGAATGCAAGTCCTCAGGCCATACCACTGAGCCCAGGCCGAGTGGTCTGTTCAAGATTGTGTATTCTCTCTTTTTTAGGAGCACTGCAGAACCACTCGTGGCGATACCCGTCTCGCTATCCGTTCCAATGCGAGCACCAGTCAGGGCTTCGCTGCACCACTATCCCGGTCTGCTCGTTCCTCACAGCCCAGGCTAGTGGGCGACTCAGCACCTGTCTGGCACCCGCATTTCCTCTTCTATCGAGGCTAGCTTTCACCCTCTGGTCGGCGTCGCACAAAACTGCTTTGCTCCCAACTGACGATTTCCCATCAATTCAAAACAGGCC
>JAHDDV010000102.1:0-4060 GCA_020629205.1 Chitinophagales bacterium | reverse complement strand
CCGATCGAAGAATTGGGTCAGTTCTCGATATATGATTCTCAAGGAACTACATACACCATAAAGGAAATTACCAGGCCGGCAAAATACCGATCTGCAGAGGGCTGCCCAACAGGTGACTATCACTGTGTCGGCAATTCCTTCGACGTAGTTTTTGATTTTAGCAATAATATTGGAATCGACGATTTCGGTGATCACCTTTGTCAGATTGCCATGGATTTTTCTGAGTTGATTGAGGCTCGTCAGCCGGTAGCTGAATTGAATTGCAATCCCTGTGAAAAGCCGACGCTTTACCTTCTTGTTGCCTTAAATGATAACATTGATGCACTGGCGGCCATCTCTCCCATTTTTGTGAATTACGGAGATTCCAACTACAGAGAAAAAATCTACTCTACTGTTTGGCAAACCTTGAATACAGGACAAGATCCACTCTGCTCGCCAGTCTTGCAGGCAGAGCCATTAAGTTATCCCCAGAGCGCGCAATCGCTTTACCATGGTTCGATCTTGATCAACCCAGACTTTGATTGGCACCTGGACTTAAACAGTACTCCTCCCACAGGCTCAATAGATTTCTATACCGTGATGCTGCATGAGTTTTATCACCTATTTGGAATGACGAGTAATATCGACAATACAACCGGTGTAAGCCTCATCCAACCTACTTTGGGGGACCTTTTCTTTAAATACAGCGACTACGATACCCATCTGCACTTTGTAGATGCATCAGGCAATATTCAACCAGTAATCAATGTAATCCCGGAGTTTGGTTGTGGACCTTTTTCAGGAGAAACTTTTTACAACCCGCCTGCCAGCTTGGTAATCGGAGAAGCCGGTGCAGTTTGCGGCGACCTACTGTATATCAGCGATCACTTTCCTCAGGCAATCCCAGTGAACAATGAAGTAGGATTTAGTAATATCTACAACGCGATCAGCCATTTTGATGATAGCTGTTGGGGAGTCACTGGTTTTGCTCCTACTTTTCTCGCGCCAAATTATGCTGGCGTAAACAGAAGCATCGAAGCCTTTGAAGCGATGTTGCTTTGCGATTGGGACTATCAGACCACAGGAAATTTTGGAAGCCCTACTTCTGTTATTGGGACAGATTACTCAGACGCACACCACATTAGCAACGATCCAGATTATGCATGTGGGGAAACCCGGGTTATCGCTGCCGATGACAATTGCGATTCCTTGTATGAAGTAAGTGATTGTGAAGGCATCAACATTCCTGTCGAAGATTTGCTGGCCAACGATGAAAATGTAGACTTCGTCTATACCGAATCTATCCGACTCGAAGTGGGCAACCCAAATCAAATAGACATCGAAGTAGATGTTAATGGAAATGTTTCCAGCATCAATGTCAATACTGCTGGATATGCTGGATATTTGATCATCTCTTATGTAGGTGGATCAGATGAAGGCAGTGGCTGCCACGATAGCAACCGCGCAAATATCTATATCTATGCCCCAGCTTGCGAGGGCTTAAATTGTGTCTCTACTGAGGACTGTAACCTGATCTGTAACCCAGGCTTTGATTTTATTGTGCAAGGTAGTGGCACCTTCTTTGGCGATTTTTATCACAGTGTGAATGTCGAAAGTCCAGGTTGGGCAACGGCTGTAGGGGATCCGGATTACTACACGGAATTCACTTCTACAGCAGCAGATTCTAACAACCCATGCTCCATAGAGTCTGCCGTTAGATGTAGAGCCAGCGATGAAGGACTATTCACAATATTGCAAGAGCCCTTAGAGAATGGCAAGCGCTATATCTTGTCCAGTGAATTTCTCTGGACTGATGATCCGGTACCAGCCCCGGGAACACTGGGCAATGTGCAACTCAATTTCAACTTTCACAGTTCAGAGTATCTCATGGAAAACTGTCTAAGCTATCCTCTGTGCCATTGGGAGGTACTTGCTTCTTCTCCTCTTTCAGTTGCCTATGAGCTTGAAGTCGCTACCGGGGAATGTTTCAAAACTGCCAGATGTATCACCACGGATGAATTGGATGCTTCGATACTGCTAGATGGACTTTATGTCCTTACAGGCATAAGTTCTGCCTCTATGCTGTTGGACAGGCTTGATCTACTGGAGGACCAGTTGTATGGGCTGGAGGATGAATCTTATTCCTGTGTGAAAGACCCAATCAAGATCGGTCCGGATTTGACATGCAATGACTACTTCAAATATCAATGGCATAGTTCTACTGATGGCGGTCAAACCTGGTCGGCAGCTCCCATTGCGACGGGAACTCCCCTCACCGTAAACCCTACAAATGAAGTCATAGTTTATCGATTGACTCAGGTCTTGAATAGCGACAAGCAATTAATCGCAGTAGACCCTTGTATTGAGGAAGAAGCCGTCTATTATTCTGTAGACAATAATGAGTTCATGTGCTGTCTTGCTGATGCGGAGTACATGCTCCAGGAAGACAAAGTATTTAGCAGTAGCAATGACATATTGTCTTTGGGAGCTAATCCGATTACGGTGAATGCCGATCTCATCATTGCTGAAGGATCCCAAATCTACCTCAACAATTTAGATTTTGAGTTTGGTCCTGAGGGAAGAATAGTGGTACAGCGCAAAGCTGAGGTGACGGTGCGAAACTGCAGCTTCAGTGGAACTTGCAAAACCATGTGGCCGGGCATCATTGTCGAAGGCTCTGGTCTGGAAGCACAGGATGGAGCTGTCTTCATGATTTCAGATTCGCGGATATCTGACGCTATCGTCGGCATCAGCAGCTGCAATTTTGAACTCGAGGACCATCCCAGCTTAGCAGGACTCAGTAATGCTGTAAATCGCGATGACTTTATTGATATCCTGCTAGATGATCTGGACAGTGCTGATGCGGTAGCAAGCAGCGGAGGCCAGATCGATACCTATAGCAATAATGCTTTCACCAACTGCCTGGTTTCCATAAATGCTTCTCATGGCTTTTCCATGGCCAGTGTATTTGGATCTAAGCTCGAAATTGATGGGGGATTGCGCTTCCCATTGACTAGCTGCCGTCATCATGCAGGAGTGTACTCGGATGAGGTTGAAAGCCTACGTGTCACTCGTTCTCAATTCCAAAATCTGGACTTTGGAGTACAGGCCAATGACACTCGTTTCCTGACCGTAAGCAACTCAATGTTCAATCACAACTTTCACGGAATATGGACCGACAGTGATGTTGAATTAATTCCAAACACCAGAATTACCCGGAATCAACTTGAAGACTGTGAAAATGCTATTTGGTGCAGAGATGACCTGGTCAGTATTACGGAAAACAAGATCAATAGCGATCAGGTACCCAATGGTGCATCTGGCATAAGAATTCAGGATTGCGCAGCAGGAACCAGTATCTCCAGAAACACTATTGGCTATGTCGATCACGGCATAGAGCTCATCAGCAACAATTTCATCGGGGACATCCGGGTCAACAACAATCTTGTATTTAGGATCGGACGAGCGATATTTTCTCTGGGCCAAAATCCACAAGTCTTGATCTCCTGCAACCTACTAGCCAGCTTTGGTTCCGGGATACAGATAGAAGATTTCACCGATCCGAATGGAAATGTAGAAGCGGGCTTCCTGAGCCCACAAGGGGATTGTGCCGGCAGTGTTGCTGCTAGCAATTTGTTTTGGTCTGGAGGAGTATCGATTGATATTTGGAATGGAGCAGCAGCCACGTTTGACTATTGGGATAATGGTGCGATCAGTACCTCTGGGCCAGTCAATACTGCCTGCTTCAATACTTTGAACAATCAAAATTGCGGGCCGATCGGTACATCATGGAAGCAGTCGCAGGAGCTGGCACTTGACCTTGATGATGAGGTCTTAGTCTATCCAAATCCGGCTCAAGAGCGTGTGCACTTTGAATCCAGAAGTCTAGATCAAAGGGCTGCCGGATTGCAAATCTACAACAGTGATGGCAAGTTGATGGGTGATTGGGTAATGGAACAATCGACTACGATTGATGTTTCGAGCTGGCCGAATGGCGGTTACTTCTATCAGATTCTTCGGGCGGATGGTAGCAGTGATCGTGCGCAGTTTATGGTGGTTCGATAACTGGTGACTGATGACT
>JAHDDV010000532.1 GCA_020629205.1 Chitinophagales bacterium | reverse complement strand
AACTTTGCAACAAAAATGTTCATAAAAAAAAGTCGTTTAAAATAAAAAGATGTCAACCAAAGCAAAACGCTCTTTCGCCTTAGCTGTACACGAAGGTAGCTTAAATAAATTGGGAAAACCTAAAACTTGAGAACCTTCCTATGCCAAAAGCCATTTTGTTCCTTCAATTTGACAAGATAAAGGCCATTTGCCTGATTTCCCAGGTCAAAAACCTCCTTTCTAAAGGCCCTTTTTTCACAGTGAAAACTACGGTTTTCCACTACTTGACCCAGTTCATTGAAGATTTCAATCGTCACAGGACCCTCAAATCCCTGCATGTCGAGAAAAACTTGCGAATCCGTGGGATTTGGGTACGCAAAAAGCTGTTTATTGATGATTTCATTCGATACATCCACTGCCTGCTCCGCCACAAACTCATAGGCGATAAACTTCCCAAAGTCCGGCTCCAGCGACACATAGGAGCCTTCCAGGGATTTTATACGTACACTGCCCTCGCCATCGGCACTATTAAACCAAAATTCAATACCATCTTCCTGAGTATCTTCAACCAATAGTCGGAAACAACCATTTAGGTTAGAAATGGTATCCATATAGGTCGTAAAGGCAGTCATACCGCCATCTCTCGCCTGAACCACCTCGCCGGAAGCATTCAACAGCTTCCAACTGGTTTCATTTGCTCCGCCATTGGTGTCCATACGGATCACAATATCATCACTCAAAATCGGTACGGTCTCAATAGGTGTAGACAAGGAATTATTGTTTGGATTTTCATCGTTTTCTCCATTAGGACTGTTCAGACTAACCCCAAAGTCGATCCCGGAACCAATCATCAGGTCTGCATCCATAGCCGGAAGAACGACCTCTTCGGTTTCAAGATAGTTCAACTCGCCCTCCCAAGTATAGAAGTTCAAGCCACCACCTGTTACACTATAAGCAATACTTAGCTCAGTCAGAGGGGTCGTGCCATTATTGCGGATCACAATCCTCGGCTGTCCACACATCGGATTGTATCTGCCATGCTCAATCTTGGTACTCGGATTGATGATATCAAGCAGCTCTGCATCCAGGGTGAAATTGGGCTCTCCATAACTGACCAGTTGCAGATTCACAATATAACGACTGTCACCACTCGCCGTTGTGAGTCCGTAATCAAGCTCTGCACTCTCGTCGCCAGCCACCATTTCAGTGATGTCAAATTGCTGAATGTCGGTGGCCATTCCCGGACACCAGCCAGCCCGATCAAAAATCCAGGTACCACCCTGAGGATATACCGGATTAGCAGCGCAGGCTTTCCATACATCCCAGGAAAATGAAGTCTCCCCATTGACTCTTACAAAATGCTCTCTGGGAATAAACTCACCCTCTGCACCATGGCCCGTAATGGCAGCTTTCACTGTCCACATGCTGGCATCATCCATCAGATCTACCGTCCTTGGCTCAAACTTATTGTTCTCTATAATTTGCGTGTAACTTTCCGCTGTCACCGGCCATATCTGATCAATCGAAAGCACCGGACGAGATGGCGTTCCTTCAATAAAGTCAAAACGGATATCCATATCCTCCTGCCATTGTCCACCCCGATTCAAGAAGATGCGCTTGTCTCCTTTTAGTATTGGCCCAAAATCAGTCACATCAAAGGTCCAGGTCTCACCCTCCATACCGAGGTCCAGATAAAAGCCATAAGGGGTCACAAAAGACATAATTTCAAAGACCATCGGACTGTATCGATAATATTCCAGTTGATCAATCTCAATACTGCCCTCTTCTTCAATCTCTACAGTACCTACGATTTGCCCAGTCTCACTGACGATGTCCTGATCCACTGCCGCCCAGGCATAATCCGTTTCTACCAAAGTCAATTCCCCATCAATAATCTCGTAAAGGTCAATTTGATTGGGAGCATTTACCAGCGAATCAACAACCGCAATGGTCTCGACCTCAATGTCCACTTCCTCCGATTGCAGAAAGGCACTAAAGGGCAATACTGCATCCTCACGGAAGTTTCGAATGATCTGATCTCCCGTATATGGCCGATACAATACAGGCCCGGCTGAACTGGCATCAAAGCCATTTCCGGATAGATCCTGCACAAGATCTGCACCTACATCGTCAAAGGAATAGTAGGCCACCAAATCCCCATATGCAGGATGCGTGTCATCTAGCGAACGATGCATCCAATCACTGATCTCTTGCTCAGATAGTGCAGCTGACCAAATGGCAAACTCATCAATGCCACCATGATATACATTGCTCTTAGGAAAGTTGGCTCCTATTACTAGTGTCTGCACATCTATCGGATTGACCTTGCCGGTACCACTATGCCATTCCTCCCCGTTCAAGAAAATTTTCATCTCTCCACTCGAAGCATTCTTTGTGAATGCCCAATGCGTCCATCGGCCTTTCAGATCCGTCAGCGAAGCTTCCTTATCAATACGGTCATAGCTGCCATCTACATTACCACAATCCCAGTACACCCGCGA
>JAHDDV010000531.1 GCA_020629205.1 Chitinophagales bacterium | reverse complement strand
TTCCCAAGATTGACATTCATAATCCGAACACGCTTCAATTTGAGCACCTTATAATTGAGATACTCACACATTCGCCTAATCTGACGATTCAGTCCCTGAGTCAGAATGATCTTGAAAGTATCAAGGCCTGTTTGCGTTACCAGGCACTTATCGGTTTTAGTACCGAGTATAGGAACACCATTGGCCATTCGCTTCACAAAGGCAGGACTGATCGGCTTATCTACCTTAACGATGTACTCCTTCTGGTGCTTGTTTTCCTTCCTGAGAATTTGATTCACAATATCCCCATCATTGGTCAGCAATATAAGGCCCGTCGAAGCTTTGTCTAATCGACCGATAGGAAAGACCCGCTTGCGATGCCTGACAAAGTCAATAATATTGCTGGGATCACTTCTGTCAGTAGTGCAGGTTATGCCTGCCGGCTTATGCAATGCTATGTAGATTGCTTTGTCACGGGATTTGTTCTTTAGCAGCTTACCATCCACCATCACCTTATCTCCCGGCTTCACCCGGTTGCCCTTCATCGCAAGCTCACCGTTCAAGGCGACTCGACCTTCTTCGATCATACGATCCGCCTCTCGTCGTGAGCAGCGCCCTGTACTACTGATAAACTTGTTTAGGCTAATGGATTTTTCTGACATGCCGGCAAGATCGACATTCTCCTAGGCAATCTCAATAGGATCACCCAAAAATTTTGGCCCCTTCCCGATCAGCAGATCGAGCACCATCTTTACCCTGGCCAGCCGCTCTCTGATCACCACTTTGATACCTGATCGCAGACTGACCCCTCTTGCATTATAACCTACAGCATCCATGCCCTTATAGGCGGCTATACAAATGGCCCGCTCGTTGTGAAACTGCTGACTGATAAAGGTGATACTGCTCTGCCCAAAAATCTCTTTCGCTCTTACAACAGAATCAAGCGTCCTAAAACCAGCATAATCCAGGAAGATCTTTGAGGAAGGCACTCCTTTGGCCATCAGATCTTCGCGCATCATTTCCGGCTCGTCATATCCCACTCGACTGTTATCACCACTGGCCAGAATGTAGGAAATCTTTCCGCTCTTATACAAGTCCGCAGCGGCATCGATTCGATATTTGTAGTATCGATTTATCGTCCCGCTGTTCATGTATCGATTCGTCCCCAGCAATAGCCCTACCCGGTTTTCAGGAAGATTTGCCAGCTCATCATAGACCTTATCACTGGTGTAATTCTCCACTAGCAAGTCAGCAATCACTATGGATAGTAGTGCAAAAACAGGAATTAGAAAGAAGAGAAGTAAGAGCCGAATCAAGCGTTTCATGTAGCGAGGATATTTGCGCAGCAATACAATTGGAAAAATTCAGGAAATCCAACTAATAAAAAACGCCAGAAAAGCATTTGCTGTTGCCTACAAAAGCTACAAATATCAAGTATACACCGACGAATCTAAAAGCAATGGGATTCTGCAAAAGACCAAGCCTATCTTAGCAAGACTCAACATCGTCAATTATCATGTTCTGGATTGCCAATATACTGAAATACATAGGATACGTCATCTGTGTTTTCTCCTTCATCTATTTCATCGCTCTGCTCTACAGCAGGTATCCTGTTGGGGCCTTCATCAGCCCTGCATTATCAATGTTGCTCGGACTAGCCATCCAATTCATCGGCCATCTCTGTCTTCCCAAAGTGGAAGTTCACGAAGATGGACGTACTGTAACTAAACATCTCTAAATCAGCTTATGCCACCTACGTCGATCATCATATTTATCATCGCCTCCTTTGCACTCTGCATTTTCTACGCCTTAGTAATCGCTCCTAAGATGGCCAAGAGGTACAAGGCAGAAGCAGAAGGACTGCAACAAAATTTTGCCGAGTCCATCCGTGGTCGCGAAGACGAGACCAGACGAGAATATTTGAAGAATGACACCTTGATGCAGCCCTTCACTGAGCAGCTTCAGGACGCCAATATTTTGGGTATGATCTCCTGCATGGAGAAGCGCAGCACCAAAGATTTCATCAGACAACAAGCCATCGGTGCTGCCGGAAAAGTCCTGGGCAAAGTCACGGGCGTAAGGGTCAAAGAGGTCGACAACCAAGACAACTATTGGCTCGCGATCACAAAAGAGAATCTTCACTACTTACACTATGATGATGATGGCGGCTGCATCGAACACCTCTGCTGGGACCTGCCACAACTGAATCAAATAGAAACAGGTAAGCCGAGCACAGAAGAGATGTTTACAGGCAAAGCGGAGCCGGGCACGACACGCATCAGCTTCAGTAGCAAAGATATCAAATACAAATTCTTCTTCTTCGACAATCTTTGGGGACATCCTCTTGGAAAGGTACGCAAAGACGACAAAGCCCAGGCTGCAGAACTAAACTACTTATTTGCCGAGCCCTTTAAAAAACTAGTGGCCAGATTTGAGCAAACTTGATTTTTTTGGGCAGCGCAACAGTGTGTACCGCGTGTCTTTCTTCGTGTGCTCCGCTAATACT
>JAHDDV010000101.1:11896-15779 GCA_020629205.1 Chitinophagales bacterium | reverse complement strand
ACAATCCAGAGCCAAACCCTCGCCATGCACAACCTCCCCGCGCCCGAATGCAGGTGAAGAATAGCCTGGATAGAAATGGAAATGATGGTGCTATGCAGCGCCTGAGTCGCTGTACTGGAGCTGGCTCGACGGTAGGAGAGACAGATGCAGTGCAGCAGCGAAGCCGCTGGAGAGTGCCATCATTGTAATGGATAGCCAGTCATCCCTTGCCACGTCCCTATCTGCTGCGCTCCGAAAAAAAGTTTAAGTAAAACTTGCCTTATCTTGCAGTCGATGGAAAATGACGAATTACGAGCAAAATTTCTAGAGCGATATGGGGAGAGTGAGGAAGCGATTCATCACTATTTTGCGCCGGGGCGTGTGAACCTGATTGGGGAGCATATTGACTATAATGGGGGGCATGTGCTGCCGGCGGCGATTGGTATGGGTGTGCATATGATGCTGCGGGCGGATGATTCTTCGCAGCTTCGAATTGCTTCGACTTTGGATGATATTGAGCATCGCTTTTCTGTGGAAGAGGCCCTTGCTTTGGAGGCTAGTGGGCAGTGGTATGACTATGTGCTTGGGGTGCTTCAGGAATTGCATCGTCGGGGCGTGCCTGTGTCTGGTGCGGATATATTGTTGGATAGTGATCTGCCTATTGGGGCTGGATTGTCTTCTTCTGCGGCTGTGGAAGTTGTAACGGCTTATGCGGTGATGCGCATGGCTAATCATCCTGTGGATCGTAGGGAATTGGCTATTCTTTGTCAGTTGGTGGAGAATAGGCATGTGGGGGTAAATTGTGGGATTATGGATCAGTATGCGGTTGCGAATGGCAAGGCGGGGCATGCCATGTTGCTGGATTGTGATGCGATTGAGTCGGAGTATATTCCTGTGGATTTAGGGGATTATCAGCTACTGATTTTGCATACCAATAAGCCTCGAAAATTGGTGGAGTCGAAGTATAATGAGCGGCGAGCGGAATGTGATCAGGCATTGGCAATTTTGGGGGCGCAAAGGGAGATTTCTTATTTGTGTGAGGCGGAGTTTGAGGAATTGGAGCTTGTGTCTGATCCGGTGATAAAGCGGCGTTTGCGACATGTGATTACGGAGGAATGGCGCGTGCTTTTGAGTGTGGAAGCTTTAAAGTCCGGGGAGATTGAGCAGTTTGGGCAATTGCTAACCGCATCGCATTCTTCGCTTCGGGATGATTATGAGGTGAGCGGGGATGAGCTGGATGCTTTGGTGGATTTGTCATTGGATTGGAAGGGTTGTATTGGGGCGAGGATGACCGGGGCAGGATTTGGTGGTTGTGCGATTGCTTTGATTCACAGGGATTCTGTGAAGGGATTTGCGGAGTATTTGAAGGAGGGGTATGAGGCTCGGACTGGATTGATGGCTGGGGTGTATGAGACGGTGATTTCTGATGGGGTTGTTTTGGTTGATGGTTGATAATTTATTGTTGATTGTTTTTTGAGCAGCGGACTTTTTTACCACATAAGGGCACAAAGATTTTACCACAAAAGGACACAAAGGTTTTACACAAAAGGGCACAAAGGTTTTTACGACGAAAGAGCACGAAGGTTTAGAGCACATAAGTTTTTGAGTATGGATTTTACGGAAGAGTTGTTGAAATGGTATGAGGGGAATGCGCGGGAGCTGCCTTGGATTGGGGAGAAGAATCCTTATTACATTTGGTTGTCGGAGATTATTTTGCAGCAGACTCGGGTGGAGCAGGGACGACCTTATTATGAGCGATTTGTGAAGCAGTATCCGGTGATTGAGGATTTGGCTGGAGCGGAGGAAGATGAGGTGATGAAGCTTTGGGAAGGATTGGGATATTATAGTCGCGCACGCAATTTGCATGCGAGTGCGAAGTATGTGGCAGAAGACCTGGGGGGAGATTTTCCGGATTCTTATGAAGAGATTTTGAAGTTGAAAGGGGTGGGGCCTTATACGGCTGCTGCCGTAGCGAGTTTTGCCTATAACCTGCCTCATGCGGTGCTGGATGGCAATGTTTACCGGATTTTGTCTCGTTATTTTGGGATAGATATTCCCATAGATTCTACTGCGGGCAAGAAGGAATTCAGTAAATTGGCTAGTGAGCTTTTGCCGGAAGGGAAGGCAGCAGTCTATAATCAGGCGATTATGGATTTTGCATCGACCCAATGTAAGCCGGGCAAGCCTGATTGTCAGGCATGTGTGTTGTCTGATGCTTGTGCCGCCTATGCTTCGGGACGAGTGACGGAGCTACCTGTGAAAGAAAAAAAGTTGAAGCGAAAGGAACGATTCTTCCATTATCTTGTCATTAGATATGAGGGGGATGTGTTTTTGCAGAAGCGAGAGCGCAAGGATATCTGGCAAAATCTCTTTGAGTTTCCGTTGCTGGAATTGGATCGAATGATCGTGGCACCGGCAGTATTGATGAAGCATGATTATTGCAAGGATCTGCTTGGCGATTTAGATCCGGAGATGATGGATATCTCGAAAGTGTATAAGCAGTTGTTGACCCACCAGAAAGTACATGCCTGTTTCTTTGAAATGGAAGTAAGCGATATTTCGAAGGGCTTTGACGGGCTGAAGCGGGTGTCTGTGAATGCGGTAAAAGAGCAGGCATTTCCTAAGACATTGAACAGTTATCTACTCGATCGTGGGTGGCTGGAATAAAAAAAATCAAAAAAAGAGCGTCCATTTTTGTGGAATTTTGCTTTGGCGATACTCTATAGGGTGAAGCCACCAAAGCAGCATATGTTAAGAGGGTGGATTTTCTGAAATTTAAACTTAAGTTATGAGTTCATTGAACAAGGTAATGTTGATCGGGAATCTTGGAAAGGATCCTGAGGCCCGCACATTTGACAGCGGAGTCAACAAGACAAGCTTTTCGCTGGCCACGGCAGAGAAGTACACCAACAAAGAAGGTCAGATAATTGAGCAGACCGAGTGGCATAATATTGAAATGTGGAGGGGATTGGCTACAACTGCGGAGAAGTACCTTCGCAAGGGCCATAAGGTCTTTATCGAGGGTCGACTTCGCACCCGATCCTGGGATGACGATGCGGGAAACAAACGCTATATGACTTTCATTGAGGCGCGCAGCATGGTTATGTTGACCACTCGTGCGGAGGCAGAAGCGATGGCGATGGCCAATGGTGGTCCTTCACTGGCGGCAGTGTCTACAGCAGAGCAATTGAATGAGCCTGCAGCTACCAATGTTGCTAAGCCGAAAGAAGCCGCTGCCGTACCCCCGCCAGCAGCTGATGATGAGGATGATTTGCCGTTCTAGTTCTTCCCAGGTCTGTAATTGATTTTTTGAGAAACACGAATAGTGTTTGAAAAGCTTTAAGTTGCGTTTGATCTTCATTGATTGAGCGCAACTTTTTTTTATGGCGATTAGACAGGGAACCAAGGATGATTTTGCAGCCATTTTTCAGCTGTATCGGGCTGCAGGGAGCTACTTATTGAGTCAGGGCTTTAGCAATTGGGAGCACTATCCGAATGAGGCTAATGTTTCAGCTGATTTGGAGACTGGCACATTGTATCTACTGGAGCAAGATCAGCAGCCGGTGGCAGTGGTTGTGATAGATGAGAAAATGCCGTTTGAATATGAGGAGTTAGATTGGGTTGGCGAGGCCTCGTCTATGTTGCTGGTGCATCGATTGGCTACCCATCCGGATCACATGAGAAAGGGTTATGGCAGGCAAGTGATGGATTTTGTTAACCGCTTTGCCCGTCAATCGGGCTATCAATCCATTCGACTGGATGCCAATGCGGATAATCTTGGGGTCCTTGCTTGGTACGAAGGCTTGGGTTATGAGCGACGTGGGGAGGTGCTTTTGCAGCGGAAGCAGCTGCGGGTGGTTTGTTTTGAGTTTGGGCTGTGAGTGGATCAAGGATCAATGATCAA
>JAHDDV010000101.1:4326-11796 GCA_020629205.1 Chitinophagales bacterium | reverse complement strand
TGCGGGTGGTTTGTTTTGAGTTTGGGCTGTGAGTGGATCAAGGATCAATGATCAATGAGCAAGGTGTTTTCTGTTGTAGAGACGCATTGCATGCGTCTTGGATGCGTTTGCAATGAGCCTTACTTGATGCTTCGATGGGCTTCGGGCCCCAACCAAAAAAATGCGGGAACAACCGAAGTCGCTCCCGCATTTCATAAACGTTCAATCAATCTTATTTGGCATAAGAAACAGCCCGCTTCTCCCGGATCACATTGACTTTAATCTGACCTGGATATTGCATGTCTGCTTCGATCTTCTGTGATATCTCAAAGGCAAGTTCGTCTACCTTCTCATCAGAAACCTTTTCACTTTGAACGATTACCCGTAGTTCACGCCCCGCCTGCATGGCATAGGCCTTCTCTACTCCATCATATTCTAAAGCAAGAGCCTCTAACTCGCGGATTCGTTGCATGTAAGCTTCAAAAATCTCCCTTCTGGCACCGGGCCTTGCTCCGGAGATAGAATCCGCAGCCTGCACGATGGGCGAAATAATGTGGGTCATCTCGATTTCATCGTGGTGAGCACCGATGGCATTACACACATCTGGCTTTTCATTCCAACGCTCTGCCAGCTTCATGCCGATCAGTGCGTGTGAGAGTTCTGACTCCTCATCGGTTACCTTACCGATATCGTGAAGTAGTCCGGCACGCTTAGCCTGCTGAATCTGCTTTTTGCTCAGCTTCATCTCCGCAGCCATGATGGCCGATAGATTGGCTACCTCACGTGAGTGCTGTAAGAGATTCTGACCATACGAAGAACGATAACGCATACGCCCTACCATTCGTACAAGGTCCTTGTGTAGCCCGTGAATCTTGAGATCAATCACCGTGCGCTCTCCTATCTCCACAATGTGTTGATTGAGCTGTTTGCGGGTCTTATTGACAATCTCCTCAATACGGGCTGGGTGAATACGGCCATCTGCCACCAATCGCTGTAGCGACAAACGAGCAATCTCCCTCCGCACTGGATCGTAGCAGGAGATGATGATCGCTCCCGGCGTATCATCCACGATCACTTCTACCCCAGTGGCTGCTTCCAGCGCCCGGATATTACGACCTTCCCGACCAATGATCTGGCCCTTGATGTCGTCGTTGTCCAAATTGAAAACCGACACGCAGTTTTCAATCGCATGTTCTGCTGCCAGACGCTGAATGGACTGCAGGACGATCTTTTTAGCCTCTCGGTTTGCGCTCAGTTTGGCGTCGTCCATGGTCTGCTTGATATGCGTCATAGCCTTTGTACGGGCCTGCTCTTTCATCGATTCGACCAGTTGCTGTTTTGCGTCTTCTCTGCTAAGGCCAGCGACCTTTTCTAATTCCGTTTGTAGTTTGTCTTCAAATTTCTTTTGTTCGTTCTTAAGTTTGTTTGTCTTCTCTGCGAGGGCATCTTCCTTGGCTTTCAGATCGTTCCGCTGCTGGTCTAGTTTGGATTTCTCCTCTTTGAGTTTTTTGCGGGACTGGTCCACTTCGGCTACTTGTGATTTAAAAGCGTTTTCCTTTTGGGCGACTTCATTCTTTCGTTTCTTTATCTGGCGTTCCAGATCGTCTATCGATTTACGCTTTTGGTTGACTTTTTTGTCGGTTTCACTTTGTAGTTTCATGGCATGCTCCTTGGCTTGGAGCACCTTTTCGTTCTTAAGCCTTTCCCCCTCGTTGGCGGCTTCGCTCTTGACAAGCTCAGCCTCCTTCCTGGCATTCTCTATCAACGATTCGACACTCTTGCCAGCAATAGACTTCCCCATAAAGAAGCCCACAACCAGACTAATGATCAAACCGACGATAGGAATGATATAGCTTATATCCATTACTTATCGTTTTGTATAAAAATTGAGTCCATATCCATAGTGCCGGTCTTTCGACCAACCAATAATCGAAACCAGGGGATATGATGAGATGGGGTATAGACCGCCGCCCGGCGCTCATGTAATTCTCATTGGAGGGTGGGAAACAGCCTCGGCAGATTGATGGCGATAGCCTACTGCTTACTCTTTCCCGACAAAATCAGATAACAGTGCATCCAGCTCCGTTAGCTTCGTACCAAGTGCTTTGTCTTCATTGACAATCTTCGTCTCATTGGACATAGAATCCACCTTGTCCATCAAGTAGGCCATAGCAATGTAATCTTGCTTATCATTAGCCCTATATTGATTCTGAAGACCCTTAAGCCGTTCATTGATTTCCTTGACTGATCTTCGTACACTTTCTTCTTCTGCCCTAGTCACGCGCATCTTGTAAGACCGATCTGCGATCGTTACATTGATATTTAGCACATCCTCGCTCATCCCTATTGTTTTAATGCTCTACAAGATCTAGTATCCCAGCGCTGCTATACAATGATCAATCTCATCGATCAGCTCATTGATCTTCTTCTTGGCTTCAGGATTGATGGGCCCTTCACCAGTGATTCCCTTGGATACTTTCAAGATCTTGATCTCATTTTCCAACTGCTCGATATAGGACTTTTGCTTCTTCAGCTCCTCGATTAATCGACCCTTTTCTTCCAACAAGGTGATTCGTTGATCCTCCAGCTCTAGCTGGCGGTCCATCATAGCATTAATCTTACGCATAATGCTATTCAAAATTTGCATGTGAGTACCCATAGAAACAGTGGCTTAATAAGTGCCTAATATTAATAAAAATCGGCGGCTTTTTCTCATTATCCCTACCTTATTCAGACATTGAAGGACCGAAAGGGAAATGACCTGCGGCGAAACTAGTAATTTAATTCCACTAACAACGCACACTACTTGCGGATCAGAGCGCCCAGTTGCTGCTCGTATTGGGCCATGAGTTTATTCATAACCTTATCAACATCACTATCTTTCAATGTTTTCTTGGCATCCTGAAACAGGTAGCTAACACTATATGACTTTTTGCCCGCACCCAATTTCTCTTCATCCTGAAAAATATCAAAGAGGTTGATATCCTGCAAGATATGTTTGCCGGCCTTTGCACCCATGCTTCGGATGGATTCAAAGCTCACTCCCTCGTCTATTACCAAGGCAAGATCACGACGCATGCTCGGAAACTTGTTGATTTCTGCATATTTCAGCTTCTTCGACTTCAGGCCAGATAGGATACCCTTCACTTTAAATTCGGCATAAAAGACCTGAGCTTTTACAGACAGCTGCTTCAGTACTTCAGCATGCAAAAGACCAAATTTGACCAAAGGCTTGTTCTGGCATTTGTACTGCAAACCATAGGCAAATGGAAAATCTTCGCAAGGCTCTGTAGCATTGATTTTCAATCCTAGTCGGGCAATCAATTCATCCACGATGCGCTTGATATCGTAAAAATCTGTCTTTGCAGGCTTCTCTTTCCAATGCTCCCCTGTCGACTTCCCGGTCAGGTAAATCGTCAGATGTCTTGGCTCTTCATAACCCTCTTCGACCTTATGATAGGTCGTACCAAATTCAAACATCGCCAAATCGTGATTCTTGTGGTTTTGGTTGTGGTGAATCACTTCCAATCCGCTATACACCATCTCCATGCGCATGGCATCCAGCTCAGAGTTCATACTATTCAGCAGACCCACCATGCCGCCAGTCTTTTGCTCAACAGAGTAGTACTTAGACTTGCTTACTGAAGGCGCCATTATCTCTTGTAGGCCACGCCCAGCAAGAAAGTCTGCAATCGTATTCTCTACCTGATAGCGACTAGGCTTGTCGAGGAAGGAAATCGAAGAACTAATCGTAGACTTGAAGGGAATTCGATCAATGCCGTAAATGCGCAACACCTCCTCAATCACATCTGCCTCTCGATATACATCCGTCTTATTACTGGGCACACGCACCATCACCGACTCCTCATCAGAAGACAATAGCTCCATCTCCAATGCAGTCAATATCCGACGAATCTCTTCCATAGGAATATCAATACCCAGCAATCTGGTGACATGCTTATACTTCACCAAAATCTCCTTTTCCGCAATCGGCTCCGGATAGATGTCAATAAAATCAGAGGCCACTTCTCCCCCGGCATATGCAAGTATCAGGTCAGTAGCACGACGAAGCGCATCCATACAACCATTCGGATCTACACCCTTTTCAAATCGCATCGCTGCATCCGTGCGCAACTGGTGACGCTGTGAAGTTCGTCGGGTATTTACAGCATCAAAACAAGCAGACTCCAAAAAGATACTAGTAGTAGCATCCGTCACACCTGATCCAAGACCACCATACACACCAGCGATACACATACCATTCATGTCCGCATCGCAAATCATCAAATCTTCCTCACTCAATTTTCGCTCATCACCATCCAAAGTCACAAAACCAGTATCCTTCGGCAAGGTATCCACAATCACCTTTCCCCCGCTGATCTTCGCCGCATCGAATGCATGCAAGGGCTGGCCCATCTCATGCAAAATGAAATTGGTGATGTCCACAATATTGTTGATCGTTTTAACCCCAATGGCCGTCAGTCGGTCTTTCAAAAATTCCGGCGACTCCTTCACCTCGATACCTTTAATGACCACGCCACTATATCGAGGACATAGCCTAGTATTTTTCACCGTCACACTGATATCCATACCGCTGCCGGCCTCTGCTTTTGCCTTCTCCGGCATCTGCACAACCACATCCATTCCCCTGGCAATCTGCAATGCAGCAGCCAGATCCTTTGCCACACCAATATGACAAGTGGCATCTGATCGATTGGGCGTCAGATCAATCTCGATGATATAATCCTCCTTGATATCAATCACCTCCCGCACAGGCGTCCCAGCCGCAATCTCCTCCGCAAGCACCATGATGCCATCATGCTCATGCCCAAGACCAATTTCATCCTCGGCACAGATCATTCCCATAGACACTTCTCCACGAATCTTACCCTTCTTTATCTTAAATGGATCTCCCTCAGTTGGATACAGCATCGTCCCCACAGTAGCTACGACAACTTTTTGTCCTGCAGCCACATTAGGCGCACCGCATACAATATGTAATGGTTCATCCTGCCCCACGTCCACGGTAGTTACGCGCAGTCGATCCGCATTCGGATGTTGTTCCGCCGTCTTCACATGCCCGACCACAAGACCTTCCAATCCGCCCTCTACAGTCGTGTGCTTCTCCACACCTTCTACCTCCAAACCGATCTGTGTCAATATATCAGCCACCTCCTCCGCAGGAAGATCAATATTCAGGTAATCCTTAAGCCAGTTATAAGAAATTTTCATTCGTCAAGATTTCACCCATGCAGCCTCACCGCAGGGTCGATTTTTTGAAAGCACAAAAATACAAGTAAATGCAAGAGATTGGGAAATAAAAACCGAACACAAGAATGAGTTCCTGCGTTCCGTCTATCTCTACAATTATGCCGACATATTCCCTAATAAGGATTTGGAGCGCATCAGATCGGGTCGTGGCAATGGATGACCCGCTATCCGTTCCAATGTCAGCACCGCCTGCAGGCTTCATGTATCCACCACTGCCGTCTCTGCGCATTCGCTGCGAGCCAGCATTGGCGGCACATTCAGTCCTGCATCCGGCACTGCCATTTCCTCTTCTATCGGGGCTATTTCTCACCAGTATTGCTCGTGGCGGCATTGCCAAGGGGGACTGCTTGAGGTTGTTATTCATTCATCGTATTGAACGAATTCAGCTAAATTCGTTCAGTACGTTGAACGAATTAACGTTTTTTTGGGCGTTCACATAGGCCGCGTAGCGGTTAAATTATGATAGCCATGGGTGCAACCCATGGTCCATAGATGCCCATGAAATGGGCCCAGTATGGGTCCAATCTTCTGTGGCAACGTGGCTTGTGACTATGTCAACTGGATTGCTTGAGGTCACTAGCAAAACATATGGCTCAGGCGCGAGAGAGCATAGTCAGCGTATTGAATATCTGGGCGCGCCTTATTGTTCGGTTGTATGCTTACCCGGGATTGCATCCCGGGCTACCATAATTTGACCGCTCTGCGGTCTGGTACAAGCGAGCAATAGATTCAAGATATAAGAGGGGGGCTACAATTGAAAAAACGCCTTTTCAGCACCAAATTAAGCTATCATTGGTTCTAAGCTTGAAATCAATTTTTCTCGGGACAACCTTGCATTGCATGCGTCTTCAAACAGCGAGATCCCTACCCCTACTCCGGCCAATGTATAGCAGCGGACTGCAAGACCTCCTTCACCTCACCACGTCGATGCACCATTGCATAAATCCCCAGATTTTCACGATTCCACTCTTCCGGAATATCAGTGAGGCTGTAGCGACGAATAACTGTGAGTCCTTTAGTCTTGGGTTCGTTTTGTCCAATGATGATATCTCCCTGAAACCCGGTCAAGACCTTTCGTAGTACATGCTTATGCCTATAGTTCTCAATGACGGTTGCATCCGGTTGTTTTTGCGCTTCAATGATATCATCCTCAGTGATTCCTACCGTGATGAAATGGTCCTCATCGAGGTCCTCGGTATAATCGATCGTGATGGTAATCGCGAGACTATCCGAAGATTCAAACAGTTGACTGTCCATAGAGATATTGCAGCCGGTCGGAGCCATCAAACGCTCCTGCACACGAGCAGCCCATTTGCTAAAGGTCAGGGCAAGCTGCGATTCTGTTGCAAAATGTACCCGGTCGATCATACCGGCTGGCAGACCGCCGCTCCCAAACTGCTGAAACATACGGCCTCCTTTTTCGGTTGTCAGGTCCTGCACACTGTGGTCCGCCATCCAGGTAAGGTTATGGCCACCAGGGTGAATAGCCACTGAGGTAAACTGCAGTCCAAGCTCAGAAACGAAGTCAGCGACTATTTCATGACCCTTTGGACAATTGGTACATTTTACTCCAGTAAATTCTTCCAGGATCACACGACGAGACTGTTTCACAGGCGTGGTCTCCGATTGAATGACTTCCTCAGCAGGCTTGGGTTCCAGGTTTACAGCCGGACCCACTTCTTCGCAGGCCGTGAATAAGAATCCGGTAATGATTAGGCTTAGCAGTAGAAGCAATTTGGGCTTAAGCATTGTTTCAGGTTTTAGGGTTTATGAATCGGTGGATGACATTCATCCGTCCTTGCTAGCTAGTATCGAAGGCAATCTTCCATCCTCGCCTCGCGCCCTGTCGGACAAGAAGTTGTTTAGCAGCACTAGACACTAGCAAAGCAATAGCCCTAAAGATAAACTATATCCTTAGGGCTTGCCGTATCTTTTATCCGTGAAATGAGACTTTTGTCCTCTGACACAAAGTGATTTTGATTGCTTATGGCCAGTGTACCACAGCCGATTGCAGCACATTTTTTACATCTCCACGACGATGCACAAAAGCATAGAGCTCAAGATTATCGCGGTTCCATTCTTCGGGAATCTCCGCCAATCCAAAGTTTCTGACTACTGTAAGACCCGGTGACTTCGGAAAGTCTTGTCCGATCAACAAATCGCCATTGAAACCAGTGATCATCTTACGCATAACATGATTGTGCTCATAATCATCGATGA
>JAHDDV010000101.1:0-4226 GCA_020629205.1 Chitinophagales bacterium | reverse complement strand
TTGAAACCAGTGATCATCTTACGCATAACATGATTGTGCTCATAATCATCGATGATGCTATCATCCTGTTGTTTTTGTGCGTCGATAATCTTGTTTTCCAGAACGCCGACGGTTATGTAGTGGTCTTCCGGTAAATCTTCTGTATAGTGGATGGTCACTTCGATCCCAAGACTATCCGATGATTCCACCATTACTGGGTTGATCGTGATATTACATTCAGAAGGCACCTCCATGCGCTCTTCTACCTTCAATCCCCAAGCCACTCGACTGTAGATAAAGAAGTTGTTTTCGTTTTCGTATTGTACACGATCAATAATGGCACTAGGCTGGCCACTATTTCCAAACTCAATATGCAATTGGGTTCCCTCATCAGTCATCATGTTTTGAACACTGTGGCCTTCGATGAATCCAGCCAGACCTCCAGCATGCATGGCCACCGAGGTGAAGCGCTCCCCGTACTGATCAAAGAGCTCCTTCACTTTATCATGACCATCTGGGCAATTGGTGCATTTAACACCAGTAAATTCCTCCAGAATTACCCGTCTGTCTTGCTTGGCTTCTACCTGATCAGCAAAGAAGTAATCCTCTACTTTGGGTTGCAGGTTGACTGCAGGACCTACCTCATCGCAAGCATTAAATAGTAGAGTTGCTGAAAGCAGGAGGCCAATGAATTTGAGATTTTTTAAAAACATGGTCCAATTTCGTTTTTGTTATGCTGAAACGCTTAGAAACTTGAAGTCAGGCTAAATCTGGCACCGCTAAAGGCGGGCTCAAATCGGCATACACCACCAGTACATACGACCCCGCTTACTTGCTTAACGTAGCTTAGGGTCATTCTGTTGGCTCGCTTGGTGTAGGCTACAAGCGCAGAGTAATAATGCTCATTATCATCCGGATTGTACATGTCTGTTACTGAGAAGGAGAACTTAGGTGCAATATTGTATTCCAAAAGACCAAAGATCCAGTCTCCCAAGTCCTGTCGCTCTTCTGGATCGTCCTTCCCAAAGACTTTTCTGTCTCGTTCTGTGATCATATACATGGCTTCTAATCGCAGCGATTTCTTTCTTGTAAACTTGTAGTCAAACTCCACAAAGGGCGTGAGTGTATGTACAAAATGTCCTTCCTGCTGGTACACCAATTGATTATAATCTTGCCAGTCAACCCCAACTATCGCGTGCCAGGGGGCTTTTTTCTTCTTGAAGTCTACATCCAAATAGTATTCCCGAAAT
This sequence comes from Chitinophagales bacterium, assembly GCA_020629205.1. GTDB lineage: Bacteria > Bacteroidota > Bacteroidia > Chitinophagales > UBA2359 > JAHDDV01. The sequence goes on along the minus strand of JAHDDV010000101.1, from coordinate 2,997 downwards.
AGCTTCTCTCCATCGCTGGTTTTGATATCCGATACATTGGCGCTGATAGACAGTCCCTTCTTAGGGGTAAACACGACATCCGCTTGCCAGGCAATCTCATCCAATTCCTGAGTGACGGCAGCGTAGCGTGCAGGCAATCTGAAGGAGTTCTGCTTAGAGAGGGAAGGCAAATAGTTGATCATCCCACGAAGGAAGGTCTCATTGGGAGAAGTACGGAAAGTGAAATTGTCGGTGATCTTTCCTTGAAAGGTAATCCCAAATCCCTTTTGCGAGTAAGATAGGCTCGTATAAGCCGTATGCCCATCCGTATCAATCAACTTACCCTGCAAGTCTACCAGCACATCCCGTGTCTTAGCCGAGTATTCTACAAACCAGTTGATGTTCTTAAAAGAGAGACTATTATAGAAGGAGTAGGCATAGACATTATACTTCGGAATGAAACGGTCGGCAAGGTCGTCGTAGGCCTCAATGGTGGCCACGATATTATCCATGGAAGACTGATCCATGGTTCTATTGATAATGGCCGCGCCGGGAGATAGGAATAGCTTCTCCCCCAGCTTGTAATTGCCTTCGATGCTTCCGCCCATGATCATGGGATCATAGGTTTCGAACCGGTTTTTGAGTTTGCCCATGAATGCTTTAACATAGATCTTGTCTGTCAATTCATAACCGGCTTTAACTCCTTTGATGGCTTGATCAATCCCTAGTGGTCGCAACTCATAGGCTCGGAAAATCACTCCTGTTCCAAACTGGTCGTAGAAATAGCCGGCTTGTAGATCAAGCTTGCCGATTTTCTTCTTGATGTACCAATAGCCAATGCCCATCCCATTGACAGGCTCTACTGGATTGAATATGTTGCTATTGAGGAAAGCGTCGAATCGGATACCTGCACTTAAGTCTGCATCTGGCTTTGTATAGTTGACAGTAAACCAAGACTCACCACCAGTTAACAGATTGTCGTAGAAGGGGTTGCCGGCAGCTCCGATGATGGAATCACGTTGGTAGAAGTTGGCATTTAACATGAGGTCGCCTGAAAAGTAACCTTTGCCAGCATCATTCTGAGCGGAGCTGGTCTGTGTAAACAGCATCAACAGGCTCAGGATCAATAAAGTAATCTGCTTCATGGTCCGATGTTAGTTACCACAAAATATGCTTTATGCTGCCTAATCATGCCTCATTCCAGTTTTAATTTCGGCAAGGGTAGGCTGGGTGACACTGGGCAGGTCTCGCCTGACTTTTCCACGAAATAGGCTTAATTTGTACATGTATTGACCAACTATGATCTGGCGACCCTATATACTTTGTGTAATCCTGCTTCTATTGCTCTTGCTTTCTTGTGAGAAGGAACCCACTATGGAACCAAAGGAGCCATCAGAGGAGATGGAGCATGCAGGCCTCAGCTTTCACTATGAGACGAAATGCATGGCAGTGCTGCTCTATCCTGAGGGGGGGGAGAAACCCTATGAGGTGGCCATCAATGATGGACCCTTCCAGTCCTACAGCATTGGAGATTCTCTGGAGCTACCAAAAGTTGGACTGAATCGTCTCTGTCTACGCGATAGTCAAGGCTTGATCAGTGACACCATCATCACCAATGCTGTTCCAATGTTACTGGCTTATTCGCTCGACTGCGCAGCTGAGGGTGGCGCCTTTCTGCGTCTTGACTATGTCAGCTGTGGCCAGGCCCCCTTCTTTTTGTTCGCCAATGACCGTTTTGTCAGCAAGTCGGAAGAAGGCTGGCTCTTGGAGTCCGGTGAGAATAAATTGGTCTTTATGGATGAAGAAGGACGTAGATCCGGTGAGCTGGAAATCGAAGTGCAGCAGCCCATTTCCTTTGAGATGGATCTCAGCAATGTGAGTGCCAGCAATGGCATAGCCATCCTGCATGTCGACATAAGTGGAGGGACCGAACCCTACACGGTATCTTTGAATGGCGGACTTAATTTTGGGGCCACCGGTGCCTACTACTACCCAGTCTATTTGGGTCAGACGCTTCAGATTCTTGTAAAAGATCAAAAATCCTGCTATTCAAATGTGCAGGAAATTGTGATTGAAGGTTAGATACACCAAACGCTAAAAGGTCCTGTAAAAACCACTTGCGAAAGCAAGTAGCCCTTACAGGACCCTATATCAAAACGAATCGATTACTGCAGACAAGGCTCAAAGCACAAAGTCATCCGTCATCCGTCATCAAAAGAACTATTCCTCATTCAGTTCCTCAAGGAACTCTTCCAACTCATACTCATCACCTTCCACATAGCCAGAATGCTCGTAAACAATGTCCCCTTCTTGATCCACAACAATTGTGAATGGGATACTTTGGAAATTCAATGCTCGCTTCAGATCTTCATTGGGATCGGTAAGACAAGGAAACTCCCAAGCTCGGCCATCTACATATGGCTTTACTTTGGCCAGGTTTCGCTGATCGTCAATGTTGACCGCAATTACCTCTGTATTTAGATCTTCTGCCCAGCCTTCTGCTAGTTCCGAGATATTGTTTAGCTCCTTTTTACATGGAGCACACCAGGTAGCCCAAAAGGAGAAGATAGTGATTTTACCGTTCTCACCGTATTCGGAGATATTAATGGTTTCTCCATCGACAGTATTCAATTCCAAATCAGGAAGGCGATCCTGTGCATTTACTGAAACGGCTAGAATAGCCATCAAAAATAAGCTGCTGATAATTGTCTGAAAAAGGTGCTTCATTTTGTAAAGAGCGTTTTTAAATGATAATTTTTCTCTAATGTAAGCTTAGATGGGCTAGGAGCCATTAAGTTTAGTCCAAAATGAGAAAAACAGTATAGTGCAGGACTATTCAGTAGGTGAAGGGTGTATCATGAGCTTAGTATAAGCCAGGAGGTTCAGCGATATATCAATGTCGCAGCGCGCCTATAGAAATTCAAATCTCTGATAGTATTAGCGCGGCAGGGTCACTTGCCATGGATAATCTTGGTCCCTATCTGTGATGGGTTATTGAATGGCCCTGTATGGAGCGCG
>JAHDDV010000530.1 GCA_020629205.1 Chitinophagales bacterium | reverse complement strand
TCTACACGCGCTCTCTAAGGGCCTTCCAAACCCGGTATTTGTGCTCAAATGCTCATAAATGGCCATGAATCAGCAGTATATGTCTGGGAAATACTAGACTATTGGGAAGGGTTATAATTGAAAAATTAACGCAATGGGTTTCGATTGAAGTGAATATTTTGTCTCCACTGATACATTATTCTACTCTATTAGCGCCAGTACTCAATTGCACTTCAGCTCCCTGACTGTCTCAATGGCCTATTCAATAGGTTGATAATCAATATGTTGATAGCAAGTCTTCAGCTTGTTATGATACGTTATTCCCCCTTTTTGCTTCAACAACAGCGCAAAATTGTACTGCAAAATGCTCAATAATTCGCATTAATTTTCGAATAACTATACTGATAAGCAAATATGCTCTCAAGCGACGATGCGTAAGTAGTCAAGAGAGACGTTTTCGACTCGCTATCATTAACAAATCGAGGATCGTTTCTGCTGACGATTCACTCAAAAAAATCCTATGAAAAGTATTCGTAAACTCTATTTATTCTGTACCACGATTGTCGTGATTTGTTGCAGTTTGGCATTTGCAAATGCGCAATGTCTTCAGCTCGACGGGGATCCTGGTCCATTAGCTTTTCCCACTGAAGTTTGCAGTGGAGAAACAGTGGAACTTTGCCTCGATATCTTGAATGTAGATATCAACTGTCTAAATTTTGACTACACAGTTACTGGACTAAGCGTAGATCCAGTGGTTGATATTCTTGAAGTTGGTTCACAATTATGTATTCAGGTGACAGCCACCAATAATACTTGTGCTACGGAAACAGCGAATGTAACCATAAATGATATCACATGTTGTGATGGCTCAGAGCCTGAAGGATGTGAGAATATCATCTTTATCGGGCTCGTCTGTCAAACGGTTCGATCAACTGTGGACTATCCAATTGCGCTTGACCCGATTGCTGTGTATCCTGACCCTAGTCGTTTCACAATCACAGCTGTTGCTTCGGCAGGATGTAGTCTAGCTCCAGTAGTCACTGTAGATGACTGTCCGATGGATATTACAGAAGGCTGGAATCCTCAGCCTGTGGATGGCTGTATTCCTGTAGATGGACTGTACGAGTGGAGTGCCGACGCACCCTTTCCATATTTGATAGACTGTGGATATCCTAAATCAGGCTCAGAGGCAGTCCCCGGATGTGAGGTACTTCCAGTTATAACAGCTCCTATGCTAGCTGATCTGTGTTTTGACGGGTCTCAAATTGACGTTTGTTTTGATCTAGATCTGCCGGTTGCGGCTGAAGTCACCTTGACCTATGAAGGATTGGCTGGTGTTGAAGCCAGCCCAACTCAAATTTGTGTGCCTTTCCCGATCCCGGATCCAGCTTGTGCATCTCTAGATGTCGCAGGCACAGTTGTCGCAAGCTGTTCTGGAGGTCAAACGATCGCTGTTCCAGCAGCTCCGTTCACGGTTTATCCTGATCCTGCACTATTTCAAATCGATGTAGCAGCATCGACTGGATGTGAAGTACCCCCTGTTCTTACCCAAGGCACCTGCCCTGTTGTACTTACGGAGGGATGGGCAGTTGATGCTCCGATCACAGGTTGTCCTCCGATAGAAGGCACATATGAATGGTCAGCACCTGCACCGGATTTCCCAGGGGCACCATGCGTTTATAATGCACAAATGGGCGCTGAAGTAGTGCCTGGCTGTGAAGAATGCTGCCCGCTATTGGTCAGCAGCCCAACTGTGAATGACCTTTGCTACTCAGCAGGTCTCGCCCCGATTGAACTTTGTTGGACTTTTGATCTGGATCCTGCGTCTGTAATGCTAACTTTAGATGGAGTACTTGCCACTCCAGGTGCAGCAGCAAATACACTCTGTGTAATGCTAACCGTGCCGGATCCCGGTTGCGATCTATTAGCTGTGCCAAATGTTGTAGTAGCGACTTGCGACGGTGTTGCGATTGAAGGAATAGTAGATTTGCCCTTTACAGTCTTCCCGGATCCAGCAGCTTTTGTTGTATCTGTGGCCACTTCTTCGGGCTGCAGCATGCCTCCAGTGATTATGCCAGGTACCTGTCCATTGACAATCACAGAAGACTGGGTGCTGGCACCAGTAGATGCTTGTCCGCCCGTAGAAGGCAGCTATCAATGGTCAGTGCCAGCAGCTGATTTTCCAGCCGCACCTTGTGTTTATGATCCTCAGACTGGTATTGAGGTAGTGCCGGGTTGTGACACCTGTCCATTGTGCCCTGAACTAATGCTCTCTCCTGCAGTTGCAGATATTTGCTATGTACCCGGAATTGCCCCAATAGAACTCTGCTGGACCTTTATGGATGATCCAGCTGCTGTTACCTTGACAGTCGATGGGCTAGCTGCAGCGCCGGGACCAGATCCAAATAGTCTTTGTGTGTCTATTGATATTACAGATCCGGGCTGTACCCCTGTCACTCTCGACAATGTTGTAGATATTCAATGCGAAGGAGCAGTATATGTTCCTACACCTGTACCATTCA
>JAHDDV010000100.1 GCA_020629205.1 Chitinophagales bacterium | reverse complement strand
GTGTTACTCTACAGTCAAATAGGGCCTCAACTTTTCAAACTTCCCATGATCCATGGCATTGCTGTATTTGATCTCGTCAATGTTTCCAAAGTCTCCTCCCTTACTGCGTAGGTTGACAATCTTTTGGGCGTCTTCGTAAGCCACGTAGGGGTGTTTTAGTAGCTGTCCAAACTCGGCGGTGTTGATGTTGATTTGTCGGGGCTTGAAGGAGGAATCTTTGAAGAGGACCTCGTCTATCTCCTGAGCGAGTTGGGCCTCCACTCCGTAGACTTCAGCGATCTGATCCTTGCGCACGAAGCCCCCAAGTAGGTCACGATACTTGACTATGCGACTGGCGAGCACGGAGCCGATGCCACGAATTTTTCTCCATTGGGCTGTATCTGCGTTGTTGATGTCGATTGGCTTTTTGATCCAGGGCATCTTTCGCTTCTTGGCAGTCTTTTCCTTCTTGGGCTTGTCTTTACCACGCGACTTCTTGTCCTCGTTTTGCTCTTGCACTGGTGCTGGCTTACGCTCTACCAATCCTCCGATGGACTTGGGTGGGCTTTCCTTGGCTTCTGCTTGGCTGATTTCTTGTGACGCCAGGGTATTGGAGCTACTTTCAATGCGGATATAAGGCTCTAGTCGGGCATAGGTATCCTCATCCATTCCGTAGATCTTTTGCAGGTCTTTGGCTTTGCGGAACTGCCCGCCCTTGTTGAGGTACTTTTCGATGGTTCGTGCTACGCGTGTGCGGATACCCAGAGCCACAGCCTGGTCGTAGTCCAGATCATTAGGATCGAAGGGAAATAGTTTGACAGGGTCTTTGGGTTCTTTCCAGTCCTGTCCTTCGGATGGCTTTTGATACTTGTTTCCAGAGCTAGCTAGCTGCTGGCGGTTCCGCTGAAGGGAGTCAGCGATTTCAAGGAATCGCGCCGAAGCATCTTTACTCAACTCCTTTTCAGGCCAATATCTGGGTAGCAATACTATGGTCCAAAGGATGAGGATGATAATGATCATTCCGTTTCTGTCGCTGGCCGAAAAGGTCAGGTACTCTTTGATTGGTTTCATGAGAAAAAATTTGTTTCAACCTATAGAGTACTGCCGATCGCAGATTCCACATTTTGAAGCAATTTTTTTTTCAAGATCGCTTATGGGCAGGGCATGAAAAAGTAACCAAGACTAACAATTGCAATGGGCTAGCCTCTACTATTTCGTTGAAAGGAGGCAGGCTGATTAGGCACTTGTGCCTTCTTGCTTACGCAAATGGCAATCAGTCAGAACAGAGGAGAATAAGTCGTTCCATGATCGCATTCAGTGTGTCTTCAGAAACACGTTCACCAGAAGAATGAACAGATCTGACTGTCCAGTCCAGTGTTCGAATATGATCACTTAATATGACGCCTTTGGTTTTCAGAGCAGGGGACAGGGGGACTTCGGTCCTATAACCTTTTGGTTTGCTTGTTATCGGGCAGTTGATCATCAAGCCTGTCAAATCATTGTATTTAGTATTGGACAATACTACTGCAGGGCGTTTACCGGATTGTTCATGTCCAAGCCTTGGATCATAGTTGATCCAGACGATGTCGCCGCGCTTAGGAAGATAACTACTCATCGGCCTCCCAATATCTCTCTTTGCCAACAAAGTCTGTTGTTTGCTCTTCATGTCCCATGTCTCTCGACATTCCTTCCAGGAGCTGGTCCAATGACATTTTTTCGACAGGACTTACGAGCAATGATCCATCTACAACCGTGATTGTATATTCTTGTTCCGGGCTAAGCGAAAGTTCCTTCGCTAATTGATGTGGAATACGAAGTCCCAGACTATTACCCCACCTTTTTAGTTTTACAGTCATATTGTGCGATATCTATCACCAATTATACTTTGTATAACTGACAATTACAAGTCAATCTTTGTGACGAGTGCTTTGATTCCATAACTTTTTTCTGGAATAATTTCCCTTGAGATCCGATTTGTATCGCCTAAATCAGGAAAAGATCTCAGTTATACATCCTTGTCTCGGACAGTTCTAAGCAAAAAAATGCCTTGGACGCTACGAACACGTAACTACCAAGGCATTTGTTTTAGCTATACAAATGAAATCAGCGAAGTCAAAATCATCAGACAATACCGCGCCCGCCTACCGGTATTTATCCGGCTTAATCACTTTTAGATAATTGCTCAGTTCTTCCTTCACTTTAGGAGCAAGGAAGAAGAGTCCGATCATATTCGGAACGAGCATGGCGAAGATCATCGCGTCGGAAAAATCGATAACGGCTGAAAGACTTGCGGAGGCTCCAATCACGACAAAAACACAGAAGAGTCCCTTGTAGAGGAGCTCCATGGCTTTGCTACGACCGAAGAGATAGGTCCATGCCTGATAACCATAATAAGACCAAGAGATCATGGTGGAGAAGGCAAAGAGAACCACTGCGATCATCAAGACCCATGGGAACCAGCTGAAGCTGGTAGCGAAGGCATCTGAGGTGGCTTTCACGCCATCCGGAATTTTGGTACCGTAAGTCATGATACCGCCGTCCATATTGGTGATGACGATCAAGAGTGCAGTCATGGTACATACCACTACGGTGTCAATGAATGGCTCTAGAAGCGCGACTAGTCCTTCGCTTGCTGCATGCTGTGTCTTTACGGCTGAGTGAGCGATAGAAGCCGATCCGATACCTGCTTCATTGGAGAAGGCGGCTCTTTTGAATCCTTGTATGAGCACTCCAACAAATCCTCCACCAATGGCGACAGGTGTAAAGGCTCCTGAAATGATGGTGCCTATAGCTGCTGGAATTAAAGAAGCATTCATCAGCAACACAGCCAAAGCAGCGATCACATAAACACCTACCATGAAAGGAACGATCTTGTCGGTAACCTTAGCTATGCTCTTGATACCACCAATAATTACAATACCAACCAACACTGCCATGATGAGTCCAAACAACCAACCATAACCAGGATCGGTCTGTGTCACTTTTGAAAAGAGAGCATAGGCCTGATTGGCTTGAAACATGTTGCCACCACCGAAGGAACCACCAATACACATGATTGCAAATATCACGGCCAATACTTTACCCAGACCACCAAATCCTTTTTCTTTTAGTCCCTTGCTTAGGTAGTACATCGGACCACCATAGACCTTACCGGTTTCATCGATCTCTCTGTAACTTACCCCCAGGGTACACTCCACAAACTTGGAAGACATACCTAGCAGTCCACAAACAATCATCCAGAAGGTAGCTCCAGGACCACCGAGGGATAGCGCCACGGCCACACCGGCAATATTACCGAGTCCAACCGTACCGGACAGTGCAGCTGTCAAAGCCTGAAAGTGCGAGACTTCTCCGTCGTGTCCTTCTATTCTAATGGTATCTGGATTATCCCCATCTACAGAAGAAACTGAGCCTTGAGAGATGTCTGTACGTCCACCCTTTTCAAGGTCATCGTACTTGCCTCTAACCACATTTATAGCCGTACTAAAGTGTGCAAGATTGACAAACTTAAAGTAGAAGGTGAAGTAGAGTGCTCCCAAAACCAATGGGAAAAGCACCCATGGAATCTGAATGGTATCGGAAAAGGGGATTGCCCAAAAAATAGTATTGACAAAGGGGCCGGTCAGCCAGCCAAAAAACTCGTTAATCTTGGCATCGAGCCCTTGGTCTCCCTGAGCAAATGCAGATACACTGCTAAGGAGAGAGAGCATAAGGAGGAAAAACATTCTACTCATGTGAGTATGGCTTTAATTAGGACGACTATGTGCAGCAGTCTATATGTGTGAGAATTAGGAGGGAAGTTAGTGAAAATTGTCCTAAAAACTTATCCCTGTGGCTGGCAGCAATGGCTAAAGTGATTTGGCGACATTGTAAATAGTAAAGCCGTGAACCTCAAGTCACTGCTCTTGCAGGGATTTGAGGTTCACGGCCTGTCTTTGTTAAAATATGATTTCTACCGATTCTTATCGTCGACCAAAGCCACCACGACCAAAACTGCTGGCTGCTCCTCCCATTGTAAAGGATACATTGTAAACGAAGGGGCTAAGGGCAACAGTGTTAGATCCGTTTTCATCATATAAGACATCGTAAAGCAACATCACATTCATAAATGTATTGCCTCCCATTCTTTGTCTAAAACCTCCACCGATTGGAAACCTTCGTTCTATCACTGCATTGGGATTGTCATTAAATTTGTGGCGATAGTGCTGGTATTCCGCATGTGCAAAGATGGACTCCATCACCATTGTTCTGGCAAGTGCCCGCAAACCGATTGAGGAGGAAGTCTGCTTTACCAGGTTACCATTAAGATCCCTCCAATTTCGACTTACATACAAATAGTCCGGACCTGCTGCCGCTTCCATTTTCGGCGTAAACCGATAACCTGCCACAAATCCTAAGCCTGCCATGAGACCTGCATTGCCTCCATTGAATACAAAGTTTGGTTCCAGGATGACCTTGCCCCAATCAAATCCTGATTGACCACCCTTCACATCCACCTTTTTGCTTTGTCCTGGCTTGACCGAATTAGATTTGCTGCTCTTTCCAGAATTTGTGCTTGTGCCGGTGTTGGTTTTGCTATCGTTCCGATCATCCTCCTCCTTTGTGTCGGTTTTTTCCTGGCCACTGCCACCAGTGCCGGGAATCAAGATATCCTGAGCATAAACATTACTGCCAAAGCCCAGCAAGCAGAACAAAAAGAGGACGGAAAGCCAATTGGAAAATTTCATGCTATGTGTGTTTTGTGTTTCATCTCTTCCATCTTGATACGAAGCATCGCTGCAAGGACACCTAAATACATGATATTGAGATTAACTGCTAAGATAAGGTAGCTGACCTTATCGTTTAAATAGAATCACGATTTTAGGCCTAATTATAGGCAAATGGCTATTTTTAGTGATTGACTGTTTATCAACGACAATTACTCCGCAATATTGAAGCCTAATCCGCCAAACCAAGTAAATCCAGCATAGCTGATGGAAAACTCCTCCAAACCATATATTGGTCCTGAAACTGTTTTACCCGAGGTAACTGTAAAAGCAGTCATTCTCGGCTTTCTTTTGTCCGGCGTGCTTGCTGCAGCCAATGCCTATCTGGGATTGCTGGTGGGCATGACGGTTTCGGCTTCCATTCCAGCAGCAGTGATTTCCATGGCTATCTTCAAGCTCTTTCGCAAGAGTAACATACTGGAGAATAATGCGGTTCAGACAGCTGCTTCTGCTGGTGAGTCATTAGCCGCTGGTGTCATTTTTACTTTCCCGGCTTTGGTGCTGATGAACTACTGGACCACTTTCAACTATTTTGAGACTGCAGGCATTGCGCTGTGTGGGGGTGTTCTAGGGGTTTTATTCACCATTCCGCTGCGATCCGCTTTGATCGTTCGCCAAAAGCTGACCTTTCCGGAAGGCATCGCAACGGCTGAGGTACTCAAGACTGGTACAGAAGGCGGTGGCGGGATCAAATATCTCGGCATTGGCTTTTTACTGGGTGCGCTAGTGAAGATAGGCGACACGGGTTTCAAATTGTTTGATAGCATTTGGGAAAAGGCGAGCTTGCTGGGTGGAAAAGGCTATGCCTATTTCGGCATAAATGGTTCTCCTGCCCTGCTTGCTGTAGGCTATATCATCGGCTTAAGAATCGCCACCCTGGTCTTTGCAGGTGGTGTGATCAGTTGGTGGATCGCGATTCCAATTTATGTGGCCTTGACCGGGGTTACCGGCCCCGATCCCGTCGCTTTGGGCTATGAGATCTGGAATGCCAAGATCCGCTATCTTGGAGCCGGTGCTATGCTTGTTGGTGGGCTTTGGGCGCTGGTGAGTATTCGTTCTGCTTTAAGTTCTGCCCTAGCAGAGGCCCGCTCTGCTTTTAGCACCACGGCAGCGGACATTTCCAGTAAGCCAAGGACAGAACAAGACACTCCAATGTCCTGGGTATTGATTGGTATTGCTGCTTTGGTAGTGCCCATATTTATTATCTACCTGAGGGAGATACAAAACGTACCGATCTCCATACTGATGGCCCTGTTCATGGTTGTTGCTGGCTTTCTGTTTTCAGCAGTGGCTGGCTATATGGCCGGGCTGGTTGGAAGCTCCAATAATCCGATCTCTGGTGTAACAATTGCTACGGTGCTCACTTCTTCGCTGGTGCTATTGGCCTTGATGGGCGGGGATGATCCAGCCGCAGGAGCTGCTGCCGCCATTATGATTGGAGCGGTGGTTTGCTGCGCAGCTGCTATCGCTGGGGATAATATGCAGGACCTGAAGGCGGGCCATCTGTTGGGTGCTACGCCAAGAAAGCTGCAAATCATGCAGATGATTGGGGTATTGGGCGCGGCTTTGGTGCTACCTGTCGTTTTGTCTTTGTTGCACGGTGTGTTTGGATTCGGCCCCAAAACAGAAATGTATCCAGACAGTCTGACTGCGCCGCAAGCTGGACTGATGCAAAGTGTGGCTGAAGGCGTATTTGGTGGCAATTTGCCCTGGGACTTTATCGCTATCGGGGTCGTACTTGGAATCATTATCATATTGCTCGATCAATATCAGGAGCGTCGCGGCTCCACTTGGCGTCTTCCAGTCTTAGCTGTGGCAGTGGGCATGTACTTGCCTTTCGAGCTGGACAGCGGCATAATGCTGGGAGGCATACTGGCATGGCTGGTAGAAAGCTACATCAGAAAAAACAAGACAAAACACAGCGCTGAGGCACACGAGGCCAAAAGCTCAAGAAGTGAACAAGCGGGCTTACTATTCGCCTCCGGACTCATTACCGGCGAAGCCTTAATGGGCATCTTTTTGGCCATCCCTTTTGCCATCGCCGGCAATGCGACCATTTTCAAGCTAGTTGATGAAGGCTATGGCGGTTTGCCGGGTGTAATATTCGCCGCGGTACTGTTTGTACTTCTCTACACCCTCGCCAAAAAAGCTTACGACCAGAATGACTAATACGACTACAGCGGCGAAGAGCCAGAAAATGCCGCCTGGCATTCCCTATATCATCGGGAATGAAGCCGCAGAACGATTTAGCTTCTATGGAATGAAGGCCATCTTGATGGTATTTATGACACAGTACATGGTAGACAGCAATGGTAATTCAGCAACATTGAGTGATGAAGAAGCCAATGTATGGTTTCACGCATTCTCAACAGCCAATTACTTTCTGCCGCTCTTCGGTGCCTTGATCGCAGATGTCTTTTGGGGCAAGTACAAAACCATCATTATTCTCTCAATCGTTTATTGTCTCGGACACCTTGCTCTGGCCTTTGATGAGACCGCTGTTGGTCTCTCGCTTGGACTGGCTTTGATCGCGATTGGGGCGGGAGGCATTAAGCCATGTGTCTCTGCCCATGTGGGCGATCAGTTTGGCAAAAGCAATGAAAGTTTGCTGGACAAAATCTTCGGCTGGTTTTACATCGCCATCAATATCGGTGCCTTCATATCGGCCTTACTGACCCCGTGGTTGCTGGAACATTACGGGCCTTCTGTGGCCTTCGGTGTGCCAGGTATCCTCATGATGCTGGCAACGATCATCTTTTGGATGGGTCGCAATACTTATCGATCGATGGAGCCCGTAGGCATCAAGCAGTACTTTCAAGACTTGCTGACTCCCGAAGGAAAAAAGGCCATTATCAGCCTTGCTCCTATCTACATATCTGCCGCCTTGTTTTGGTCTTTGTTTGAACAAACAGGTTCCAAGTGGGTGCAGCAGGCCACGAAGATGGATCGAAATATAGATCTGGGCTTCTACAAATTCGAACTGCTGGAAGGTCAGATGAATGCGGTAAATCCTGCTTTCATTCTTTTGCTCATCCCGATCTTCACCTACATCTTCTATCCGGTCATCAATCGCTTTTTCAATTTTAGCGCCCTTCGAAAAATTGGGGTTGGAATGATACTGGCGGGTAGTTCATTCGCTGTTTGTGCTCTGGCGGAATACAAAATACAGGCTGGAATGACGCCTACGATTCTTTATCAATTTGCCGGTTATGTGCTGCTGACGGCAGCAGAGATATTGATCTCCGTGACGACACTGGAATTTGCCTACACACAAGCCCCAAAGAGCATGAAGTCCTTCATTATGACCTACTATTTGATCAGTATCTCTCTGGGAAATGTGGTCGCCATGTTGGTCAACTATTTCATCCAAAACGATGATGGCAGCCTCAAGCTTTCCGGAGCTGATTACTATTGGTTCTTTGTGGCCTTGACTTTTGTGGGAGCTTTGGTCTTCTTTGCCATGCACTATTGGTACAAGGAGGAACGGTATGTGGTGGATTAACCTGGGAGTGCCGGTCGAGCGATCGACTGACGGTGATCAATAGCCCCGGTCGCAGCGGAACGAGGTGCCCAGCTAGCGTGGTGAATGCCAGAGCCGGGCTGGCTCGACCTTAGGAGAGACAGACTGGCTCCGGCATGAGCAGCTAGCTGGGTGCTGAGTATTAGCGGAGGGCGGGACGGTCGCTGCCACGTGACTATACTGCTCAGCTCCAAAAAATCCTATGCCTTCAATCTTGCAATCAAAGGATCACCGGGCGGAAGATTGGAGAAGATTTCTTCATCGCTGTACTCCAGATCCAACATGATTTTGTAACCTTCTTCAAGCTCACCGTTTTCGGCGAGCTCGGGATGGCTGGTAATGATCTGGTAACTCTCCAGATAGTGGGCTTTCCAGGTGCTAAGGTCCATACCTTTCTTGAGCTTTGCCGTGGCCAGAGAGATTAAATCTTTATGTAGGTATTCATACAAGAATTCGTAATCTGAGTGCTCCTGCATGAGTTCCTTACAGAATCGAACATTGGCTTCGCAGTAGTGGACAGCATCTATAAAGTTTTCCCGATGAGAATGCTCTCTACCTAATGCTCGATAGGTAGCGCAGAGTGCGCTTTTGGCTCTCAAAGCACCTGATAGCTGATAATGGGTGCTCGATACATCGTGCATACGTTCGATCAAATCCAATGCTTCATCGGTGTAGGGAGGGATCATACGGATGAGTACAAAGATCCAATCCACAAAGATGTCGAAACGATGCTGGGAATATGGGTCTGCCCAAAAGAGCGACTCTTGAAGCTTTATGGAATGACGAAGCAGGTCTGTCTTTTCTTCATCCGGGACTATGGAAACTTTGGCTTGGTAAGCTAGGGCAGATTGCTGAATTATCGACAAATTATCCGGCTCCATTTTTAGCTGAATGTCCATTAGTTCTATTGCATAGTTCACTGCAGAAAGAGCCTCTGAGTGCAAATCCAGCCAGATATAGATATCACATAACTGCACAAAGGAACCAGCCAAGGCGATAGTATAGGCCTGTTCCATCGGTCGATCGGCATAGGCTTCGGAGGCCATTTCTGTGGACGCCAGAGCGAATTGCTCTGCCAGGTCTCTTTGTCCTGCCTCTTTGTATTTTTCTGCCAACCTGATATAGACAAATGAAAGGTCGTGCTTCCATTCGGAAACGTTAGCATCCCTATCTGATTGATAGACCATGACTTCTTCGACTTTCTTGAGCAGCCGCAGGGCCTCCTCTTGATCTCCTGCATCTTCTGCTGCATCGCTTTGAAAACAAAGACACCAGGCGTAACTCAGGGGATCGTATACGTACTTTTCCATGATCTCCTGGGCCGCATGCAGAAAGGTGAGGCTGCAGCGAAACTCTTTCTGATCGCTGAAATATTGCTTCAATTGCCAGATGAAGACTTCGTGCAGTCGAGCTATTGTCGTGATGTTCTTTTCCTCGCTGAGCAGGATATCCAGTCGCTCCTGGCTGTATTCTCGCACCTGATCGTTGAATGATTCAAAATCTGGCTGCTCTACTGCCTGTAGCGCATTGAGTTTGTCCAGTATTGGTTGGAAGATCGCATGCCCAAACATTTCGCGGTATTCTTCTTGCATATGATCAGGCACATCAACCTGACAGATTTCATCAATCTGTTTGTCTTCCCACATTTGCTGGATCAATTGAGAGATGGCCAGCTCATGGTCCTTTGAGTTCATACATTCCAGCAGAATGTTTCGCAGTGTGTGTCTGTCGAAATGCTCATAGCTTTTGAGATGGAAAGCATGGAAGGTGTCGGCTAACAAGTCCTCTTCAATAAAGTGAATGGCTGGTTTGGGCTCTTCGTGTTGGCAGGGGCTTTTGTCTATCAACACTTTTTGGCTACTGATCAATTCTCCCAGAGGGTCTTGACCATTCTGGCGAAAGTCTTGAAGCAGGTGTTCGATCTCTTCCAGATTAGGATAGTCAAATTTTCGAATCTTGATCATGTATTCGGCAAGTCTCAGGAGAAAATCTCCAATTGGATTGAGTTGCTGATTGGTGTAGGCAATCTCTTTGAATCTCGGGCTTAGAGAATGGGGCATGTATGAATTGTCTTGTGCAAGGCAAAGATACATACGATAATACGAATATTGAGTATGCTTTGATTTATGCCAGTACTTTGGGATAAATCTGCACAATGATCGTCTACATGATGGTAGGTCGGGGCAAAAAGACTAATTTTATGTGTTGGGCTTGTTAGGAGAACAACATTTATACCTGGCGGGAATATCTGGTTTGCCAATTGTTCCCTGATGGTTTAACTTGTTTATACCTTAGCAGAAAAATTGGGCAAAAAGCAGTTAAAGAAAAGCATCTTGATTTCAGCATTGGTGAGGTGAACAGAGTTTGCTGCTTGCCTGTTTAGGTTGAGGTAGTCCTTGTGCAAGAAAAAATTTGAAATCCCTATGGGAATGTTTGGACGGTCTTCCTTTGTGAAATTGCCTAAGTACAGCAAATTTCGCTACCAGCCCCGGTATTATGACCCGGAGCAAGAGGAGCGCGAGGAAGAAAAGGAGATGAAGCTGGAGAAGGGAGCTTTTTACAAGGGTAAAAACAAAAGTCGTATCATCGGAGCATTTTCGGACCGAGATTTGGTAGTAGAAGGCCGAAGATCAAAGATGAATCAGATAGTGCGTATGGTGTTGCTGATAGCAATGCTAGGATTGCCGATCTTGTTTATTCTAGATTTGATTGGCACCATCGAGTTTGTGGTGGCATTCGTCCTGCTCTTTGTCTTGTTCATCTTAAGAATAAATAAACAGTAATGGCAGATATCATTCAGCTACTGCCGGATGCGATTGCCAACCAAATTGCGGCCGGAGAAGTGGTACAGCGGCCGGCATCTGTGGTCAAGGAGTTGATGGAAAACTCCATTGATGCGGGATGCAGCAGTATTACCTTGATCGTAAAGGAAGCAGGTAAAACGCTAATTCAAGTAGTGGATGATGGCTGCGGAATGTCGGCTACTGATGCGCGACTTTGTTTCGAGCGCCATGCGACGTCCAAGATTCGACAGTCAGAGGATTTGTTTCGGATAAAGACGATGGGCTTTCGTGGGGAGGCTATGGCTTCGATTGCCGCGATTGCTCATGTAGAGCTCAAGACTAGAAAGGCAGAAGACGAGCTGGGAACCTGCATTATTATCGAAGGCTCCGAGATCAAGAGTCAGGAGCCCTGTCAGTGCGATGTAGGCACCTCCATAGCCGTGAAGAACCTATTCTTCAATACACCAGCACGACGCAATTTTCTAAAATCGAATCCCGTTGAAAACCGGCACTTGATCGACGAGTTTAATCGGGTAGTACTGGCTCATCCAGAGATTTCCTTTTCGATGTTTTCCAATGGAGTCGAGACCTTTCGACTCAACCCGGGTAACCTGCGCAAGCGGGTGGTGGGTGTGATGGGGGAGAAGTACAACAAACGGCTGATACCTATCGAGGTGGACACCGATATGCTAAAAGTAGAGGGCTTTGTAGCCAAGCCGGAATATGCCAGAAAGACAAGAACATCGCGCTATATCTTTGTGAATCGACGCTTTATCAAGAGCGGCTATCTCAATCATGCGGTATTGAAGGCCTATGAGAGCTTGATGCCCGCCGATCATTATCCTTTCTTTGCCATCTATTTGGAGATTGATCCCAACAAGATCGATATCAATGTGCATCCTACGAAGCAGGAGATCAAGTTCGACGATGAGCGGGTAGTGTATACATTCTTGCAAGCAGCTATCAAGCGGGCTTTGGGGGTAAACATCATGCCTGCGCTCGACTTTGATCGTGAAGCCAGTTTGGACTTTGGTCAGGTTCGATCCAGCAATGCTCCGCTCGACAGCCAATCAAGTAAGCGCCAATCCAGCTATGTCGCTCCTACTGGTGATCCGATGTTTGATCGTATGAATCAACGGCAGGATTCTCAGAATTGGGAGGAGCTGTACAAGATACTGGATAACAAGGAGCAAAGCGAACCTGTGCAGCAGGCCCTAACATTGGAAAGCGACCTGAATAACTCGGAACAGAGTTTGACTTCCAGCATTGACCGATTGCCCTCTCAGATTCATCAGCGTTTTATCCTTACACAGATCAAATCGGGTTTTATTCTGGTGGATCAGCAGGCTGCTCATGAGCGCGTGTTGTACGAACAATATCTGGATCGGCTTGAAAATGGAGAACGAGCAACGCAAAAGCTGCTCTTCCCCCAGACCATCGAGCTAGCAAAGTCCGATCATGAGCTATTAATGGATATTCTGCCTGAGATCACTGCTCTCGGCTATGAAATCGAAGCGGCAGGAGAGGAGAGCTTTACCATCCACGGCGTACCTACAGACATCAGTCCGGGAGAGGAACAGGGAATCATGGAAAGTTTGATTGAGCAATACCGCCTCAACGCTGGGGATCTCAAGCTGGATAAGCGTTCAAATTTGGCTCAATCGATGGCCAGGCAAACCGCTATCAAATCTGGGCGTTTATTAGGAGGAGAAGAGATGAAGAATCTGGTCGATCAGCTATTTGCTTGCCAGACTCCTTATGTCGCTCCCAGCGGCAGGCTGACCTTTGTTAAATACAGCCTGGCGGAAATTGAAAAGCAATTTGAGCAAAAAAGCCCTTAAGAGGGGTTTTCTAGCAGCAAAGAGCGCTGCAAAACTGTTATCTTGCAGGCCATTTCCAGCGTCGTCGCTGTTGAGACTGAATCAATCCACATATGCCATTTGTTCTTACCGATGTTGTCAAAAATCTGTTGATCATCAATGTGCTGATGTATTTCGGCACCATGGTAGCTATGGGCAATGAAAGAGCCATTTTGGGTCTTTGGTTCCCAGGTGAGGGAAGTAATTTCCAGCCTTATCAGATTGTGACAAACATGTTCATGCATGCAAATCCATCGCATTTGTTTATGAACATGCTTAGCCTTTTTTTCCTTGGACCAAAATTGGAAATGGCCTTGGGGACAGGAAGATTTCTCATGCTTTACATACTGGCTGGGCTAGCGGGATCAGCAGGATGGATGGCAGCCGAGTACTATGAAGTCATGAATCTGGCATTTACGCCAAACCACATGGTTTGGGGGGCTTCCGGAGCAGTGTTTGGGGTAATGGCCGGCTATGCAGCCAAGTTTCCCAATGACACGATAATGCTGATTATCCCGCCGATTCCAGTCAAGGCATGGATTTTGGTTGCCTTCATGGCAGTTTTCGAACTATCATCGGGAGTGAGTGGAATGATGACTGGTATTGCACATTTTGCACATTTAGCGGGCGGTTTGATGGGCTTATTGCTGGTATTGAATTGGCAGAGACGCTAATTTCGGTGTCGCATCTGTAGATTGAGCGTCAAAAGTATAACGAAACCCTTGGATAGCATATGTATGGAAACAATTCCATATGGCAGGACATAAAACTCCATTTCAAACATGGTGGTATGGTCAATCGACTGATCATGGTCAATTTGGCTGTGTTTCTGGCGGTGAATATGCTCTATGTTGTTGGATTCTTGTTTCAGGCCCCTGATCTGGTAGAACAAGTGCTCGCATTTCTGAAGGTCCCCTCCTCTCTGAAGTCCTTGGCTTTCAAGCCCTGGACCGTAATGACCTATATGTTCTTGCACCAGGGCTTCCTCCACATCCTTTTCAATATGCTATGGCTGTATTGGTTTGGTCGCATCCTGCGGGAATACCTTGGCGATAGAAAAATCTTGCCCTTATACTTTTATGGAGGATTAGCTGGTGCGGCTGCCTACATCCTGTTTTACAATATCTTTCCCGCCTTTGCTTCAAGTGTACAGCATAGCACGATGCTGGGCGCCTCAGCGGGAGTGATGGCCGTGGTAGTCGGTACAGCTACTCTTTTACCCAATAATATCATTCGTTTGGTATTCATTGGCGATGTGCAACTGAAGTGGATTGCGGCTTTCTCTGTGATCCTGGATGCGGTGATGATCGGCGGATATGGCAATTCGGGCGGCCATATAGCACACCTAGGTGGTGCCTTCCTCGGCTTTCTATTTATCAAAAATCTTCAAAATGGTAAGGACTGGTCGCTAGGATTCAATAAATTAGTAGACAGGTTTACAGGGACTTACGAAAGGAAGCAGAGACCTGGACCCAAGATTGTCTATAAGAATGAAGGCAAGATGCGCTCTTCGAGACGAAAAAAGGAGCCAGTCTATACTGAAGATAAGCAAGAGCGACTGGATTCGATTCTTGACAAGATCTCTGATTCCGGATATGAAAGCCTGAGTCAGGAAGAAAAGGAATTCCTTTTCAAAGCCAGCAAAGAAGACTAGTGGCTTCTTGTTCTTTTGCCCTTGCTTTTGCGATGATAATCTGGCCATTTACTCCATTCACTCCGACAGCTGCGTAAAGGAAAAAAGCAGATCATTAATCAGCTATAGACCACAAAATTGCTAAGAAATTTTCTCAATAAAGGCATCTGGTGGCTCAATCTGGTGGCAGCTGCCACCTTGTTGCTCACCTATCTTGCCCCCGGAATCAGCCCTATCAATTTCTGGCCGCTTGCCTTCGGCGGGCTGGTCTATCCCTTTCTATTGCTCATCAATATTGTCTTTGTCATCTATTGGCTCATAGGTTTCAATGCCAGATTTTTACTTTCCTTACTGTGCATTATTTTGGGATGGAAATCGCTCAACTCCTTCATGGCACTCAACATCAGAACTGAGAAGGTTGAAGTAGATCCCAAAAAAGACATCAGCCTAAAACTGATGACCTATAATGTGCAAAATTTCGATCTATACAACTGGAACGAGAACGAAGTCTCGCGAAACCACATGATGGATATAATCGAAAACGAGGACCCGGACCTACTCTGCTTTCAGGAATTCTACTACGAAAACTCCGAGGACTTCCATAATGTGAAGCTATTGGTCAATAAGTACGGCTATAAATACTATCATCTTGCCGAGACATACTCTTTCAAAGACACCCACTTCTGGGGTGTGGCTCTATTCTCAAAGCACCCTTTGGAAGACAAAGCAAGTATCGAGTTCGAAAATTCAAAGACCAATGCGGGTGTTTTGGCAGATGTAATTGTGGAAGGAAAGAAGCTGCGAGTCATGACCGTACACCTGGAGTCTATCAAACTAGGGTCTGAAGACTACAAGTACCTTAAAAATATTGGTGAAAAGGTAACGGACTGGGACTCTCAGAAAAACATACTCAAAAAGCTGCGCTCCGCCTTTCACAAACGCGCCGAACAAGCCGACTATATCAACAGCCTCATCGCAAGATCCCCATTCCCTGTCTTGCTCATGGGCGATTTCAATGACACCGCTAACTCCTACACTTATCGAACCATGGCGGAAAATCTTCAAGACGCTTTCCTCCAAGTAGGCTGGGGAACTGGCGGCACCTACGCGGGACCACTACCCTCTTTCCGCATCGACTACATACTTGCCGATCAATCGCTCAAAGTCAAAGACTTCAAACTCATCAAGAAGAAGTACTCTGACCATTACCCGATCACTAGTAC
This sequence comes from Chitinophagales bacterium, assembly GCA_020629205.1. Taxonomy (GTDB): domain Bacteria; phylum Bacteroidota; class Bacteroidia; order Chitinophagales; family UBA2359; genus JAHDDV01. The sequence continues at coordinate 55 of JAHDDV010000100.1, read as the reverse complement.
GATTGTGTGGAAGGATGCTTTGATTCGGTAGATTCTGCTGTTGATTGTTGATTGT
>JAHDDV010000529.1 GCA_020629205.1 Chitinophagales bacterium | reverse complement strand
ATCACTCGCTATCCGCTAAAATGCAGGCCCCCTTCGCTGCTGCCTGTATCCGCTGGCGAGGTCTCTCCTATCGTCGAGCCCCCGCCAGCGGCACAGGACAGCGCGCTCAGTGCACCTGCATTACCGCTGCTATCGAGGCTAGATAGCACCTGCATAGCTTGTGGCAGCAAACACATTTTGCACTATCTTTAAAGACATCCACCAGCACAAACAAATCAAAGCTGAACACTCTGAAATACCAAGCAGGTCACAACAGCGGCAACCAACACATATACCATTGACGTATACTCCCCTACAGAGACCGTTTAATCCTAAACAACCCGAAATGAAACACCTTAGCCTTCTGTTATTCCTCTGCTCTTTTCTGTCCCAGGCAGCTCTCGCTCAACTGGAAATCGAGCGAATGATCTACGAACACGACACCTACCCAGGTATTCTACTCGGCCTGGCCGACTTCAACAACGACGGCCATAGCGATCTGCTGCACGAACATGGGGTGATCCTGAGAGAGGAGCAAGAAGTCCTCAATACGATCTTTTGGGATTCCAGTTACTCGATCAGACATGTTTCAATAATCGATCTTGACAATGACGGCGATCTCGATATCGTATGCAAAGTCGGCGCTACTCCCTATATCCTTGAGAATGACGGAGCTGCAAACTTTGAAATCCAGACGCTTCCCAGTACCATCAATCACTCCCTTCTTGGTATGTTTGACATCGATCAAGATGGTGACATGGATGCCGTGTTTCGACAGAAGGGTGGGTTTGGACAGAATACTGTTCGTTTTGCCTATATGGAAAACATCGGGTCAACCTCTGACTGGCCACTATTCCATCTTACTGAAGAGCTGCCGACCAATGGTCTCTCACAGTACAAAGTCACCGATCTTGACAATGACGGATTGCTCGATATCGTCTACCACGACGATGCCAAGCTGCAGCTTGTAAGATTTGATCAGGACCTCTCCTACCAACACTATATTCTGGTAGAATCAGTTATGGAGCAAAGCCTCGAAATCAAGACAATCAATGCCAATAATGATGGCAACAAAGACATACTGCTTCAAGGAGATGCCAGGCTGGAGTTGTTTCTCTTCGACCCCGAAAATACAAGTCTCATTGCTCAGGAATTGAACACCGGTTTTTCCAAAACCTCCATGGCCATAGCCGATGTGAATGGGGACGGTTACGATGACATTCTGACAAGAACCAATCTACATGCACTGAATTGGATGCTAAGTGCCGAAGGCCCTACTTACAACCTTGTGGAATTTAATGTCCCTCACCTACACAGCTCCTACGACACCTCCATATCCGCCGTAGGTGACTTTGATGGTGACGGCATGGAAGATGTCGCTCTGACTCGAAACAAGAAAGAGATCATAAACATCGTCAGCCACAAGAACAACAACTTCGAGGTCTACAATCACTATGAGAATTGGATGGCAAGCATAGACGATATCGAATATGCCGATTTCAATCATGACGGAAGAAAAGACATTGCTGTACAAAGTCGAAAGAGTGGTCGAATAGTCGTCTATTGGAATACAGATGATGGGCAATTTAGTGAATACGAAGTCCTGCTGGAACATGCCGAAGAACTTCGCTACATGGAAATTGACACTGAGTCTTCCACTGCAATCCCAAAGCTCTATTATACCAATCAAGCTGGAGAAATTAGGCGTCTACAACTTACTGAAACCGGCATTTTGGATGAACTGCTTTATGAGACAAGCGGGACCTCGCTGCAAAATTTCTTACTCGCCGACTCGAATGGTGATGATAGAATTGACCTCCACTTCTCCCAAGCCTATCAGTTCGGAATGTACGCTTGTTATCAAAATCCAGATGGCAGTTTTCAAGACCCATCACTCAATCTTGAAACTCCCCAAACACCAATTGAACTGCCCACAATTCTCGGTCGATTATTTGAAGACATCGACTTTGACGGAGACATAGACTACCTGGTAATGGCTAGTGATGCCGCGACTGGCGAACACAGCCTGGCACAGCTAATTAACGAAGAGGATGAATTCAACAACAGCCAAATCTTGATTTCCTACGGCCCATATGAAAGTTTCATAGGAAACATACAACTTGTCCGACTTAATCCTAATTCGCCAACATTGACCCTCCTAAGCTCTCTGAATGACGAGCTGGTTATTCATCAATTTGATGCTGATGGGCCCACACTAGTAACAATTCTCCCAGGAAAGGCCATAGCCGAAAATCAGGTGTATAACTCGCAGCGAAGCTACGGCCTGACAGACTACAATCTAGACGGACGACTCGATATACTATTGCACGACGCTGTTTTGATCAGCAACGAAAGCAGTACCAACTTCGAGCTACAGGAGCTGGAAATACCGCATTCGCTTCTACAACTACACGCAACACCGGAAAGTGGCCTGGTGAACAAGCAGCAATTCGTAGGTATCAGCGAGCAGGGGGATGTCATCCTTTACAGCAAAACTAGCCCGACCAATATAGCGCCAGCTTCCTCT
>JAHDDV010000099.1 GCA_020629205.1 Chitinophagales bacterium | reverse complement strand
TACCTGGCGGGCCTTGCTCGCCTTGAGGTCCCTGCTCGCCTTGAGGTCCCTGCTCGCCTTGAGGTCCCTGCTCGCCTTGAGGTCCCTGCTCACCTTGTGGGCCCGCAGGACCACGACAATCAAGCGGGTTAAAACTACCATCTTCATTGAAGTCCTCTTCGGGATCGTTGATACCATTTTCATTCAGGTCCCAGCATCGAAGACTCAGCCCTGCTTCGCCGGTTGCACCTTGGGGGCCCGGTATTCCCGGAGGGCCCTGTAAGCCGTTTTGACCCGCTGGTCCTTGATCACCCACTGGCCCTTGAGGTCCCTGAGGCCCTGCTGGTCCGACTGGTCCAATCGGGCCATCAGCACCTGGTGGTCCCTGGGGGCCAGGAGGTCCTGCAATTCCCTCTCCGGCACTTTTCGCAAATAATGCATAAGGCACACTGAGCAGCTCCGTTGTTCCCAACAGCTCAAAATCGCTTCCCCCATCTGCATCCATCTGAATCTGGATATAGTGCGAATTATTTTCCCAGGCCAAAGCTGAAAAATTTCCTAAGACAACATCACCTCGACCAATCTGTAGATTGTACAGTCCGGCGGCATTAGTATTGGTCAGATGATCTTCCGTATATACAATTTCACCAGCTTCAGAGCCGATCAGGATATTTATTCGCACAGCGATTTCAGCGCTTCCAATAGGGCTTCCTGCCTGATTCATAGCAACCGCCTGATAACTAAAAGCCTCAGGGGCTTGCCCGTAAGTAAGGCCACAAAAACATAGAAACAATAGGCTAAACAATAATTTTCTCATGGGGAGTTGATTTAGTCAATAAAGCTTACCGGGGCAACAAATTTAGACGATTTAGCAAACATTTTTAGGAAACTTCTCATTGCTGAGGCATGAATTTTTTTTGCAGCGCGAGTGTCAGGCTCCTCACACCGACCGTCCCGTCCTCCGCTAATACTCAGCACTCAGCTAGCTGCTACAGCTCAGGCACTACCGTCTCCTCCTATCGTCGGAGCCACTATTGCCTGGCTTTCGCGACGCTATCTGAGCACTTCGTTCCGCTGCGCCCGGGGCTCCTTTTCACCGTCTTTCACTCCAGGGATTTGTTCAATGATCAATAATCAAGGTGTGTTCAATGTTTAGGGATTACGGAGCAAGGTGTTTTGTTGATTGTTGATGGTGAGTGGTGCAAATCCTGGGCCGCGTGAGACCTCCGGTCTCGTGCAGGACCTAAAAAGCTTGCGTGCTCGAATTAGCCAGTTGGCAGCAGTACGAAGCACAAAACCCCTTGCTCCTTGATCGTATCGCTACCGGCTTGTGCAGTTGACTACGTGAGCTTTTTAGGTTTCAGTCTTGACCGGAGGTCAAGCTGGGCCACTAACCACTGAAATAGTTAACTGAACAATCCCGGTAGAAATGCACTCTCTTTGATCAAACTGGACCAATGTGTGATTTCAGTGTTGGGAGAATGTCGAGCGAGCCACGATTGGTGAAAAGGAGCCGGGGGCGAAGCGGAACGAGGTGCCTTGATAGCGTGGTGAATGCTGGAGCCGGGGTGGCTCGAAGCGCAGCGGAGAGACACACTGGCCCATGCATGAACAGCTAGCAGGGTGCCGAGTATTAGCGGAGCACCCGTAGGTCGCTGCGACGTGTCGATCGAGCAGCGCTCCCCTAAAAAAAACTAAGCCAATGTAAATTTGCAGGGCTTTGGCGGAAAAAAGTGCAGGCTCAAATGTGCCTTCCCCCGACAAAATCGTTATTAAAGTAAAATATTAGGGCTATGCGTTTTTGTCTGTTTATGATATCCTTGCTGTGTATGTCTGCAGTTGGTTTTGCTCAGAGTAATACCTTCGTTTTTGGAAATAATCCGGCGCTTAAAGGCGGGAATGTCAGTGTGTCTATGGTGACGAGTCAGTTGGACGGGGAGGAGACGATTGTGGAGACGATGATCAATCCGGATGGGAGTTTTATTGTGCCTTTGGAGATCCAGCAAGCGGGTATTGGGATCATGACTTTGATGGATGATCGTTATTATCTTTATCTGGAACCGGGTAATCGATTGCAGTTTAGTTTTGATCGGACTCGGGATAAAGCGCTGCAGGTGGAGGGAGATGAAGGGGCTTCTGAATGTCTATGCGCATTTGGCGATAAATTCAATTTTGCGACAAAGGAGAACTCGATCATTCTTGCGCCCGGGACTGTGGTCTTGACGGAGCATCATGAAAATTTGAAGCATCTTTCACCGGATGAGCGCATGGCTTATATCGATGGGAAGCGCAGGGACGAGTTGGCTTTTGCAGATGCTTGTAGTGATGCATCAGCGGCTTTTCGGGACTATCTGAAGGTCTTCGTAAATGGCAAATGGCTTTCGGCGCAGCTGCGCTATGTTGGCTATCAGGATTTGAATGATGCTTCTAAAACAAGTTTTCATGCCGCGATAGGGGACTTTGATTTGAATGATGTTGCAGCATTAGATAATCCGGGTTACGGAGTATTTATTGACAACTATTTAATGCATCGTACCAGTGAGGCGGTGAATCGAAAGCTGGACTATTTTAAAGATTGGGAAATGTTGTATGAGTATGGTTGTAATCTGATGGAAGAGATTTCTGGGCAGGCTAGGGAGTATATGTTGACTCGTTTGATTTTTACGAATCTTAATCCACGTAAGGCTGCTTCGATGGAGTCCGTTTACACCAGCATGACTGCGAATCTAAAGACGCCGCGGTATCTGGAATTGCTGGAGAAGAAATGGGCAAGGGCTTTTAAGTTTGCGGGAGGAAGTACGGCTCCGGATATCAGTTTTGTATCAGAAGAGAAGAAACAATCCTGGCTTAGTGATTATCGGGGCAAGTATGTGTATTTGAGTTTCTGGGCAAAATGGTGTGGTAAATGTATTGATGAGATGGCTGCTTCGGAGGCCAATCGTGTGGCTGCACAGGATAAAGAAATTGAGTACTTGTTTGTGAATGTAGATGAAAATCGGGCGGATTGGTTGGATCATCCCAGTCGGGAAAGTACGACTGGTACACATGTTTGGACGCCGGGGATTAAGTCGGATGCGGCAAAGACCTATGAGATATTTAGTTTGCCTCGGTATTATCTGATTGATCCTGAGGGGGAATTTGTAGATGGATTTCCCAAGGCGAGTGATCCGGAATTTGTCACTTATATGAAGTCTTTGGTGCAATAAATAGCATAGCCAATTGCTGAATGCAACCAATGAGGCGGCTTGATGCTCTTTGTAGGGTATCAAGTACGCATCCTATGAATAGTTTCTGCTCTACTTTGATTTTGCTACTTCTTTGTAGCGCCGCTTTTTCGCAATCTGATGATATATTACAGCCCTATTCGGGCTCCTCTGAAACAGCTCGTAGCGCATCCCCTGATTTGACGATGCCTAATACCACGGTTCTGAGCATTACTGTGTCTGATTTTGAAGTGCTGTGGGAAAGCACGGGCAATCGTATCAATTGGGCCTGTGAGCAGGAGGAACTGGTGGACTTTTATCTGATTGAGAAGACCATCAATGGGCAGGATTTTGAGCCAGTTGTCATGGTGAGATCTGGTGAGTATTCTTACACATTTCAGGATACGGACTTTGAGTCCGCTAGTGTTTGCTATCGCATTAGCACTGTGTTTGAAAATGGGCCTCCTGAGCTTGCTTCTTCCGTTGAATGTGCCGAGCGTCCTATTGCAGAAGATTTTCAGTTTTTGCATGCAGGTGTGAGTCGCCATTGCCGCCTGCAATTGAACACAGCTGAGCCAGTCAATTTATTCCTTAGGATTTACGATGAGCAGGGGCGTATGGTCTTTGAGCGAAGCTATCTCGATGCAAGTCTGCTGCAAGAAGACATCGACCTCCATTCGCTTCGAACGGGGCTGTATACCGTCGTTTGTATCCTTGGTCAACAACGAATCGTCGAGCGAATGGCCATTGTTGGGGCTTAGTCGGTGCTTAGTTTTTGCTACCCGGACCAATCAGTTCCTGCGGTGCAATATCTGCGAAGGTGCCGTCGTGCTTCAATGCCCTGAAGTCCACAGGCACCACTGAAGAAACCCCTTCTTCTGCCATCGTCACACCATAGATTACATCCGTAGATGCCATTGTATTCTTGTTGTGGGTTACGATGATAAACTGTGATTCCTGTGAGAACTTTCGTATGATGTTATTGAACTTATCGATGTTCATATCATCTAGCGGTGCATCGACCTCATCGAGTACACAGAAAGGTGCAGGCTTCAGCAGATACAAGCTAAAGATCAAGGCAAGGGCTGTCAATGACTTTTCCCCACCAGAGAGCTGATCAATGGTTTGTGGGCGCTTACCTTTAGGTTTTGCCATAATGTTGATGTCGGCATCCAAAGGATCATCAGGATCACTGAGCGTGAGGTCACAGGTATCGCCTGGATGGAAGAGCATCCGGAATACTTCATGGAAATTGGCTCGGGCTTTCTCGAAGGACTCCATAAACATACTGGAGGCTGTTTCCTCGATTTCTGCCATGGTCTTTTGTAGGGTTTCTTTGGCATCGAAAAGATCCTGGCGTTGACTGACGATGAAATCGTAACGCTCTTTGATCTCCTGAAAGGCTTCCATGGCCATGGGATTGATGGGGCCATAGTTCTCCAAGCGCTTCTTCCACTTGGTGACCAACCGGTCCATTTCTTCAGGCTCAATCTTGTTGACCTGCTCGCGTTCCATTAGCTCTTCGATGGAGGTCTCAAACTCTATTGAGAGTCGTTCTTTGATCGAGACTACCTCTATTTCCTGTCGACTGATTCGCTCACGGATTTGAATGAGCTTTTCAGAGATTTTTTGCTTTTGCTTTTCCTTTTCTCGCAGTTCTTGATCAATCTCATTGATCTTTCCTTTGGCAGCATAGTAATCTTTCTCTGCTACGGCCAAAGTTTTTTCGAAGCCAGCCCGCTCATCAACCAGACTTTTCCACTTTGATTCAGCCTCGTTGTACTCGTTTTGTAATTCGAGGATGTTTTGTTGCGCCGCTTTTATGGCAGTCGAGTTATTGGTCAGCGCGGCACTGGTGGACTTCAATTCGTTGGTTTTGAAGACCAGGTTTTGCATCACAGAGTTAAGCAGGTTTTGTTGCTTATGAAACTCGATATTTTGGGCGTTGAATTGTTGGCGCCCATGCTCTAGCAGTTTAGACGATTCGTTGTAGGTATCTCTAAAAGTCTCTAGTTCCCTAGCCTTTTGATCTCGTTCATTTTTTAGGCTGTCCTGCGCAGCTACTAATTGCAGGATGTTGGTCTCCATTTCTGCAATCTTGCTGTTCAAGGTGCTGCTCTTGTTTTCGGATTGCTGGATCATGATCTCCAGATTCTCGACTTTTGCCGCACACTGAATCACCTGATTGTTTTGTTGACTCGCTTGTTGCTGCAGGTGTCGAATCTGCTTCTCTCTGCTTTCTTCTCTCAGGGTTTGCAGCCGCTCCCGGTTTTCTGCGATTTGATCTTCGAGCTTAGTTGTCCGTTCGCTCAGCTCATCGATTTCTGTCTTGATCTTTTCCAGGTTTTGCACCCGACCGATTCGCTTTCCTTCGAAGGCTCCTACTGATCCACCAGAGATAACGCCATTTCTTCGGATGGCATGGCCGTCTTTGGTAAGGAAGGTGCAGCCTTCATACTTTGAAACACCATTCTGAATAAAGGCCTCCTGACCTTCCTGCAGGATGTACACATCTGTCAGTAGTGTCTTCGCAAGAGCAGCATACTCTTTTGAGGTTTCGATGATGTCTATCGCTGGAATGGCATTCGGCACATTCTGATGCTGGTTTCCTGAGGCTGAGAACTCATTTAAGACGAAGAAGTTGGCCTTGCCTTTCTTATTGCTATGTAGCAGCGATACGCCACTGAATGCAGCATCAGAACTCTTCACTACATAGTAGTTCATTCGATCACCCAGGTAGTTTTCCAGTGCTACCTTGTACCCATCCTGACAGCCAAGAACATCAGAGAGCAGGGGGGCATCTGTTTGCCAGTTTTTGCTTGTCTTGAGAAACTTGATTGACTCCGGGAAGCCTTCAAGATTGTCGACTAGGCTTTTGGTGAGATCGTATTCACTCTGCTTCACATCGCGCTCCCGGCTTAAGTTGTTGTACTCTTGAAGCAGTTCATCAAGATCAGTCCCTCTTTTCTTGATTTCGGCTTGATCTTGTTGCTCAGCAGCTTCCAGCCCCTGCAATTGTTCTTTGATTTGGGATTGCTTTCCAGTCAGCTCTTCGAGTTTGTTTCGAAGTGAATCGAGCTCTTGTTTGCGATTCTTTGATTGGGATGCACTGTCTGTGATTTCAGAGAGCAGGTTTTCCTTCTGGGTTGTTTTTACTACTGCGAGCTTTTCTTGTTCAAAGACCTTTTGCTGGCTTTCTTTAAAGCTCTGATCCAGATTTTGCAAGTGCAGCTTTTTCTCCTCAAAGTCTTTTCTAACTTTCTCGGTGTTTTCTCGAAGCTGTTCGAGCTTTTGTGTGATTTGGCTTAGCTTCTGTTTTTCGCTGTCTTCCTGACCGGCATGCTCCTGAATTTCCTTTTCGAGCTGTTGCACTTTTTGGTTGTCCGACTCAATTTGTCTTTGTAGGTTTTCCTTCTTCTCAGTGACGAAGCGCAGTTTTTCCCCTAGTACGTTTTTCTCGTTTCGCTGCACCTGTAGCTGTTCGACATGCTCGTTCAGGGCCTTTTGTTGTTCACGAAGGGCCTCTTCGGCTTGCTGGATCAGATCCTTGTCACCAGACAGACTTTGATCAATTTCTTCGATCTCTTTCTCAAGTGTTGTTTTCTTTACCGCAAATTCCTCCATTTGCTCCTTGAGGCTCCCACTGTTTTCTTTGAAGTCCTTGAGGTTGAAAGCAGCTAGGTCGAGGCTATGTTCTCGGTATTTATTTTTGAGCTTGTAATAGCGCTCCGTTTTTCGTGCCTGCTTTTCCAGCGAGTTCAGGTTGCCTTCGATTTCGTGAAGCAGATCCTCAACTCTTTCGAGATCGGCATCGGTGCCTTTGAGCTTGGAAAGGGTTTCTCGCTTTCTTTTCTTGTATTTGGAGATTCCCGCAGCCTGATCGAAGAGCTTCTTACGGATATTATCTTTGTTGGAAAGTATATCACCGATCATTCCCAGCTCGATGATAGCATAGGAGTCACTGCTGATTCCTGTATCCATCAGTAGCCCTGTGATATCTCTCAGCCGGCAGGTTACCCCATTGAGGCGGTACTCACTCTCCCCGGTTCGATAGAGCATTCTTGTCACCGTAACAGTAGAGAATTCGGTAGGCAGTAGCCCCTTGGTGTTCTCGAAAGTCAAAGATACCTCAGCTGTTCCTGACTGCCGTCTTTTACTGGTGCCATTGAAGATCACGCTGTCCATCTTGTCGAGACGCAGGCTTCTTGTCCGCTGTTCCCCCAATACCCACCTAATGGAGTCGACAACATTGGATTTCCCGCAGCCGTTTGGACCAACGACTCCTGTAATGTTATCCTGGAAGTGAATGACAGACTTATCTGCAAAGCTCTTGAAGCCTTTAATTTCTAATGTTTTTAAACGCACCGGGGTTTCTTTAAAGTGTTTTGGCTATCTCATACCACTGTCTCTCATCCATTCTTCTCTCCACTAGTCAGTATGCAGTACAATTTTGGCGGGAAAATTTGCAAACATGCAGGAATATCAAAACGAAGCACGAAGTTACGGAAATCGCATCAAAATTGAGACATTTCAGGCAATTTGAAATTGCTGATATCTGAATTTGAGGAAAATAGGTTAATTTTCAAGTCTTAATGAATATAATGAGAAAACCCTTAAGCAGACTTGGCATTTTATTGCTGCTCAGCTTCTTGTTTCACCCACTCGCCGCACAGGATGTGCATTTTAGTCAGTACGTGGCCTCACCACTGACTTTGAACCCAGCAAATAGTGGTGATTATGAAGGTGCCTGGCGGGCAATGGCCATCTATCGTTCCCAGTGGGCTGCTATATCAACGCCCTATGAATCTGTGGCGCTTGGATACGAAAAGAAGTTTGAGCGCTTTAGTGGCGGATTGGTGTTTATCAATGACCGGACTGGGGATGTCAGACTCAATTCCAACAAGCTATATGCTAACGCTGCATTTGTTAAGCCATTGGGAGGATTGCAAATGCGACTAGGCGCGCAATTGGGCATTGCCCACAAGTACGTGGATGTCAATAGCCTTAGCTATCCCAATCAATTCAATAATGGCACTGGCGAATTTGATCCTGACTTGCCCAATGGGGAAAACAACCTGGAGAATTCCATCTTGTACCCGGATTTGAATCTGGGGCTGATGTTGAAGCGTTCCGGACAGACTTTTAGCCCATTTCTAGGTCTGAGTGTATTTCACGTAACGCATCCTAATGAGTCATTTTCAGGAGGAACATCACGTTTGCCGATGAGGACAAATGTGAATGCGGGTCTTCGATGGAAGATGAGTGAGCAACTGGCAGTGGTACCTGAGATATTATACAGTCATCATGCTAAAGCACATGAGTTGCTAGTGGGTAGCTATGCCTATTACTATCTTGCGCCCAATGCCTTCAAAGCCAGATCTTTATTTGCTGGAGGAGAATTGCGGACCGGCTTGGGTAGAAATACGGATGCCGCTATTTTTATCGTTGGTGTAGAAGTGCAGAAGATCCGTCTGGGATTCAGCTATGACTCCAATGTATCGCAGCTTTCCGAAGCCACCAATCAGCAGGGTGGTTTTGAAGTCTCATTGATCTACACTGGATTTACTTCTGTACCGGAGCAGTTCCAGATTCCCTGTGATCGTTATTGATCACCCGATCCTACAAGTAATCGTCTTATGCCATTATTCCGAATACTCTTTTCTCTGGCCTTACTTTGCCTTGTGAGCCTTTCTGCAGAGGCTCAACTGGATAAGCTTAATAAGCTGAATGCCAGCCTGCTAAGTGACTATGGTGATAGTGCCCTAGCCATGGGAGATGGATGGTCTGCCGTTCAATACTTCGATGTCCTATGCAAGAAGAAGCCAAAGGATGCCAGTGCTCAATATCGACTCGGACTGGCACACAAGATGGCACGAAACTACGAGAAAGCAGAAGCTGCTTTTCAAAAGGCCTATGATGCCGACAACGAGAAGCAACTGCTAGCTCTATTCGAATTGGGTCTGATGCAAAAGATGCAAGGACGCTATGAAGAAGCTGCCGAAACATTAGTCAGCTTTCGCAAGAAAAATCGTGGCGCAAAAAATGCCAAAGTGATGTCCAAAAAAGTGAGATTGGCCGTAGAAGGCTGCAATATAGCCAGACGTCTGATTGATACTATCCCGCTGAACGTGCAGATCGAACATCTTCCAAAATCCATCAATTCTGTACACATTGATTTTTCGCCCGTGTTGAGTCCTGATGGCACTTTGATCTATGGATCGATGAAGGACAGTGGTTATGACAAAGCTTATAAAATGAAAGAGCTGGACTCAGCTCCAAAAAGAAAACTCTACCAAGCGAGCAAAGAAGACGGCAAATGGACCGATCAGGGAGAGTGGAAAGGGCCATTCAATAAGGCAGGATTGAACACCGGAAATGGACAGTTTTCGCCAGATGGAGAGCGGTTCTTCTTTACTCGATGCGCAAAAAACAAAAGCAAGAAGACTATATGTGCGATCTTTGTTAGCAGAATGGAGAACGGCGAATGGCAGGAGCCCACAAAATTACCTGAGACGGTAAATCATCCCGATTACAGTTCTTCCATGCCGAGTTTTGGCATAGAGACATTTAGGAACCGAGAAGTCCTGTATTTTGTATCCGAGCGACCTGAAGGAAAAGGGGGCAAGGATATATATTATGCGCTCTACGATTCCAAGCGAGATACCTATCGAGAAGCAGCAAACTGTGGGTTCAGAATTAATACTGCCGAAGATGAGTTGTCGCCTTATTTTGATGTTGGGACCCGTACTTTGTACTTCAGCTCTGAAGGCCATCCAGGGCTAGGTGGCCTCGATGTATTCAAATCCGTGGGGGAGATGCGCAAATGGGAGGATGCCGAGAATGTAGGCTATCCCATCAATACAGAAAAGGATGAATTGTACTATATCCTTGCAGAAGATGGAGAATCAGGATTCTTTACCAGTAATCGAGCAGAGGCGCGCACCTTCAAACACAAGCATTGTTGTGACGATATTTTTGCCTTTGAAACACTGCCACCTCCGCCGACTCCAGTAGAAGAAACACCAGAAGTAGTGGAAGCACCAAAACCTGTACAACCTGTGCTTGAAGGAAAAGTGGTCGAAAATGATCCAGCAGATCCAGTGGAAAAACTGGTAGGAAACGCATTGGTGACGCTCTATGAAATGGAAAACGGTCAAAAGAAATTTGTTCGATCGACTTACAGCAAGAAAGATGGGAAGTACAATTTCAAATTGATCCCTGGCAAGGAATATGAGATTACAGTGAGCAAAGACGGGTACTTCTCGAAGAGTGTGCCAGTGGAAAAGGGCAAAGATGGGGAACCGGTAGTGAAGCAAAATCTGTTGCTTGAACAATTGGCCAAGGGGCCGATTATCATCAAGAATATCTACTACGAGTTTGATAAGGCAGATCTGACCCCAGAGTCCTTAACGGCTATAGACAAATACCTCTATCCAGTATTAATCGACAATCCATCGATCATAGTGGAGATTAGCTCTCATACAGATAGCAAGGGGAATGACTCCTATAACCGTCGACTTTCGCAGCAAAGGGCAGAGTCAGTAGTTAGTTATTTGAAGAAACGGGGACTAAAAGCTGAACGCTTGCAAGCAAAGGGCTATGGAGAAAACAAGCCGATTGCTGAAAACACCAATCCAGACGGCAGCGATAATCCGGAAGGTCGCCAAAAGAATCGTCGAACAGAGTTTCGGGTGGTAGGGCAAATCGATCAGGACATTCAATACAAAGAGTAGACAACGAGTCCAGGTTCCTTGGGAGGATGCTAGATCACTTAATGTTGGAATTGCTTACCAAAGGTAGGCTCTACTCTGCAAGTAAGTATCAGCCATGCGTTGATACTGCCCTCTGCTGAATCGACAACGACAAGGCCCGTAATAGCTCATTATATTGTCCATAGGCGGGACATATAAATCGCCATTGCTATCTGCCCAGGTTTCCGTTAGATTGCAAGTGATAGGATCGTATTCGATCTCTGGGAAATAGGGGTCAGCATCCGTATCGCAAACAAGATCTCCGGCAGTCTCGCAATTAGAGAGGTTGACAAATTCACCTCCCACACTGGTTTCAAAAGTATGGAACAAGCCAAGGTAATGACCTACTTCATGCTTCATTGCACCCGTGCCCGCCAAAACGACCACATCAGGTCCTCCGGGCAGATAGGCATAGCCACCAGCTGGGGCCCCGCCTACCCAGATTTCTTTCACAAAGTACATATTCAGGGTATTGACCTGATAGTTCAATGCGATCATCTCCGCTTCTTCCTCTTCGCGAATGAGCTTTGAGAAATTGTGGTTTTCTACCTCTCGGAAATCACATACCTCAAAGGAAAGTTTGATCGTATCCATAATCGAGTTTAGGCTCTCGACCGCAGCCAATACTTGCCCTTCAGTTACTGCAAAGCCCCCCAGACTGTCTTTTACAATATGAGCAGTAATAGATATCTTCCTGAATAGTCTAGTTACAGGAGCAGAGCGACTATTGCTAAGATGCTCTAAGGCGTATTCCCTGTCTGCCTTGGTGACTTTGGTGCCACAAGGGAGCATTTGGGCTTGGGTTTCTAGGCTCGAGACAGCAAAAATCAGGGCAATTAGGGCGCAAATGAGCTGAAATTTCATGGTTTGATTTGTTTCAAATTAGCTTGACAAGTAGGGAAATCCAAATTCAGGCAGCTTTGCAGGCTCAAAAGGACTCTTCTATGACATTGTATTGATCGTAATTAGTGCCGAAATCAGGGTAAAACTAATATATTGGTGAAGCATAAAAAAATGTATTTGGCTTATCTTTGTTGGGGTGAACTTCAGCAATTTAGCTTAGATTGCCAAGTATACCCTTTATGTTGAATGCCATTGTAGCTAATTGATATTATGAACAAATTTTTGTCTGTTCTTTTGCTTGTGTTTCTTTTTCTGGCTCAGCCTTCGGATGTGAATGCCCAAATCATTTCCGCAAGCCAGGAATCGGGATGCGCTCCATTGATCGAAGTGCAGTTTGATTCACCCGCCGGAAATACGGATATCTTTTGGGATTTCGGCGATGCAACGAGTTCGGTCCTCGAAGATCCAGTCCATACCTATATCGAACCAGGTACCTACACTGTCAGCTACACTGCCCAAGATGCCGGTAGCCCCGTTCAGGATGAGTTGACCATTGAGGTCTTTGGTAACCCGGTGCTGGACTTTAGTGCTGATCCCGCAGGTGCTTGCATCGGAGGCACGGTACAATTTACCGATCTCTCCACTGGTGGAGGTGGCGTTGACATCCTTTCTCGCGAATGGGCCTTTGGAGATGGGGGAGTAGATGTGGGCAACAATGCCAATCCAAATTACCAATACGATCTGGAAGGCACTTTTGATGTCACCCTGAAAGTGACTGATGCCAATGGTTGTGAAACAACTCTCAGTCTCACAGACTATATCACAATTTCAGCGCCACCAAATGTGGTCTATAACACAACGCCTGCCACACCTTTTGCTTGTGAGCCGCCATTGGTGGTGAGTTTCAGCGCTGAGGGATCAACCAGCAATTCCCCGCTTGGCTCCGAACTTACCTATAACTGGGATTTCGGGGATGGAACTAGCTCAGATCAGATCAGCCCTTCAGCACATACTTACTCAGAGTCCGGAATCTTCCCAATCGTACTGACTGTGACCGATGTCAATGGCTGTGAAGAAATCGTGCAAAGCAACGTGTCTATTGCCCAGCCGGTAGCCGCATTTGCCGTTCCGGATACCGTCTGCTCTGTGGTGACTTTTGAAAACCTCTCGACACCGGGTGTAGCGCAATGGAACTATGGAGATGGGACTTCCGGTACATCAAATACTCATGAATATACTTCTCCGGGAGAATATGATGTCACGCTACAAATCAGCGCTGGTCCTTGTCAAAGTGACACTACTATTACCATCTTTGTGGAGGCATTACAACCGTCCTATACCGTCACGCCAACCTACACCTGCGAAATGCCTTTTCAAATACAGTATCAAGACAACACCCCCGGTGCGGTCGATTGGACCTGGTACCTAAGTACTGGTGATACCCTTACCGGACCTAACCCTGTTTGGTCCATAGATCCCGAAGAAGATCCTTATCTATTGTTTAAAGAAGAGTTTGTGATCTACGATTCTTTGGTGGTCTTGAGTGCCAGCGGCTGTCAGGAGTATAAGATTGATAGCATTGCCAGCCTTTGGCCAATCTCAGCAAAAACTGTCCCCAACATTGGGCAAGGCTGCGCACCACTAACGGTGACATTTGCTGATAGCAGTTATTCGCTGGAGCCGATCGTAAGTTGGGAATGGGACTTTGGTGATGGAACCACAGAAGTTGGTGATGCCGATGGACTCACACACACCTATGATGAGCCCGGCGAATATCTCGTGACGCTTAGCATTGTCAATGATGCTGGCTGTTCAGATATCTCCTATGAAGTTGAAATCCAGGTAGGAGAAGCGCCGGAGCCGACCTTCACAGTTGATGCTACCGAGCCGATCTGCTGGGACGATACGCTTTCTCTATTCGATACCACGCCTGCATCTGAAATGGCAGAGAACTGGCACTTCGACACAGATGGCGGCCACAGCTGGCATTGCCCAAATGATCCGGAACCGCAATGGGGTCCCTGGCACACTACAGGCACACAAGATGTAACCCTGTACGCTGAGTACAATGGCTGCATTGGTGAGACAACAGTAGAAAATGTCCTGGAGGTACTTGGCCCTATTGGAAGGATCGAATACAGCTGCGAATGTGACAACCCACTGGAGATCAACTTCAATGCAGTAACCCAACAAGTAGATACGCTCACCTGGGATTTTGGAGACGGAACAGTTTTCGCTGATACGACCATTACCGATCCAGTGCATGTTTACGAGTCGGGCGATTACTGGGTAAAACTGACCAGCAAAAATTCCGAAACAGGTTGCAGTGAATTCAGGGATAGCATCTATTTGCAGATTCGTGACATTCAAGCTGCATGGACTTCCGATACCATCGTTTGTGTCGGTTCTCCAGTCTTGTTTGATGCCACCGAATCAGTAGATGTTGATGCCTATTGCAAGACAGGTTACCAATGGTATTTCGACGATGGCTTTGCTCCTCAAACCAGTGAGAACAGCACCTTCACCTGGTTCTTTGGTGCTCCCGGTCCCTACGATGTGCGACTGGTCACCCGCGATGTAAACTTCTGTGCCGACACCTTGATCCAGCGTGTTTGGGTCTATGATATTCGTGCTCAAATGGAGGCGACACCGACGACAGGCTGCTTGCCGCTCGAAGTAAATTTCACGGATTTCAGCACAGCGGATACCACGATCGTTTCATGGCAGTGGGATTTTGGAGATGGTAATTCTTCTACCGAACAAAATCCTACCCACGAGTACACCCAGGCTCCGCAAGATTCAGTTTACTTCGTGACCCTCACAGTCCGCGATGTGCTCAATTGTCCCTCGAGCACCTCAATAGCAATTACGCCCTCGATTCCGGACCCCACTTTTACCAGCTTGAGCATACCCGCGATCTGCGAAAATGAAACGCTAACCTTCGTCCCTTATACCGAAAATGAATCCTATGCCTGGGACTTTGGCGACGGCACTGTCAGCGATGAACAGACACCTTCTCATCTCTATGAAGAGGCTGGAGACTATACCGTTACACTGACCGTGACGGATTCTATCGGCTGTCAAAGAAGTAGCTCCCTCAGCAATTTTGTGAGTGTACAAGCTTATCCGGAAGCAGCCTTCGCCTCTTCAGCGGATGAGCTGGAGCAGCTGTGCTATCCATTGCTGATCAATTTTACAGACGAATCAACAGGAGAGCCCACGACGACATGGACCTGGGATCTCGGCAATGGCAGTCCTGTGGTTTCAGAGCCTACCGTTGGGACCATCTATCAATCCCCCGGCGACTTCGATGTCACCCTCATAGCAGAGAGCGCCAATGGCTGTACCGATACGATTTCTCAAAGTTATTCAATACAAGGCCCGACAGCCACGATAGAGTCTTTCCCCGCCATCATTTGCCGTGGTGATGAGGTGACTTTCGACATCGTAGACTCCATGGATGTATGGACCTACACATGGGATTTTGGCGATGGCTCAGATACCGTCAATGTCTCTCCCGTTACGCATGTTTATGACATCAATCCACCATCAGGTCAGACGACAGTCTCGCTCGTTTATTGGTCTCCCGATTCACTCTGTCAGGCTACCTCTACCCAGACCGTATTCTTCCGCGATCTATTGGCAGACTTCAACAGAAATGAAGAATTGACAGTCAATGACACCATGCACTGCCAGGGCCAGATCGACAATTTTACCAACCTCTCCGTCAATGGCGATTCCTTCTCCTGGGACTTTGGGGATGGCACTACTTACGAAGGTTTTCAGCCGCCCGCTCATCTCTACGAAGAGCCGGGAGTTTATGAAGTTTCCCTCTTTGTCACCGATGATGATACCGGCTGTACAGATGAGATTGTCAAGGTCATGCGTATCACCGATGGTGCTCCCTTGATTGCTATCGGTGATAGCGGCTGTGAAGGCGATACGCTTCAGCTTCAGGCGGCTGGCGGTATCAATTACACCTGGTCTCCCACAGAAACCCTCAGTGATCCGACGATTCCAAACCCGATTGCCTACCCCGAAGAGACTACGGTATACACAGTCACTACTGTTGATGCCTTTGGCTGTAGAGATACCGCTCTGGTGGTGGCAGGGATCTATCTGGAGCCAGAAA
>JAHDDV010000098.1 GCA_020629205.1 Chitinophagales bacterium | reverse complement strand
TCCTTTTTGGAGCCCAGAGGCATTCAGCCGCGGTACCGACCTACCTGTGCTCCGCTAAAATTCGGCACCTGTCTAGCTGCTCCTGCACAGCTCAGTGCGTCTCTCCGCAAAGCTCCGAGCCACCCCGAGCTGGCATCCGCGACGCTATACAGGCACCTCATACCGCTGCGCCCAGGGCTATGCATCACCCTCGCTGACCCGCGCTAGCCTTTCCCAACTCCGCACAAGTATGTTCGATATCGCACATTATTAAGATCCTGCCACATCTATATTCCCCTTAAAATCAATCAAGGCAGATTTGGCATCATTTAGGCCACTGTCTGGGTGTCTGCGACAATACTGCAGGTATAAAGTGATCGACCTATGGACAAAGTAATTCCAGAAAATGAACAAAACAGTCATCGACTGAAACTCGGAGCAAAAGCAATATTGCTGCTCTTGCTATTTTCCGGTAGCCTGTTTGCCTTCCGTTCTTTCATTAGCCCAAAGGCAGAAATGAACCTGTTTCACATTGCCGAGATTGAGAGAGGCGATATACAAAATAGTCTCACCGCTTCCGGAATTGTACTGCCATCATTTGAACGAGAACTGAACGCCCCGGTCAACACGGAGATCAAAGAGGTAAAGCTATCCAAAGGAGCATTAGTAACCACAGGTGATCTGATCATGGAGTTGGATCAGGAGTTCACAAAACTTGAATTCGACAAGCTCAAAGATGAGCTGATGTTAAAGAGAAACAACTATGACAAACTCAAACTCCAATTTGACAAAGACTTGCAGGACTTGCAATACCGAGACCAGATCAAGGCCCTACAGATACAGGAGCTTCAAACCGAAGTCGACGATCAAGCACGATTGCTGGAAATTGGGGGCTCGACAAAGGAGGACCTAAAAAATGCGGAGCTACAATTGGATATAAGTCGAATCGAAAAGAAGATACTGGAGAACGAGCTGCAATTCACACAGGCTACCAATCTTACTGATAAAGAAGGACTGGATCTGGAATATGCTATCCAGCAGAAACGACTTCAGGAGCTGAAAACAAAACTCTCTGAAACAGCTGTGAAGGCACCCAATGACGGAGTCATTACCTGGATCAATGAAGACATTGGGAAGACCGTTGTACAAGGAGAACCCTTGGTCCGAATAGCCAAGCTGGATCATTTCCAAATTGAGGCGACTTCTTCTGATCGACATGCAGCACATATCACTACTGGCCTTCCAGTCATTGTCCGAATCAACAAGGAAGAGTTGCAGGGGCAAATTGAAACCGTCCTTCCAGCTGTCGAAAACAACAGCCTAAAGTTCATCGTCGCATTAGACCAACCTGATGCGGAGATTCTGCGGCCTAATCTGAGAGCAGAAGTTTTCATGATTACGGACAGCAAACAAAATGTCTTGAAAATCAAGAACGGGCCTGCACTGGCAGGCAGTCGAGAACGGGCGCTATTTCTTGTCGAAGACGGGCAAGCAAGAAAGATCACCCTAAGAAAAGGAATGAGCAATTCAGACTATGTTGAAGTAGCCGGTCAAAACCTGGCGGTGGGTCAACGCATCATCATTTCAAGAACGGAAGACTTTGATCACCTCGACAGCTTCAAAATCCACTAGCATGCTTCAGCAAAAACAATATTTCATACTCTGCATGGCGCTCTTGATACAGCTTTCAGCAAAAGCGCAACACTCTTTGGAAAGTGTGTTGAAGGCAGCCGGCAAAACCAGCTTCGACATAAGACAGGCGGGTATTCAAGTTGATCAGGCCGTCTACGATTTGCAGATAGGAAAATCCCTATCAAAACCAGCTGTTTCCCTTCAAGCCCAGCTACCAGACTACTTCCGAGCAACAGCAGCAATCACCCAACCAAACGGAACTATTGCATTTCAGCAAATCCAGCAAAACAACGCCTACCTTGGCATCACGGCAAGCAAACGTTTTGAAGCCACAGAGACTCGGCTTTCACTAGAGACCACTTTGACACGTTTTGATGATTTCAGCTTTGACAATAAACTCTATAATGGGATGCCCCTAAGGCTCAGTATCGAACAGCCGCTCTTTGCCTTCAAGAATCTGGCATGGACTCGTAAGATTCAGCAAGCCCAGCTTAAAGAATCTCAGGGCGGTTTTCAAATGGCCACCGAAGCTACTTATGTCAACACCGTCTCTCTCTACTTCGCTGTGTTGTTAGCTGAAGAAAACAGGCGCATTGCCTCAGCAAATGTAGCAACGAACGAAGAGTTGATCGAAATTTCAAAAGAAAGATTGTCACTGGGAAAAATATCGAAAGAAGCACACCTTCAGTTGGCCATACAGCTAGAAAATGCACGCATCAACCTCGGAACCTCAATTGCTGAAAAGCAAACAGCAGAAGACAGACTATGGCTGTTCATAGGCCAATCACAGGAGGTATCCGATGTTCAATATGCGATCCCCGATCCGTTGGACCATATCAAAATCGACTTGCCAGATGCAATCAACAAAGCCAAAGCAAATCTGGCACCTTTACTTAGCTTCAAAACTCAAGTACTACAAGCACAGCGGGATAAAAGTAAGTCCAAAAGAGAAATGGGCATTCAGGGAAGCCTACTGGCAAGCCTGGGGCTGGCAAGAGGCTCTGACCGATTGAATGAAGTATATCAAGAGCCCTTTTCGCAACAACAACTCCAATTTGTTTTGCGCGTACCACTACTTGATGGTGGTCGCAAACGAAACACATGGAGACAGCAAGAACTGCGAATCGCCGCAATCAAAGAAGCGGAAGAAAATGAGCAACAAAGCTTAATTAACGCTACCAGGATCAGTCTTCGAAACTTCCAGCAACAGCAAGGCCGTATATCAGAACTACAGAACATTCGGAAAATGGCGCAGGAGCGACTGGAAATCGCGAGAGAGCGATTTCTATTGGGCAAATTGAGCGTCACGGAATGGACCATCGCCCAAAGAGAGACCGATAATACAAAACGTGATTATCTTCAAGCCTTGGCGCAGTATTGGACCAGCTACTACCAACTGCGCATGCTGACAGGATTCGATTACGCAACAGGAAAAGAAATCAAACATCAAAAGAACAGCAAAAGCCTTTAATCCGACCCAAAACTTACCAAATGATTAGCATTCAAAATTTATCCAAGGTCTACAGAACAAAGACCATCGAGACCACTGCCTTAAACAATATAAACCTGGACGTAAAGAAGGGGGAATTCCTCTCGATCATGGGTCCCTCGGGTTGCGGAAAAAGCACCTTGTTAAACATCATGGGGCTATTGGACGAACCGAGCAAAGGCAGTGTCGAAATAGATGGGCAAAGTATCTCAAACTACAATTCAAAATCCACTGCCCGCTTTCGAAACCAAAAGTTGGGGTTCATTTTTCAGAGCTTTCACCTGATCCCAGATCTCAATATTCTGGACAATGTGGAACTGCCCCTGCTTTATGCCAAAGTGGGCAGAAAGGAAAGACGACAACGCTCAGAACAGGCCCTTGAGTCAGTCGGATTGAAAAACCGTATGAGGCACTTCCCTTCCCAACTCTCAGGTGGACAAAAGCAGAGAGTAGCTATAGCTCGGGCAATCGTTGGAAAACCAGCCATCATTCTAGCTGATGAGCCAACTGGCAATCTGGACAGCGCAATGGGGAATGAAGTAATGGAGATTCTCCTTCGCCTTAATAAAGTCATGGACACTACGATTGTCATGGTTACACATGATGCCAGCATGGCTGGAAAGACAAATCGTCTCGTACGCCTTTATGACGGAACTCAGATTCAGTAAGAAGCAAAAACCCAATCCATGTTTAAGAACTATCTCAAACTTGCCCTAAGGGTATTACGCCGGAGAAAAGTATTCACCGCAATTAGCCTCTTCGGGATCAGCTTTACACTGGCCATACTAATGTTGGTAGTATCTGTTTTAGAATCCGAACTAGGCAGCAATTCTCCCTTGAGTGATAGAGACAAAATGATTTTTCTGGACCGAATCGTTCAAAAGAACATGCAGCCGGACACCACCATGTTGCTTGACTCAAGTTTGGTGGCCGGCGTCATGAAATACGATACCACCTATACCATAGGAGAACTTAACCGAGGAACCTCCATCTCTTCCTTTAACCTGCGGTTTCTCCAAAACCACCTTAGTGACATAGATGGTGTTGAGGGATACAGCTTCTATTCCTCTCTGGAGCAGATGAACTCCTTTGTAGAAGACAGTAAAATTGAAATGCAAATCCGACATACTGATGTGCAATTTTGGGAGCTCTTCGACTTCGAATTTCTGGAAGGCAGTCCTTATAACAGCGAACAATATGAAGCTGAAGAAGAAGTTGTAGTAATCAACGATGAATTGGCTCAGCAGTACTTCGGCAGAACCAGAAATGTGATCGGTCAGGAAATCGAGTATGGAGGGAAGCCACACAAAATCATAGGAGTGGTTCCCAAAACACAGCAAGTCACCTTGCATGCAAACGTGTACAGTCCAAGCTCTACCATGAACGGTTACCCAGGAGACAGGGACCGATACAGTGGTGCTTTTACGGCTGTTTATCTTGCAAATAGCAAGAAAAAACGAGCTCAAATACAGGAGCAATTGACGCACACGGCTACTTTGATCCCATCGCCAGCAAACTCAAATTTTAACAAGTTCATGCTGATCGGAAAAACAAGCAATGAGCTCTATGCTGATCAATTCATGTACTCAGAGGAACCCGCAAATGCGGCCAGGAAAATCTTCGGTGCATTTGCGGCATTGCTACTACTTTTTACCCTATTGCCAACCCTAAATCTTGTCAATCTAAATGTCTCACGCATGTTGGATCGTTCCTCGGAAATCGGGGTCAGAAAGGCATTTGGCGCCCTGAGATCCGATATCATCGGCCAGTTTGTGTTTGAAAACATAGTCTTAACCATCATTGGCGGTGTGATCGGATTTCTTTTCGCTTTACTACTGATGCATCTAGTCAATCAAGCGCAAATTCTAGGGGGTCTAATCCTCAAAGTCAACCTTAAGTTCTTCCTCTACTGTATTGCATTGGTACTATTCTTTGGCGTCCTATCCGGATTGCTGCCCGCCTACCGTATTTCAAAGTTACATATCGTAAATGCCCTAAAACAAAGTCAATCATGATTGCGCATCTACTAAAACTTATCTGGAAAAAAAGAGGCAGCAACAGCCTACTTACTTTGGAGATTCTTTTGTCTTTTTTGGTACTCTTTGGTGTGTCCAGCTTTGTGCTCTACAACACAAGCATGCTAGATGCACCCGTGGGCTTCGAAACCAATGACAAATGGATGATCTATCTCGATGATCAAATTAAAAAAGACACCGTCAAATTCACTGGCATTCTCAAGAATCTGAAGAGAGATCTCAATAGTCTGGACAGAGTCAATAGTTCAGCCGTAGGAGAGATTGGTCTTCCCTTCATGGGAGCCACCTGGAATTGCAGTGAGGAGACGGATGGAATAACCAGAAGTGCAAGAGTAGCCATTGTTGATGAAGACTTTGCAGAGGCCGCAGGCTTAAACATCCTTGAGGGTAGGTGGTTCAATCAGGCAGATCACGCAGCTACATACACCCCCATGGTAGCTAATCAATACTTCATTCAGAAACATTTTCCAGGCCAAAACATGCTGGACTCGCTCATCGAGTTTCAAGGAGAGAGAAAGATTGTAGGCATAGTTGATGACTACCGCTACGGAGGTAAATTCGAGCAAGCACAATCTACTGTATTCTTTCCCTTCAAAGTCCAGGATGGTCCCTTTATGCCTTGCCTCTTGGTTGACTTGACTCCAGACACACCTGTCACCTATGAAGAGACAATTGGAGAAGTAATCGCAAGTGCAACCGGATCACAAAACTATGGAATGGTGCCACTTGAGCAAAGGCGAAAACAAGCGGAGAGGCGTACCTGGGTGCCAATGGTGCTACTGCTGTCCATCTGCGCTTTCCTCTGCATCAATGTAGCTTTGGGGCTGTTCGGTGTATTGTGGTACAATATCAACAAACGTAAGGGAGAGATTGGTCTTCGAAGGGCGCTGGGAGCGCACAAACTAGATATCTCCAAACAATTCATACTGGAGATTCTACTGCTTGGTGCTATCGCCATCTTCATTGGTATCTTCTTTGCCATGCAATTTCCATTACTCAAGATCATCGATCTCGATACAATGATCTGGTTAAAAGCGATCCTGTTCTCGACATTCGTTATTTTGGGCATTATTAGTCTGTGCGCCATTTACCCAAGCTCTCAGGCTGCCAAGATTCACCCCGCAATCGCCTTGCATGAAGACTAGTTTACAGAGCATGGAAACATCCAAACATAATATCCTCATTATCGATGATGATCGGGCAGTCTGTGCAAGCATCAGCCTTATGCTAAAGAAACAGGGTTATCAAACCGACTCGATCTTTTCACCAAAAGAAGCGATTGCAAAAGCGGAAGAATTTCGACCAGACTTGATCCTCTTGGACATGAACTTCACGGTAAATACAAGCGGTAAGCAGGGACTAAGTCTACTAAAGCAATTAAAGGCCAGCTTCCCCGAAACAAGTGTCATACTGATGACCGGGTGGGCCACCGTGCAGTTGGCGGTTGAAGGTATGAAACTCGGTGCCAGAGATTTCATTGCAAAGCCCTGGGAAAACAAGCAGCTTCTTGCTGCTGTACATTCCGTCTTACATTTATTTCACCCAAAAGCTGCTGTACTTAGCGATGACATTGCGGATAAAGCGGACATGATCGGCAGTCACCCTGCATTTCTAAAAGTCAAGCAAATGGCTTTGCAGGTTGCCAGGACTGATGCGAGTGTCTTAATCATGGGTGAAAGCGGAACAGGTAAAGAGATTCTGGCGGAAGCCATTCACAATGCGAGTAGTCGCAAGCAGATGCCTTTTGTTAAAGTCAATATGGGCGGCATATCAAGCAGCCTGTTCGAATCCGAAATGTTTGGCCATATCAAGGGCTCCTTCACAGATGCCATCAACGACCGCGAGGGTAGATTCTCAATGGCAGACAAAGGCAGCATCTTTCTGGATGAGATTGGAGAGCTCCCGCTACAGAATCAAGTGAAGTTGCTGCGTGTGCTTCAGGAAAGAGCATTTGAAATACTAGGAAGCAGCTCGACACAGCACGTAGACTTCAGGTTGATAAGCGCTACCAACAAGAACCTCTCAGAGATGGTCAGACAGGGAAGCTTTCGGGAAGACTTGTTTTACCGAATCAACCTCATCATCTTGCAGCTTCCTTCGCTTAAAGAACGTAGATCAGATATTCCCCTCTTAGCTCAGAGTTTTGCCACAAAGCTCTGCAAACTCTATCAACAAGAACGGCCTCATTTTGCACAGTCGACGCTCGACTGGTTATCCGAGCAGGATTATCCCGGCAACATTCGTGCTCTTAAGAATCACGTAGAGCGAACAATTCTTCTTAACTTAGGCAAGGAAGAAATTAACATCAAACATTTTCAAGATGCCCGGCAAATTTCATCAAATGCTACCGAGCTCATTGAGATCCCTGAAGTTGGCAGCATCACACTCGAAGCATTGGAAGCTTCCATGATCAGAAAGACCCTGAATTATCACCGCCACAGCATCAGCAAAGCAGCCAGAGCATTGGGCATAAGCCGAAGCGCACTCTACAGACGATTGGAAAAGTATAAGATACCACATGAGCCTTCGCTATAAGTACTTTGCCTTCATCCTACTTTTGCACCTCATTATTGGCATCCTGCTATACCAGTTACTGCACAATCACAAACTGTACTTCCTGCTCTGCGAAGCGCTGCTGCTCCTATCACTCTTTTATAGCTTTCACCTATACCGCTCCTTCCTATACCCCATCGATTTGATGAGAACAGGTAGGATTGCAATTAAGGAGGAAGACTTTACCATCAAATTCAATCCGACGGGTAGCAAGGAAACCGATGAGCTAATCGAGGTCTATAATAGCATGATTGACTCCCTTCGAAAGGAAAGAACTCGTACGGAAGAACAAGCCTATTTCCTTGAAAATTTGATCGAACATTCTCCTATCGGGATGATCATCATGGATTATGATCAAAAAATTGAAATCATCAATCAAGCAGCAAGCAAAATGCTTCAACAGTCTGAGACAGAAGGACTCAGACTGGAAGCCGTCTCGAGTCAATTAGCTAAAGAGATAACTAAACTGTCGAACAACGAAGAGGCTTTGGTGAATATTGAAGGTATCACTAGATTCAAATGCCGAAGACAAGAGTTGATTCACAAAGGTTTCCCAAGGCAATTCGTCTTGATCCAGGAGCTAACAACAGAAATTCTAAAGGCGGAAAAGGAAGCCTACGGAAGTGTAATCAGAATGATGGCACATGAAGTCAACAACTCCACAGGGGCCATAAACTCCATCCTTCAAACCATCGCAGATTTCGCGCTGGCTGAAAAGGAGCAAACAGACCTTCGAGTTTCCCTTCAGGTGGCGATTGACCGAAACAAAAGCCTCGGAAAGTTCACCAACAATTTCGCCGATGTTATTCGGCTAGGCAAGCCTAATCCGGAAGTCGTAGACCTCAATAGTTTGGTACTAAAGATGGCGCAATTCTATCAAGCAGAAGCCCTTAAGGCCAACATTGAGATACAACTGGACTTGTCCGAGCAACGCCCGGTCATCTCAGCAGACCTGATCCAGCTGGAACAGGTGCTTTCCAACGTCATCAAGAACGCAATCGAGTCTATTGAAGCCAAACAGATCGAGCAAGAATTCAAAAAGGCTGATTTGGTGAATGAATCTAAAACCCAATCGCACAAAGACTTTATCAAATTGTCCACTGAAGTCCTACCTGTAGTACTTACGGTGATGGACAATGGTCTTGGAATTGAGCCCTCCACACGAGAACATTTGTTCAGCCCCTTCTTCTCAACCAAAGCAAAGGGTCAGGGAATTGGTTTGATGCTGTGCAGGGAAGTCCTCAATGCTCATGGAGCCAGTTTTGATCTTGTCACAGATGAGCATACTGGCTGGACAAGTTTCAGAGTCAGTTTCTGAATCTATTGTTATCTTGTCATTGCACCAAACCAGCCTCAGTGATGAAGAAAATACTGCTCGCGCTCTTAATGCTAATCCTACTTCCGATCTTAGCACTCTGGCTCACTGGCCATAAATATATCCTTACAGCCTTATCTCGTACTTACCTCTCGGGACACAAGACAGCAAACATTGATGACTATCAAGTCTTCGAAACCCGACTAATCAAAGCAGGCCAAACGCAGGAATGGCCACTACATCCCGACTACGAACTCAACAGTTTACCCAAGGAGCTCAGCCAGGATGTAGAAGCAAATGACGGTATCGCATTTGCCATCGTGAAAGATGGTCAATTGCTGGAAGAGCAGTACTACCAGGGCTACGGCCCAAACAGCAAGACCAATTCTTTTTCAATGGCAAAAACGGTACTCACGCTGATGGTGGGCAAAGCCATTGAAGAAGGCATTATGAAAAACTTTGACCAGCCGATTACAGACTTTTTGCCGGAGTTTAAAGATGCTAAGGACGGAGACGTGCCAAGTATTGGCTCACTTTCCAAAATGTCTTCCGGCTATGAATGGGAAGAGCACTACTACAGCCCTTTCAGCCCCACCGTGGAATTGCTTTATGGTGATGATGTAGAGTCCTTCTTACTTGAGGGAGCCTTCACAAGTCCGCCTGACACAAAATTCTACTATTCCAGTGCCTCCACACAGTTGTTAGCGCTTTGTCTATCCAGAGCCTTAAAGAAGAGCAATCCCAAAGCAACACTCAGTAATTACCTCAGTGAGAAGCTCTGGAAACCTTTGGGCATGAATGATGACGGCATTTGGCATCTCGATAATGCTGGAATGGAGCTGGCATACTGTTGCATAAACACCAATGTTCGCAATTATGCCCGCTTTGGCCAGCTCTTACTACAAGACGGCCAGTGGAACGGACAACAATTGATTTCCAAACAATTTGTCGAAGAAATGCGCAGTCCTGGAATGGTTCCGCACTACGGTTACTCCACCTGGATTGAAGACGTCAACAAACCGAACTACTATTACTACCGTGGCCATTTAGGTCAATACATTTTCATTGTACCTGAGCATAATGCAGTCATCGTACGGCTCGGTCGATCCAGAGGAGCTGATGAGGCCGACATAGAAGCTAGTCTGGATCGATACGTAAATGCAGCAGTAAGGAGTTTCCTATAATCTTGCTTTTTGCTCTATTCACAGTTTAGAAAAACGGGAATTATATCAACACACTCGAGATAATAGATATGTAATTCATATGCACCTCCGCCCAAATTTTTAAACACGCAGGGGTTGTTTGTGGTAGAGTTGATTCGTACTTCTTCACCGTTTTCGTTATAGAGCTTGTGAAAAGCAGGACCTTCGCCTAAACTAACGAAAATACTGAGCGTAGACTCTCCCTCATCGCAATCACTTTCTTCGTAGTATTCAAATACACAAGGGTCATCTGCTGGCTCGACCGAATCCTCTTGTACTGAAAGGCAAGATAGAGAAAGCTCTAGGGTCTCCGTCATTTCAAGGCTGCTAAGCTCGATTGTGTAGTTCCCGGATGGCACTTGCTTGAAAAGGACTGGATAGCCATTGGTCGAATTCTGGGCATACATACTCCCATCAGGGTAAAACAGTTTGTAGAATACGGTTTGTCCTGGAATCTGAGAATAAATGCTCAAGTCCAGTCTGGATTCCGCCATGTTGCAGTTGCTAATTTCATGGTAGTGGTAAAGCATCCCTTCTGGCATCGGGTCTATACAGGACTCGATCGTAATACTGGAAACTACTTCGGTACAGCAAGCATTCTCACCGCAGATTTCATAAGTAAACTCAAACAAACCAATGGAGCTACTGGTAGCGCTGTATTGTAGTTGTTGGTTTTGCACTGTCAACTGACCACTTGCAGGTTGGGACACAATCGTTAAGGAGCTGGCTGGGTCATCATTGGACAAGACGTCAAGCATAGCAACTGTATTGCATGTCAGGACATACTCATCGACACCTCCTTGAAGTTGACAGGGAGGAAGGTCTTCCTCTGGAATCACATCCTCAACGGTCTCTGCGGTGTTGTTCAGATCACAAATTCCGTCTTCGTTTTCGTCCAACAATTGGCCCTGACAATTACATTCTAAATCGTAAGTATCTTCCACTGTACAAACATCACCATCGTCACAGCCAGCACCCGGCTCGCAAGACAAAATGACGGCTTGCTCATTGCATAATTCGGGAGCACCATTGTTGATCCACTGTTGTATGGCTGTCAACTCACTTTCATCTACTAGAAACCCAACATTGATGTTCATGGCTGCATTGACGACCCCATTGTCACAGGAAACATTGCCTGTCTGAATGATGTCGACTAGATTGGTACCTGACAGTATTGCTGAACCACAGTTGTTTCCTCCCTGTACAAACGTATCGTAAGTCAGAAGATTGAGTCCACTGGTTGCATTATTACCATGGCAGCTTGTACAAGTATTGGATTCGAAGATGCTTGCCATATCCACCCAACCAAGCGTTCCATCATCACAAAGATCATCTGCATTGCCCACATACCCTTCCGGTTGCTCACAATTCGACAAGCTTATCGCAGCATCGCCCAAGCCATCCGCATCTGCATCAAGGTACCAGATCGGCGCACCTGGCCCATCACAATTGCCGCATTCGTCTATCACTCCATTGCATGCACTTTGGTCCAATTCGAAGCGTACCTCAGCAAGGGAAGCACAAGCCCCTCCATTGAAAGTAGACTGCACCGTAATCAATATTTTCTTGATGCTGACACTCCCGAAGTCCGGACCTGCTTGCCCGCCATAATCCTCTGTTTCTGGAGCCTGATTCAGAGCAAAAGTCCCCAGATTGACCCAGTTGATACCATCTGCAGAATAGTCGATGATCATCTCCTGAATTCCATCTCCGCTTTGCCCTGTTCGATTGGCATTCCAAAAGTGGCTTTGTGCAATAATTTGGTTTTGTTCGAATTCGTACATGATCCATTGGCTCAAGCCATAGGCTGCATTAGGATTCGAGCTTTTGGTGCAAGAGCGCCAACTTTCGCTCCAAAGATTACCATTATCTGAACACTGCGCTTGCGCATCAATGCCAGCTATCAACTGAACAGCCAGGATAAGCATGCAAAGGACAAGTATCTTCATCTTGTAAGTAGTCATAAAATGCTTCAGGTTTTGGGATCTATTGAATCTGGATTTAGCTCATGAATCCGATAGGACCTGCTCCGGAAGAATAGGCCCAGAAATTGGAGAGATTTGGAAAGATGTCCGCAATCTCAGAAGCAGTGAGACTGCTGATACCGTTATGGGCAAACCAAAGCGCCAGCTCTGCGAAATATTCATCGCAGGAGATTGTTGGGATAAGCCTGCCATCACCTGTATCCAAATTGTTTCCGAGATACAAATCAGGATAAGAACCATAAATCTGCTGACCCTGCACAGCTCCTCCAAGAACAAAAGCATTTCCACCCCAACCATGATCGGTTCCGTTACCATTGCTTGTAAGGGTACGGGCAAAGTCAGAAATGGTAAAGAGCGTTACTTGATCTTGCAAACCAAGCTCTCCAAGTGCAGACCAGAAACTTCCGATCGCCGCATCCACCTCGGCCATCAGATCACCATGATTCATCAGTACTTCATCATGATTGTCGAAACCGCCCAAATGCACAAAAAATGTCTGACGGCACATATCCAGTGAACTCCTTGCGGCAATTGTCTTTGCCACCATATGCAGGTCATTTGAGAGATCTGTATCTTCGAAGCTGGTATTGAAGGGACTAAGTGCAGCTATAGCACCACTAAACTCCAAGGAGTTGTCTGTGGCACCACGAACCATATCCTTATAAGTCTGTTCAAGTATGTTGCTATAGTTTTGATCGAGCAGACCTTCGATCATTCCACGTTTTAGTGTAGCCTGAGAGTAGGTTCCTTCATAGTTGTAGATCACCACAGCGCCGGTATCAGCGTTGATTGAATATGCAGCAACTGTATCTCCAGTTTGGTATATGTTTGTGCCATTCAAAGAGATGTTCATGGAGATGTTCAGGTTATTATTCACCTGATACATGATATCAGCCATTCTCCCTCCCCAACCAATAGCGGATCTGGACTGAGGTATGGAAGACTGCCAATGCATTACCTGATCGGCATGCGAGTACAGCCCTAATGGCAAATCCAATTCATTCTGATAAGCCGACATTGTTGTAGGTCTAACGAGCGAACCTACATTAGCCACAAAGGCAGCATTGCCTTGAGAGAACAGCGATTGAAGATTGTTCAAATTCGGATGCAGTCCATACTCTTTTCCATCTCCCGTCAGAGGGGAAATTGGTAGTAAAGAAGATTGAGCAAGTGCCTGATTCGTCCGTACACTGGCATATTCCTGATACTCCCCAGTACCTCTGGGAACCAACATGTTAAAACTGTCGTTGCCCCCTTCAAGAAATAGACAAACCAGGGCTTTGTATTCTCCTCCCGGTTTCGGAACCTTTGGCATCACCGGAAGGTTGGCAGCGGCAGCAACATTCATGAGACCTAAATTGGTGATACCTGACAATAGTGTCGTGGCTCCCAAAGCAGCGCAACCCATCGATCTAATAAATTTCCGTCTACTGTTCTTGTTGTATTGTTTTTTCATGCTTCCTGATTTGTCCGGTTTACAGCTTCTTTTTGTGCCTGTTCTGAATTCTCAGACTATTTTAAGATGACATAGCTGGGTGATATTAGAATAGCGTATACGGTCCATGAAACGATACGATCATCATCTACATAGCCCAGGTCCACTAAGCTGTTCGCATAATTGGTAATTAGAGCAATGGTCCCTTCAGACAACTGGCCGTGTGCAAGAATCAGGTTTAGCCTGTCAACCAAAGCTGATGCTCCCTCTGTCTGCAACAAAGCAATCTCATCTGAAAAGTCGTGGCTGCACTCATCGTCTGGCCCTACATCAAAGTCATAGAACTGAAATCCAAAAGGATCCACCGTTCCTGTAGCATACAGTGGTTCCCATCGCACTCCTGCCTCCACACGATTGATGTATGATATTGCTGTATTTGCATCAAGAATCTGGAACTCGGGACCAGTCATGTTCTGTGAAGACAAGTCTGCATTTGCATAGTCCGGTTGGAAAAAATTGAAAACTGTTGGCGAGTGCAGGAATCCCTGTTTCTGCCCCTCTCCCAGTTGATAATCGTCTTTGTACCAATAGCGACCGGACTGATTTGACAAGTTGAAGGCACGAATTCTCTGGGAGTGTCTTAACAATGGTTCCCGAAGTCTGCCGGCTTTGGGATCATCAATCCAAGCACAATCCCTCGACTCTGAATCAGTGTATATAGCCCGAATTACAGCACGCATATCACCGCGAACTCCGTTCCCATTGTTATTAAAGACCGTTGCAACTCGGGACACATAGGCCGGAGTGGGGTTGGACTTTATGAGCAACTTGATTAGTTTTCTGGCGATGAAGGGACCTATATTGTCGTGATTGAAAAGATGATCCAAGGCCATTTCGATATCTTGCATTCCGGACTGTCCAGCCGGCACCACAAATCCGTTCAAGAGATATTTTGAACCTGATTCATGTTCTTCTTCAAACATCTTCATAGCCACACTCTTGTCGTATCGCTCATGATACCTTCCAAATGTAATCGGCTCACCGCCCATCTCAGGGTACTTGTCCAAATTCCAAGCTGAACCACTTAGGCCGGTCCAGACTTTAGCCATTTCTCTGATATCATCATTGTCATAGGTTGCTATGGGATCCCCGTACTGGTCTGTCTTTTCTGTACCATCGATATTTAACTCATATAAGCCGATGGTAAAAAGCTGCATGATTTCCCTGGCAAAATTTTCATCCGGCCGTCGATTGATGCTGGGATCGGCCTTTCGATTACTAAAGTGACTTAGGTAAAGACCCATAATGGGATGCAGCGAAACTTCAGTCAAAATGTCTTTAAAGTTTCCAAAGGCGCCTTGATACAATATGTCGTAATAAGAAGCCATACCCTTAGGCACATCCACTGTTCCGGTTCTCTGGGATACGACAAGAATCTCACTCAAAGCCAAAGCAACTCTTTGCCGTAGCATGTCCTCTTCGGTCACTACCTTTTGCCAAAAGGCTCGTGTGCAAATATCTGCATGCCAGTTGATTTCATCTGCGATGCCAGCACCATGCACTGCGATGATTTCCGCTTCAGCAGTATTTTGTATATCAGTCACCATTGAAGTGAAGCTCGTCCCCTGAAGAGCAAACTGCTCTTCCAACCATGCTTCAATGCCGATTTCACTCACATAAATGATGTCCTCAAAATCAGCTCCCATAGATGCCTGGCCAAGAAATCTTGATGCGCCATATAAGTCGGGAAGCAAGTCGGCCCCACTCAAAGTTCCCAAGGCCTCATCAGCGTCTTCTACAGGACTGCTGCTTATCAAGACAGCTTGATCATGGCCATTGCCATAATAGTCATCGTAGATTTGTGCATTGACTGTGAAACAAGGCTTAAAAATCAGATGGCCTGAAAGCAGTAAGGCAATTCCGAAAATTTGTCTGACTCTTTGTATATACAACTTCATAATTCATCCATCAATTGACCATTAGCGAGATGCACGAATGCAGCTCGAGAATATCTTCTCAAGATCATCTGGAAAAACCAAAATTGATATACTTCTGTCCGAAGTACGAGCGCTGAAAGCAGAGCGATAGCTAATATGATCGCAACTCGTATGCTTGCAGAAAAGACAAGGGAAAGCGCAGCAATACGTTTATCTGCCCAGAGGAAGTTTGGGCAAAAACAATACGATACTCATATGCCTTGGAGCAGTTTTGTAGTCAAGTTTTGGTCAATCTTTCTTGAGTAGTTCCAGCTTCACTGTCCTTAGAATTTGGGGTACGGCCTGGTGGAAGTGGAACCCATTACATTCCTTCACAGAAACCACATAGTCGAATTCCATATTACTAGAAACTCAAACCCAAAATGATTTCTCAATAAATACTGTTCTTTGAGAGCGCAATATACGACACTATCAGAAATTAACAAAGTATAGCCTCTATATGGAGTGTAGA
>JAHDDV010000097.1 GCA_020629205.1 Chitinophagales bacterium | reverse complement strand
AATAGATACACAGATTAGGACAAAAGGCCCGGTTGCAAAGCAATCGGGCCTTTTTTGTTTTCAGTCTATAAAATATATAGTAGTACATATCTATATTGAAAACAATCAACAATCAACAATCAACCATTTCCTGCAATCCCAATGCTGTTGATCTGGAGCCCACCGACATTCACTCATAGCACCGACCGTCCCGCTCTCCGCTATTATGGAGCCCGCGTCTGGCTGCTACAGCATCACCTGTAGCATCTCTCCTATCGTCGAGCTACTACAGGCGAGCTTCCGCCACGCCATACGCAGCCCCCATAGCCGCTGCGATCGGGGCTAGTTTTCACCGTCCGTTCCCTGTAGCCGCTAAGCGAGAAGTCTCGTCTCGACTTACCTTGCCCCGAGCTCCTCCTCTTCCTACGTAGCAAAGCGCGAAGCGAGACCTCTCGTCTTAAGTTGCTCCGACCCACTCCCAGCCAAGAGCAAAACAAGGACCTGCGTGAGGGATGGAAGTGGTACGAGCCGCCGGCCACAGCGACTGAGGCATGTGCTATGGGGGCTCCGACGAGAGGAGGAGACCACAGAGCACATAAGCCGAAGCGCTGTGGACAAGGTGAGTGAGAACGTACAGCCCGACCTGCACTGCAAACAATACCAGTCCCCCTACTAAGATACTTGTATGAGCAAAGTAGAGTCAATCTTACATCGAGCTTGCTGAGCAGTGCAGGGCACGCCCAAAAAGAGTACACCTGCAAGCCACCCACTCCTCTCGCTACACACAGCAAAGCACGAAGCGACGTCTCGTCTCGTCTTATATTGCCCCGACCCACCCTCTCACCTTCGGCGCAAATTGCCCCCACAACCCATAGCAATGCATACTCGCACTACCAGCCAAAAATCAGCATTGGTAAGCACTTTGCCATTTCAGTTGAAGGCTAAAGCTGACAATCTATCCAAAATCAAAACAGAATACATGCGCTTATTCTGGAACACAAGTAAAAAAGACAATCGGCTAAAGCCTTGATAACTAGCCCGATATTCTAGTGAAGCTCAATACACTAAATTTTTTTGCCCCTTGGAGCAATACTTGAACTTATAAGACTGAGCTACACCACCAGAAGAGCTAAGTCGGGATTGTAAGGTTAAAAACCTGTCACACAGCAAACCCGCAATAGATAGACTGAAAACGAGGAGAGAGATTTTATGTGAGGTGAATCCATACGAGCGGATTCGGATCATGCGGACGAAAAAGATTAGCACAATTCATTCAATGTCATTTCACGAGGGCATTGCGTGAAGCCAAATAGTTATCACAATAATACTACAACATGACTTCATTTCATTTGAGGGGATGGCTACTCATCTTCCTCTCACTATTCTACCTATGTCCTAGCGGCATACTAGCAGCTGGGTATACAGAATTGAGCCTTTTTGATCAGAAGTTTGTCCCAAACTTCGAAGAGGCAATTCATTCAACAGAAAATCAGATTGAAGCTACAATAGAAAGTGCTGCAACACTTTCTACTCAAGATGAACTTCCCACTGTGGTAGAAGGAGCCAATGGATGCATTGGAAACTTTACCTGGGTAGACTGCGATGGAAACGGGATCTACGATGATGGAGAGCCTGGGCTTGCGGGTGTACAAGTTGCACTTTATACCGCTGCTGGCTCTTACCAAGCAGCCACCGTCACCGATCCTAATGGCAACTACCAGTTTGATGATCTGGAAACAGGGATTTCCTACTACCTGATTTTTTCTGGACCCTCCGGATATGGATACACCGCTGCAACAGGTGCAATCGGGGACCAGAACAACAATGATGCTGGGGCAAACGGTCAGACGGCAGATGTCTTCCTTGCAGAGGATGAATGTAATCTGAACGTGGATGCTGGATTTGCAGAAACGGGATCGCCTGGGATTACCAGTGCCTTTCCGGAAATCTGTGCCGGTGAGTCGCTGGAAGTTTGCATCACAGAAACCTGGGCAGCTTATCAATGGTATCTCGCGGTGGATGCTGCTAATCCTGATCCGGCAAATGACATCTTGCTTTCGGGAAGTACAGATGCTTGCTACTATCCGGAAACAAGTGGGGCATATTATGCAGTAGTGGAAGGATTAAATTGTCCACTGCTTTCTCCAACAAGAGAAGTAACAGTTTACGACTTGCCCTTGAGTAGCCTTGAAGTGGATGAAGCATCCGCATTTTGTGAAGGAGAGTCTACCCAGCTTTTGGCAAGTCCCGCAGGCGAAGAACAATATGATTTCTATTGGAATGCAGTAACGCTAATGCAATCTGGACCGGACAATGCCTTGATAGCAGAGCAGCCGGGAACATACGAAGTAGTGGTAACAAATCAATATGGCTGCACTTATACAACTGAGTCAGTAAGTATCGAGACCTGGACAATACCAGATCCCCTGTTTGAGCTCGATGGCCCCGAGACCTTTTGTGAAGGAGGAACAGTGCTTGTATCTGTACAGGATATCTGGGATAACTATGAGTGGATTATCAATGGACAAAGTGCAGCAAACGGAGCTAACTGGCAGTATCAGGTAACCGAGAATGCCACCGTACAGGTGATCGTGACTTCAAGTGATGGCTGTATTGGAGAAAGCAATGAAATAGAGGTATCAGTAAATCCAGAACCAGTGCCCTCTATATACGCACAAACCGCAGTGGACCTTTGCGAAGGCGAAGAGGTCATGCTAACCGTAGGAGGTACATACACGAGTTATCAATGGTATCTCGACGGCATGGCTATCTCACCCGGTGGTAATGGTCAGCTGGTCTACGCAAGTGTAGCCGGAGACTATACCATCTATGTCAATGATTTCAATGGCTGTGAAGGGACATCATTGCCAACAACAGTGACCGTAGAACCCCTACCAGTAGCTACCTTGGATGCACCCAACGGACTGACCGCCTGTGCAAACGAAGCGGGCGTGTTATTGACGGCAACAGCAGGATTTCCTGCTTACGATTGGTACAAAGACAATGCACTTTTGGTGCAGTCTGGCCCGAGTGATAACTACACAGCAACTGCGTCTGGAACTTATACCGTCATTCCTAAAAACTCACTGGATTGTGAAGGTACTGGCGAAACCTTGCTAGTCGAAATATTCCCTTTACCGATCATCGATTTGGACTATACAGACACAGTCATCTGCCCTGATGGATCCGTTGAATTGAGTGCCTCAGCTGGTGTGCAATATCAGTGGAGTCCCGATGATGGAAGCCTAAGCTGCGCGACTTGCGAGACAACATTTGCTAGTCCGAGCGAAACAACAACATACACAGTCGAAGTGACCAATGAAAACGGCTGTACCTCGAGCAGATATCTGGAGATAACCGTTCTATCTGATCCTGCTAATTCTATTATTGCAATGGAGTCGGTCGCTTGTGATGGACAATCTATTGCCATCATTGCAGCTGCCGGAGCAGATGGATACACCTTCTTCGACGAAAACAATACCATCGTTCAAGATGGAACAACAAATCAGTTTCTGGCGACTGAGCCTGGACTATATACCTGTTTGGTCTCGACTATGGCGGGTTGTACAGAATTGACAGAGGAGGTTGCTGTCAGCTTCCTACCATTGCCGCAAGTAGAGGTGACAACAGATGGTCCTTTTGAAATTTGCCCGGAAGGGGAACTGGTCTTAGAAGCAACACCGGGCTATCAATCCTATACCTGGTATCATGATTTCTCTTTGGTCTCCAACGCTGAGACGGAAACGCTAGTTGCCGCAGGTCCGGGATTCTACTATGTGGTAGTTGAAGACGATAATGGCTGTATCAATAGCTCAGACATCGTAGATGTGGATGTCTTACCCTGGGAGTTGCCCGGGATCGCTTTGCTAACAGACCCAACAGTCTGTGGAGATCAAATAGTGGCATTGAGTGCCACAGGAGATTATGCTACTCTGCAGTGGCTGGAAAATGGTGAACCAATCTCAGGAGAAACCAATCCAATTTTGGAAGCTGATCATACAGGTTCCTATGCGGTTCAAATGACGACCGCAGATGGCTGTGTTTCTTCTTCGATTGCTGTTGATCTGTTGTTTGCGGTAGTACCGGAGGTAGAGATCATCTTCCCCTATGGAGACAAAATCTGTGAAGGACAAACACTGACATTGGATATCGAAGGGGAACCCATCTATACGATTGATTGGTACCATGATGGTCAGGTGGTGCAAGCAGGATTTATCCCCGAGTATACCACCAACATACCCGGAGAATATTTCGTAGAGGTCATGAGTGCCGACAGTTGTTACGCTGTTTCGCAGACAGTGGATATTCAAGTAGCTGCCTGTGAATTTGACCTTGCATTGACAAAACAATTGAGCATTGGGCAAGCAAGCCCGGTCTATCCTGGGGATCAGGTCACCTATACAATTGAGGTGCACAATCAGGCGGATCTTGATGCGCAAAATATCCAACTCATAGACTATATACCAGCAGGCATGCAACTTGATGATCCAAACTGGACGATCGAGGCTGGAAACACGGCGACTTATACGATGCCGGTTCTTTCAGGCTTTTCTACTGCCACAGTAGATATCACATTATTGGTGGAGGCAAGTGCGTCTGCTGGTATAGTCTCAAATGCAGCTGAAATTACTTATGCTGAGGAGGATAATGGAAGCTTCGGCTCTGACCTGGATTCTACAGCCGATGATAATCCCAACAACGATGGAACCCCCATTGACAATGTGATCGACGGCGCCAATGGAGATGAGGATGATCACGATATAGCTGAGATCGAAGTAGCCGTCTTTGATCTTGCACTTACAAAAACACTATCAACAGGGCAAGCAGCAAATGTTGCAGCAGGTGCTCCTGTGACCTTTGACATTTTGGTCTATAATCAGGGAAGTATTCCGGCTACGGATATCCAATTGATTGACTACATTCCATATGGCCTTACACTAAATGATGCAAATTGGTCGATGAACGGAGTGGATGCCGTGACAACTATCGCAGGTCCGATTGCTGCTGGAGGAATGATAAGCGTTCCCATCACATTGATGGTGGATGCTGGATTTACCGGAACCGAGATCATCAACTATGCGGAAATTGCATCTGCAAAGGATGGATCAGGCAACAGCCCAATGGATGCAGACAGTAGCCCCGACATGGACAGTGCAAACGATGCAGGAGGACAATACAACAGTCCAGCAGATGATGAAACCGAAGGAGACGGGACCGGTATTGTTGGAGGCTCAAATGCAGCTACTGATGAAGATGATCATGACGGCGCCGGAATCAGTATCGATAAGTTTGATCTTGCATTGACCAAGACCCTCGCATCTGGACAATCAGCGAGCATCGTTCCGGGAGAAGACATCACTTTCACGATCACCATCTGGAATCAGGCACAGGTAGACGCTTATGAGGTAGAAGTACTCGATTATTTGCCAACAGGTTTTGTATTGAATGATGCTTCATGGACGATGGCAGGTCCCAATGCAAAGAAAGTTATCGCCGGTCCAATTGTAGCTGGAGGGATGACAAGTTTTGATATCACCTTAACTGCTTTAGCAGGTGCCCAAATAGGTGATCATGCAAATTATGCCGAAATTGCGTATACCGAAGGGGAGTCTGGAACAAACCCTATTGATCTGGATAGCAGTGCTGACAGCAGCCCCGCAAACGACGCTGGCGGGGCAACAAACACAGCTGCAGATGATGCAATCGATGGTGACGGTACTGGTAGTCCAGGAGATGCTCAGGCAACGACAGACGAAGATGATCACGATGGTGCTGCCTTTGAAGTGGTGGAGCTATTCGATCTCGCATTGACCAAGCAGCTTGCAACTGGACAGGAGAATGAGGTCTCCATTGGCGATCAGGTGACCTTTACCATAAGTATTGAAAATCAAGGGAATATTGACGCACAGAATGTACTAATCAGCGACTATCTACCAGTTAACTTGCAGCTCGATGATGCAGCCTGGAACATGAACGGTACAGCAGCAGAATATCTCTACTCGGGCACTATAGCCCCAGCTGAAGTTGCCACAATAGATATCACAACGACCGTGCTGTCGGGTTTTGCAGAGGTCATCAATACAGCTGAAATCTCTGCTGCACATGATGCTACAGGACAGGCACAAGCAGACTACGATAGCACACCAGATGCCGATCCAGCAAACGACCTTGTTGACGAAGATGACTTTGATCAGGCAAGCTTCAGCATTCGGGAGCAATTTGATCTCGCGTTGACGAAGACACTAGCTACCACGGTGCCGGGACCATACCATCCCGGTACAGATATCGACTTTGTCTTGACGGTAATCAATCAAGGTAATGTGCCTGCATATGATGTAGAACTCATAGACTACATTCCATCGGGTTTACTATTGAATGATATCGACTGGACTCAGGCAGGATCAAATGCAATCTACAGCATTGAGGGACCGATAGCGGTGGGTGATATGGAACAAATAGAAATTACACTTGCAGTTGGTACCGACAACTTTGGCGAACTCAGCAACTACGCTGAGATATCTGCCGCCCATAACCAGGCTGGACAGCAAGCAAATGATGAAGACTCAAATTTTGACAATGACAATACTAACGATGGGGCAGTCGAAGACAACGAAACGAGTGGGCTCAATGGAGATGAAGATGATCACGATTTGGAGATGGTCACAACGGAACCGACCCCAGTTTACGACCTCGCTCTCACAAAGCAATTGGCATTCGGTCAACCTGCCATCGTAAATCCGGGTGATGATGTCACCTTTACACTCAGTGTCCACAATCAAGGAAACCGGGACGTGTACAATATCGAATTGGTAGATTATATACCTGTTGGCTTTGTGCTCAATGATGAAAATTGGCAAATGCAATCAACTGAGGCTGTTCATACAATTGCCGGACCTCTGGCGCCAAATGAAGTAGCCAGCGTAGATATTGTACTTGAAGTCACTGCTCCTACCGGCGATTTGAGCAACTACGCAGAAATCAGCGACTTTGAAGCAGAAAACGGTACACATCCTGATGATGCGGATAGTGTAGCAGATAGCAACAATACAAACGATGGGCCCGTCTCGGACGATGACATCGACAGCAACAATGGAGATGAAGACGATCACGATGTGGCCATGGTCACCGTGGAGGCGGTGGCCTTCGATCTGGCTTTGAGCAAATCACTACCAGCTGGACAGCCCACCAACGTTGCTCCAGGAGATGAGCTGACCTTCGAAATTGTCATCACCAACCAAGGGACCGTAGCAGCTTACAATATTGATCTGATTGATTACCTGCCTGCTGGACTGGCTCTCAATGACAGCGACTGGACGATGGAAGGTGGAAATGCAATTTACACGATTCCGGGACCATTGAACGCCGATGAGGAATTACTAGTAGAGATTACCACAACGGTGACTGCGACTGAAAATGGGCAACATATCAACATAGCCGAAATCACTGATGCAGAAGATGACGAAGGTGAACATCCAGCGGATATGGATAGCAGTTATGATAGCAACCCGGACAATGATGCTGGAGCCTACCCAGGAAGTGCAGCCGACGATTATATTGCCGGTGATGGCACTGGATCTCCAGGTGATACAGTCCCGGCCACAGACGAAGACGACCACGATCCGGCTATCATCAATGTAGTACCTATCGCCTTTGATCTTGCTTTAGCCAAGCAACTGGCCCCAAATCAATCAGCACAGATCGCCAATGGCGATGATGTGACCTATCGAATCACTGTACTAAATCAAGGAAACATTGATGCGCATAATATTGAAGTCATCGACTACATTCCAAGTGGTTTTGTGCTGAATGATCCGAACTGGACACAAGTAGGAGACAATGCACTCTTGACGATTGAAGGGCCACTGACAGGCGGCTCTAGTGCAGTCAACAATATCACTTTGAGAGCGGTTTCCGCCGCTGGATTGGTAAGCAATTATGCAGAAATTGCCTCAGCGCAGGATGCTACAGGAGAGCAAGCTAACGACGTAGACAGCAATGCCGACAGTGACAATAGCAACGATGCAGGAGGAGCCCCCAATACGCAAAGTGATAATACAGTAAATGGAGATGGAACTGGGCAGCCAGGAGGGCAAGATGCTGCTACAGACGAAGATGATCACGATCCCGCGACGGTCGAAGTCGAGGTGGAAGAGCCGATCTTTGATCTAGCGCTCAGCAAAAAACTAGCAGCAACACAGGCAAACACAGTGACAAATGGAGATGACGTACAGTTCACCATTACGGTGTACAATCAAGGAGAAATACCAGCATACAATGTGGAGGTAATCGATTACCTACCATCGGGCCTGACACTCAATGACGCTAGCTGGACCATGCAAGGAGCAAATGCCATCACTACCATAGCGGGGCCGATTGCTCCTGGTGGCAACGAAAGTGTCGACATCACACTCACTACCTCAATGTCAGGTACGCTTCGCAATATTGCAGAAGTGGCAAGCGCACAGGATAGTGAAGCTGTTCCTCAATCAGATGAAGACTCAACAGCCGACAGCAATAGCAGCAATGATGGCAATATGCTCGATGATGAGATTGATGGAGCAGGGTCCGATGAAGATGACTCCGATTATGCAGAAGTTAACGTTCAGGAAGTTGTGCTGCCGGTCTTCGATCTTGCCTTGAACAAGTCGCTGGCTACAGGACAAGCCGCTACTGTTAGCCCTGGCGAGACCGTAGAATACACTATAACGATTACGAATGAAGGTGAAGCGGAGGCATACAATATTAGCATCATCGATTACCTCCCAACCGGATTCGTATTAAGTGATTCCGATTGGACAACTGCAGGCGCTAGTGCAAGCATTCTGCTGCCAGGCCCGATCGCTGCGGGGGCTAGCCTAAACACAAACATTACTTTGACAGCCGCAAATACGGCTGGAACCTATAGCAACAGAGCTGAGATTAGCTCAGCAGAAGATATCGACGGACCAGCAGTAGACACAGATAGCACTGCTGGAAATGGACTTACTGACGAAGATGATTACGACGAACAAGACATTTTGATTGAAGAAGAAGTGGTATTGGAATTTGATCTTTCATTGACGAAGCAATTGACTAGCGGCCAGAGCCAGGTGAAGAATCAGGGCGACCAAGTAAGCTACGACATTACCGTGTTCAATGAAGGCGATATCGATGCCTATGATGTAGAACTTATCGACTACTTACCAGCTGGATTGAGTCTGGATGATAGCAACTGGATCATGACAGGGAATGGTGCAATGCTAACAATCTCAGAGCCTGTCTTGGCAGGGGAATCGGTAACGGTGCAGTTGAACGCGACAGTGGATATTGTTTCAGGTACTTTATCCAATAGCGCAGAAATTGCCTCAGCAGCCGATGCAAGCGGTATGGCAGTCGTGGACACGGATAGTAGTGCAGATACAGATGATTCCAATGATTTACCTACGGAAGATGATAGAGATTCAGCGCAGATTTCAGTAGTAGAACAAGAGGTCTTTGACCTCGCACTAAACAAGATAGTGGCAGCGGGACAGTCAGACACCTATACGGAAGGACAAGATGTAAGCTTTGAAATAAGGGTATCCAATCAGGGAAATGTGGATGCCTGGAATGTAAAGATTGCAGACTATGTGCCATCAGGGCTAATACTGAATGATAGCAATTGGACAATGAGTGGAAGTCACGCGGAGATGGTTCTTGATGGACCAATCGAAGCGGGCATGTCAGAGACAGTGCAGATTACAATGACAGTAGCAACCGGAGCAGGAGATTTAGTGAATGTAGCAGAAATTGCCGATGCACAGGATGCATTGGGCAATCACCCAATAGATGTGGATAGTAATTTCGACATCGACAACACTAACGATGGGCCGGTAACAGATGATGTAACAGATGGTACAAATGGTGATGAAGACGATAGCGATCCGGCAGCTATTACAGTGGTAGAGTCAAATATATATGATTTGGCCCTGCTCAAGCAATTGGCTTTTGGACAGAGTGGAACAGTTTCCCAGGGTGATGAGGTGAGTTTCACCATCACAGTATTTAATCAGGGAAATGTGGCAGCGTTTGATGTAGTATTAGTGGACTACATCCCTTCAGGTTTTACTCTGAATGACTTAGATTGGACCTCTTCAGGTTCCTTTGCTTTCGCAACACTTCCAGGGCCTATTGCGCCCGGTCAAAGTGTTAGTATGGATATCACCATGACTGCTTCCGTAGCTGGTGGAGTTTTGAGCAATCTTGCTGAAATCTCCTCCGCTTCGG
This sequence comes from Chitinophagales bacterium, assembly GCA_020629205.1. Taxonomy (GTDB): domain Bacteria; phylum Bacteroidota; class Bacteroidia; order Chitinophagales; family UBA2359; genus JAHDDV01. The sequence goes on along the minus strand of JAHDDV010000097.1, from coordinate 5,883 downwards.
ACGAAAACGGTCTGGCATTCATAGACATTGATAGTACCCCAGACAATGATCCAATGAATGACGGACTTGTGATCGATGATGTTACAGATGGACTGAATGGAGATGAAGACGATTCCGATATTGCAGAAGTATTGATCGAAGCTTTGCCGACTTATGACTTGGCACTAATCAAGACTTTGGCAGCCGGGCAATCGGACACCGGAGCCCCAGGTGACAATATTCAATACTCCATTCAAGTGATCAATCAGGGAACAGATGAGGTGTATAATGTCGAGCTTATCGACTATTTGCCAAATGGTCTGATCCTAAATGATGACAATTGGATAAGCAGTGGTTCAAATGCTTATCATGTTATTGCTGGTCCGATAGCACCCGGTGCTACTGCCACTGTCGAACTATTGACGACAATTGATCCGCTACACAGTGGTGGACAACTTGCGAACTATGCTGAAATCAGCCAGTTTACTGACCAGAGTGGCATTCCACTTAATGATATAGATAGTACTCCCGACGCAGATGCATTCAACGACGGGAACACAGAGGACGATAGTATTGACGGACAGAATAACGACGAAGACGACCATGATCTGGCCATGCTTCAAGTGCAGGTTTTTGATCTCGCACTTACCAAGACACTTGCCAATGGACAGCCGGCAGTGGTGGCACAAGGAGACGAAGTGGTGTATATTATTAGCCTATACAATCAGGGAACTGTAGCGGCTTACAACATCGACATCGTAGACTATCTACCAGAAGGCTTGACGCTGAATGATCCGGATTGGATGTTATACAATGACAATGCAGTGCACACCTACACCGGGCCACTCCCGGCAGGAGGCAGTGCTGCCATTCCAATCACTTTCATAGCAAGTGGCTCGGGACAGTTGGTAACTAATGGGGCTGAGATTACAGACGCTGAAGACATGAACGGTTTTGCTCAAGAGGATATCGACTCTACCGCAGATGAAAATCCTGACAACGATGGAACAGCTACAGACAATGTCACCGACAATTCAGGAGGTGATGAAGACGATGCTGATCTGGAGAGCATTACTATTTCAGACATGGAAATATTCGATTTAGCACTTTCGAAGAGCCTTGCTACAGGGCAAGAAGAGGAGGTCAACCCAGGAGATGCGATTACTTATGAAATCACTGTGTACAACCAGGGAAATGTTGCTGCACAGAATATTCAAGTAGTGGATTACATTCCCGAAGGATTGAGCCTTAGTGATGAAGACTGGTACCTAAGTGGAAATATTGCCTCCATAAACCTTCCAGGCGTACTTGCTGCCGGAGCTTCACAATCTGTGGAGATCACGATGACAGCACTGAGCCCGGAAGGACTGGTCAGCAATATTGCCGAGATTGCAGATGCTATGGACACCGAAGGAAATCAGCCTTCAGACTTCGACAGCACTGCCGACACTGATGCAGCAAACGACGGTCCCATGACCGACGATAACCTGCAGGGCTTTAACGGTGATGAAGACGACAGTGATCTTGCCAATATCACTATTGTCGAAACTGCGATTTTTGATCTGGCGCTTGAGAAACTACTTGCCCCAGGGCAAGATGCAATCGTCGCTGGTGGTGAGGAAGTTACCTTCCTAATCAAAGTATTCAATCAGGGAACATTGGATGCTTATGATGTAGTCGTGACAGACTATCTTCCAGCAGGATTGACACTTAGCGATAGCGATTGGATCGACAATGGCGATCAGACGGTGAGCATTACCGAAGCAGGTCCGATTCCTGCCGGTGGTGCCACCCTGATCCCAATCACCTTGACAGCAGCCAACATTGATGCGGAACTATTCAATATGGCGGAGATCTCCGATGCACAGGACGCAGAAGGTAATCACCCCACCGATCTGGATTCTACCCCGGATACAGATCCCAACAATGATGGAGCAGTAGTCGATGGAGAAATCGATGGTACCGGTGGCGATGAAGATGACAGTGATCTGGAAGCGATCAACATTGTAGCAGAAATTGTAAATGTCGAAACCTTCGACCTGGCACTGACCAAGAAGCTGGCCGCTGGTCAAGCTTCCACAGTCTACCCAGGAGAGGAAGTGACTTTCGAAATTACGATTTGGAATCAGGGCAGTAGCCCGGCTTACGATGTGCAAGTGATCGACTATATCCCAGTAGGATTGATGCTCGCCGATGATGCATGGCAGTTGAACGGAAACAGTGCCACTACTACGGTGCCGGGACCGCTTCTTCCAGCTAGCAGCACTTCGGTAGAGATCAAGCTTACCGTGGCCAACTTCCAGGGGGAGATTAGAAACATCGCCGAAATCACTCAGGCATTCGATGCAGAAGGAAACCTGCAGGATGACCTCGACTCTACTAGTGATGCAGATGCATCAAACGATGGACTCATGACTGATGACGCTATTAACAATAGCAATGAGGATGAAGATGATAGTGATTATGCACTGATCACTGTTGCTGATAATGAGTACTTCGACCTTGCATTGGAGAAGATGCTGGCTCCCGGTCAGCAGGCCAATGCAGTTCAGGGTGATGAGGTAACCTACCTCATCAAGATCTATAATCAGGGTACCATCCCTGCTTATAATGTGGAGGTGATCGACTATCTCCCGAACGGATTAATCCTGGCGGATCAGGACTGGATGGATAACGGGGATAACACAGCAAGCTTTGTGATTGCTGGCCCCGTTCCTCCTTCCGGTGCTGCACTCGTACCAGTAACATTACAAGTAGGCAACTTTGATGGTACTGCCATCAATATGGCCGAAATCGTAAGCGCAGAAGATGAAGAAGGCATGACGACCAACGATATCGATTCCTCAGCCGATGCCAACCCCAACAACGATGGAGAAGTTATCGATGGAGCGACAAACAATGAAGCAGGAGACGAAGACGATAGCGACCTGGCAGCGATTACGCTTTCTTCCAATGGTGGAGAAGAGCCCGAACCGGAAGAACCGGAGAACTTCGACCTCGCCCTGGTCAAGATGCTAAGCTCTACGCAAGACTCAATTGTAGTGCCCGGAGATCTGGTTTACTACACCATCAAGGTCTACAATCAGGGTGAAATCGCTGCATACAATGTACGCGTCGTAGACTACATTCCAGCACCTTTCGAATTGCATAGCACCGATTGGACGGAGATCAACGGATCTGCAGTGACGACTATCGACGGGCCCATTCAACCCGGCACCAATGCCTCCGTGGAAATTGTCCTTCAACTAAATGCAGCGGCCGGAGATGGTGAGTCTATCAACTTCGCCGAAATCGTATCAGCAGAGAACGAAGTCGGTAAGGAAATGGAAGACATCGATTCCGTAGCGGACGTGGTCATCGATAATGATGGTGAAGTAAAGGACAATGAAACCAATGGCGATCAACTTGATGAAGATGACCACGATATGGCGGCCATCATCATCGACAAAGATCACGTAGAAGTACATGAGGCGGATGTCAAACTGCAAATGACCGCAAATGTAGAAAACCCAATGCCGGGCGATCTTGTGGTCTACGAACTTAAATTGATCAATGAGGGCGAAGTAGAAATCACTGGCCTTGATGTGATGGACATCCTACCTGAAGAAGTCAACTTCGTAGGAGCCAACTCTCCAGACTATGACCCAAATACAGGTCTTTGGATTGCAGGAAGTCTGGCCATTGGCCAAGAAAAGACACTCGAAATTATGGCCGAAATCGCCGCCACCTCAGGAGTGATTGTCAACTTCGCACAAGTCAGTCACATGGATCAGGAAGACGCAGACTCAGCACCCGCCAATGGAAACGCCCTACTGCCAAATGAGTTTGAAGACGACGAAACCGAAGCCCGAATCTTAATGGGATCCTGTGCATTGGACTACGACTCTACGGTGGAGTGTTCAGTGGATGGCATGAGCTACACCGTCATTGTCACGCTTGGCAATGCAGTGGGTGATGTCTATGTGACAGGAGATTTTGAAGGCCTGGTACAACAGACCTTCAGCATCGGCCCCAAGGATATTGGAAGCACTTACAGCTTTGTAGCTACAGACGCTGCAGGCTGTACAGTCACCGAGACCATTACACCGCCAGACTGCGTCGCCCTGCCAATTGAACTGATTAGCTTCGAAGGGGAAAAGCAGAACGACGGCAACCGATTACATTGGGTGAGTGCCACAGAGGTGGATGCCTCCTACTACACCCTACTAAGATCTGAAGACGGAATCAACTACATCGAAGTGGCGACTGTACAAGCAATTGGAAACAGCACCGTAGCCAATCGATACGAATACCTCGACAACTACACCAAGGCAGGTACTACTTACTATCAACTGCAACAGACGGACCTGGATGGGCAAACCCAGGATCTTGGTATCGTGAGCATTTACCGCGAAGCGGCAAAACTTTCGATCATCGATCTACATCCATCACCCGCGCACGACTATGTAGATGTCTCCTTTAGCTACGAGAGAGAAGGACTGGTGGATATAGAATTGTACGATGCCGCTGGTCGACTCGTTTACGAGCGAAAAGCCGATGCTGTAGCAGGTACAAATAGCCTGCGAATTAACCTATGGCAGTTCGATGCAGGGGTATACTTCCTCATGATTAGTAACGACAAAGAATCAACAGTAGAAAAGTTGATTAAACAGTAACTTATGATTAAGAATAAATGTGTGGTTTTGTGATAGCTCGTGAAACTTGATACGGATTCCGGGCCGTTTTGGCCCGGAGTCCTATCTTCACCTTTTTGCAATATACCTATTGAGATACAACAAGCTGGAACTACGAACTAAGTTCGCGCTTCCACCAAAGAGAGCCATCGCTTTCTTTATACTTTGTAAATATGCTTTTTTCTAATACTCGGAAGGAGGCAGTATTGTCTGGAAAGGTCTCCGCGATAATACTGCTGACTTCCGTTTCCTCCTTTAACCATCGCGTGATCTCCTGAACCGCCTCCGTCATGAAACCCTGATTCTGAAAAGAATCATAGGTCCCATAGCCGATCTCTACCTGACCATTCGCGTCCGGAGGCCCCTTAAACAAGATATCTCCAACAATCGCATTCTTCTTCTTACAAACCAGAATCCATGGATTGTAGAAAGCATAATTTTCCACATCCTTGCGCACCTTCGGCAAGATCACCTTACTCAAAACACGGCTCACCGCAAAGGGCAATTCCAGCCTGCTTCCTTCCAGACACATCAATTCCTGCAAGCTGCCATCATTGCGCACATACAATTCAAGCTCATAAATGTTCAGCAAACGAAGCAATAACCGTTCGGTTTCCAATACCATTTTGCAATTAAGCGATTCTCGGACAAAAATCCTGATAACAAGGTGTATGCCAGCGACTTAGAGCCTTATTTACTACTTTTGCTTTACAAGAGCAGTTCGTGAATACCAACAGATTTAAGCGATTACTAAGGTTGTTGCGATTCTATCCACCCTATCTCGGCGCAGGCATCAGAATCAAGGAATGCAGTGATGATTTCACCCGCTTCGTCATCATCATGCCCCTCAGATTCTACAATCGAAACGTCCACGGCACACATTTTGGTGGCAGTCTCTATGCCATGTGCGATCCCTTTTACGTCTTCATCCTCATGGCCAATCTCGGCGACGAATTCATCGTATGGGACAAAACCGCAAACATCAGTTTCCTAAAACCGGGCAAGGGAACCATGACAGCCATCTTTGAAATCTCCAAAGAAGAAATCAATAAAATCAAAACCGAAGTCAATCAAGTGGGGAAAAATACCTACTGGTACACCGCGCAGGTCAAAGACGAGCAAGGGCAAATCATCGCCGAAGTAGAAAAGGAAATCTACGTAAGAAGAAAATTGGCAAAGGGATAGGGAATCAATAACTGTCTGATTTTGACGCCGCTGGAAATGATTTAGA
>JAHDDV010000096.1 GCA_020629205.1 Chitinophagales bacterium | reverse complement strand
CCTTGATCCTTGATCCTTGATCCTGTTAAAAACCGACAAATCGGACTTTCGAGGCCCTTGTTATTCATTAAGTTTGTAGATGGCACTAAAATTGTGATAATCAAGGTTGTAGCTCTATGGCTGGCAAGACTTTAAAAATATTGGATAGTGCTATCTTTGCACTGAAATAATAGCTTTATTTGTAGCCAGACATGGGCCACGATTAAACTTTTGCCAATGAATCTCACCAGGACCGCCATTCTCATCTTTGTATTTGTACTCGGGGTATCACCAGCTGATGCCCAAACCAAAGAGGGTGAAGCACTAAATAAGGGCACTATAAAGCAGCAGTTTGATTACATCATCAACGAATCGAACAGCTACAAGGAGTACAAGGTTATCGAGAAGCCCAAACTACAGAAACTGAAGTCTAATGTGGCAGACTCCTTGAATCTGGTGCATGCCCAACTGTCAGAAACGCAGGATCGCGTCAAAAGTCAAAATGAAGAAGTGGCTGCATTACAAGCAGATCTCGACAAAGCTAACAACGATCTATCTGAGGTTGTCAGCCAACGCGATAGCATTGAGTTTTTTGGGAAACAGATGGACAAGGCTACGTACAAGAGCATTATGTGGTCGATCATTGGTGGCCTGTTGGCGCTACTCTTGTTTTTCATCTTCCGGTTTTGGAGGAGCAATGCCATTACCAAGGAGACCAAAGAGGCATTATTGAGAACACAAGAAGATTTTGATGGTTACAAAAAGCGTACGCTGACTAAAGAACAACAGATCATGCGACGTCTTCAGGATGAAATCAACAAGAACTTGCCTTAGGGAATTCAAATGCGGAATTTAGGCGCTATTTATCCACAACGCACTTTCTAGTGCGGCGTAAACTAAGTTCGCGCCACTAGCAGTACATCTCGGTCATCTCCTGTGTGATCGGGATGAAGGCATCGGGAGAAGGCAATTTACACTTGTCTATGGTATCTGCGTGCAGATAGACCAGATTGATTTGCTCCCAGCTGGATCGTTCCCATGTCCATAGATAGTACTGGCCAAGTTGCTTCTCAGCAAGTAGGGAGTTCAGATCGACCAGAAAGGAAATGTCGATTTGACCAGATACCACACTGGCCTCAAATGCTGTTTCATTGACCTTAAAGCTAAGCTGGTCATGATTCGCATCTTTTGGGCTGACTTCAATGGCATCAAACTGCAGCTCACCATTGCTTCTGGCTGCCAGGCTCTCCAATATTGATGGATAATCTATTGCTTCACGTGGCACCACGGGCGCTACTAGCCCATCAAACAGCCAAAAAATATCCTGTACACTGACATAATGGTACTCTTTGGCAATACTGCGAATGTAATCCACAAACTGCTCATCATAGCGCTGAAGTAGTCCCGAGGACTTCATGCGATCAATGTATTCTTCGACTTGAATTTGTTTTACCGTCCACTCCTCTATCTCACCGGAATTGATCAGTCCTACCAGTGGGCTTTCAAAATCTACCGGTTGAAGAACGACTGTTGCATAACACAGTGGAATTCTTCGATTGATCGACTCAGTGGGTACACGATCAGCGACCATGATTAGCTTTTGCTTCTGTCCAAGTTCAAACAAGACTTTGTTGAAAAACTCGACTAGGCGCTGGTAGTTTCTGCAGATTAATTGATGATTGACGGGTTGCTGCTTACTGACAGCCCGAAAGCCCGGAAAACGGAGCGCCATCTCAGTACCATCCACTTTCATGCTACAACGAAGGTCTTTTGTCACCTCATTGTAGACCGATCGACCATTGTCTGCGAAGGACAATTCGATGTCCGCGTACTTGTGATTCTTGGGCAAGAGAGGAATCAGTGCTTGTAGAAATTCCTTGTATCTGTCTAGTTCGGATTGTCCCTTGAGCTTTGAAAAATCCAGCATATGGTGCTGCTCATAATAATGACTGATGTCATAAGCATCATTGCTTAGATCAAGTTCGGGCTCCTCTTCTAGCACCCCTTTATTAACGGCCTTTGAAAAATCATACTGGGCGAAGAAGACCTCGTTTAGATGGTATTGGTTGGCGAGGCTGTATAGATTAGAGAGCGAAAAGATTCGATCAGCTTTGACCAAACGCGAAATCTTGTCTGCTGTCAATTCGGAAACGGACTTACTTTTCTTCAGCAACTCCAAATGTTGGGAAAGATCACCTTGAATCGTGCTGAGGACATCCGCATCTAGCTCCGACTTCATTTCTGAGAGACTAGCAAAATTAGCAACGTTTATGCCTTTGAAGTATTCCGTATTATAGAGACGCAATTGGTCCTTAGGAATCAAACATTGCTTCAGGCCTACAAAATACTCATAGGAGTCATGACGGCTATTCATCAATTGGCGAGCCTCTTGCTCGCCCATCATTCCTGCCTGCACGTAGGGCTTGAGATCGACTAGCTCAAGCTGCTCTATGGGCAGCTTAACTTCCTCTTTTGTTTTTACTTCTGAGGCAAAAGCGGATTTCATTGGACTCTTAGCTTCGGCCTGCGGTTCTGCTTGCAGGTTGGCTGGAGCCTTGACTTGTCCATTACTCCCATTTATCACAGAAGCAGCCGCATTGGTAGCACCCGGTCTGGATCTGGGAATTGAATTTCGCATAGCGGACGGAACTTCCTTAGTTACTGCCTCCACGGCTGGGGCTTCTTGTACCGCATTGGCAGTACTTATTACAGGGCTTCCTGCTTTCTCTTTTTCGGCCAGAGCTGCTCTCGCCCGACTTTGTCGAATCGTCAGTTGATAGGACAGAAAAAGTCCAATCAAAAAAACCAAAAAGAGTGCAATAAGAATAATCTTCAACATGCCAGGTCTACGGGAAATTTAGTAATTAGGCTGCCAACAGGGATGGAAATTTGAAAAAGCCGCCGCTCATTTCAAGCACAAACTATCAATTTTCTATGAAAGCTAGACCATTGCGGCCAGTTTTTTATCAAACATAAACGCTCTGCCCTTCTTCGAAACCCTCAGCATTTTAGCATAATTCATGCCCATTTGCTCAATTATCAAAATCTTTCAGGTGGTGGGAAAACACAAGACCAACAAAGGTTTTTTGAGATCGACAAATCGACTGCGGTTCTGCAGCAATTTGCTACCTTATGCATCGCTTAGCAAACTTGAGACTGGCAATCATTGATGCGTTACTTTGTACACCTATCTTATTACGGAAAGAATTATCGCGGATGGCAGCGTCAACCCAAGGTGAATAGTGTCCAGGAAGTACTGGAAGACAGGCTTAGCAAAATGATCGGCAGCAAGATCACTTGCTTTGGCTGCGGAAGAACGGATGCAGAAGTGCACGCAAGTCAGTACATTATGCATATCAATGTGGAGAGAGAGTTTGATTATGATCCGGTTTTTCGTCTAAACAAGATGCTCCCAAATGATATTGCGATTTATTCAGTTGTTCCTGTTGAGTCACATAGGCATGCTCGATATGATGCCATTCAAAGAGGCTACGAGTACTACATTCATGGCTACAAGAATCCCATCCTTCACCAGACCAGCAGTCTTTACCCTTTTCAGCAGCTGGACCTACAGGCAATACAGGCTGCTTTACAATTGTTGCCAGAGCATACGGATTACTACAACTTTTGCAAGAGTCCAGAGAGCTATAACCACACGATGTGTTGTATTTCCAGTGCAGTGCTTTGCGGTTTTGACCAGAATCGACGACTAAAGATCAGCATTAGTGCAGATCGCTTTCTGCGCGGAATGATCCGAAAGCTTGTGTTTAGTTTGATGGAGATTGGTTATGGTAGGTTGAGTATTGGTGAGTTTCAGCACTATCTAAAAGTACCGGATGATCAGTTGATATTGCGCTCGGCTTATCCACAGGGCTTATACCTAAGTAGAGTTGTGTATCCCTACATTGATTTCCCCAGCCGACCATTTCTAACTACCGGGTCTTGATTGGATTCAAGGGCGAAAGAGTGGGCCAATCATTAGCACAAAGCTCCGGTTCCTGAGTAAAGTCGAAGGACTGTTGGAAAGGAGCGGATGAAGTGCTGCGAGTCAAGGGAGTGGCCAGCTTTCAATGGCTAATTGACACCGCTTCGTCACCACTGTTGACCTACAATACACGAGTATTGAAGGTATCGCCTTGATTGATATCTCCAGTCTCCAGACCTTTGCGGAACCAACGAACTCTCTGCTCCGATGTACCGTGTGTAAAGGAATCAGGTACCACATAACCCTGAGACTGTTTTTGAATATTGTCATCACCAATAGCATGCGCAGCATTAAGTGCTTCCTCCACATCTCCTTCTTCGAGGATATTTTTCATCTTATGCGCATAATGCGCCCAAACACCAGCCAGGAAATCCGCCTGCAACTCCAAACGCACAGATTGATCATTGTATTCGGCTTTGCTAACACGACCATTGAGCCGATGCACCTGATTTGTGATCCCAAGCAAATTTTGAACATGATGTGCAACCTCGTGAGCGACTACATATGCCATAGCAAAGTCGCCACCGGCTCTGAAGCGCTGCTTTAGTTGCTGATAGAAACTAAGGTCAATGTACAGTTTCATATCAGCAGGACAGTAAAAAGGTCCCGTAGCAGCACTGGCAAAACCGCAGGCAGATTCTACCTTACCAGAAAACAACACCATGTTTGGCTCCCGATACTGTTTGCCTATTTGTTCTCTAAAAATCTTATGCCATACATCCTCGGTATCTTTGAGTGTCACCTTGACCAATTCTGCAAGGGCTTGCTCTTCGGCACTTACTTTTAGCTCTCCACCGCCTCCACCGGAGGCCGCCTGACTTTGTGCGGCGTTTTGCGTGATCATCGAAATGTATCTTCCAGGATTATCGGAAAAGATCATCGCAAGGACGATCAATATTATGGTGCCTATTCCAAATCCTGCTGCAGCCTTGCCCCGGCCACCACGACGATCTTCTACATTTTTGCTCTGTTCGCGCCCTTGATATCGCATATCCTTGTGTTTTCCTAGTATTAATAAGATGATACCTACCTGTCCGCAATTGCCACTACAATTTCGCCTTACTGGCAGAGACCATGCTCCACACAAAATAAAGCAATTCTTTGATTATTGGTTCGGTGTTGGCCCTCAGAATATGTAATTGACCTCATAGACACCACCATTCACGATAGGTTTTCGTTATATTTATCCAAGCTCATAAACCCTAAGCCCAATCCATGAAATATTTTGCGCTGCTCCTGATGCTAATCGCTGTGCTGCAATTAGATGCCCAAGTAATTTATACAGACAGTATTGACCTTCAGAGCGTGAGAAGGCCAGACATTAGCCGTCAGGCTCTCGAACTTGACATTTCCGGACGACAATCATCCTCAAAAAGCATCGGATCATTTCCGGGAACCAATAGGTTGCTCAATATAGAAGCTACACTTGCATTTAGGGACTTGGTCAATCTCGAAAAGCGACAATCGGAGCGTGATGCGAGCGTCTATTTCTATCAGCGATACTCTTCCTCCACCTCCAGCAGCATCACCACTAACATTCGAGGAAATTCAGAGGATCGGTTCTACAAGTTCGGGGCAATGGGCTTTCTTGCACTGGACGTCAATACCCTGGTTGAAACCCGAAACCAATCGGGGAGATCCCAAGCTTACACGAATGCGCTAAGTTTTGGAATCGGCTCCGGAAGAAAGGAAGTGATTTCTGATGCCTGGCAAGCTGCTACTATTGCTGGATCACTGCATAAACAAGGACTGATTACTGCAAAGTTTGATGGAGCACAAATGTCAACCTTCTCCAATTTGATTAGTGTGTTGCGTAACAAGCGGCTATTTGATTCTCGGCTAGCGACCATCGAACGATTTGAATCCATCGGCAATTTCCTCAAGGAGTATGCAGTCGAAGAGGATGCTAGATTCTACGCCAACCTTTACGATCTCTGGATTTTCGAAAACTTCAAGGAGCGATTTGCAGGCAAACTACTCAAACTAACCATTGGCCCTCGCCACCAGCTACAAAGGTCAGCAAATAGTTCCTTTGGACGAATAGGTTTAGCGTCACAAATCTCATTCGAACATTACCAACCGATACACATGAATTGGCAGTGGGACTACGGAGTGAGCATTGCAATTGCCAGAATGTACAGCAAGAAAGAGGCTTATAGTTTGGATCCCACCAAACATAACTACTTTGATATAGGCTCTCAAATATGGGCAGAATTAGCCTGGATACCCAATGCCCGAACTCAATTCTCGTTGCGTTCAATTCTAGATCACCAATTCACGAATGACGCAAATCAACATTTTGGACAAGATGGATTTGAGCAGGACAGACGAATCCATGTCCAGCTCGATTTGCAGTATTTTTTCTCTCCTAGAGTCAATCTTGTTCTTGAAGGAGATTTAGGTCACTACACCGGTAGCTTCAGCGATACTAAGAACATCCATGTCACATCACGCATGCGACTGAGTTGCGCGCTTTTCTGAAGTCGTGACTGTCGGTCAACAGACTAAATAAGATGTGGAGCAAAGTAGACCAAGCCTTGAAGCAACACATTGGAAATCAAGCCTGCAAAGACATCATCCATCATAACACCTGTACCTCTTGGCAATCCTTCCATCCTTGAGATCGGCCAGGGCTTAGTGATGTCAAACAAACGAAACAAGACAAAGCCCGCTACAAAAATGACTGGACTGTACGGCAAAAAGAGTAAGGCGATCCATTGGCCTACAAATTCGTCTATTACGACCTTGGAGGGATCATGACCCCATATCTCTTCTACTTCGTTGCTAGCCCATTGGCCAAGAAAGTACAGCAGCACGGTCAGTAGCGTCATTGCCAGGTGGAAGGAATAACCGTAGCCGGGAAGGAGGTAGTAAAGAAAGACAAAGCACAGCAAACCCACCAAGGAGCCCACGGTTCCCGGACCCACCGGGAAGAAGCCAGCACCTCCAACGGAGGCGATGGCAACTGCCAGTGGCTTTTTACTCATAGTAGTCTAGTCCAAGGTGGGTGATCAGTTGCTCACCACCCAGGTGACGAAGCGTATTCTTTAGCTTTTCGAATTGCTTGAAGATATCATGCTGCGGATATAAGCCCTCTGCAATTTGGGGAGACTTCCAGTAAAAGGACAGCCACTCCTGAATGCCTGAGAGATTGGCTCTGGAAGCCAAATCGAGGAAGATGGCCAAATCCAAAACAATCGGTGCTGCAAGAATTGAATCTCTACATAGGAAATCGATCTTGATTTGCATTGGATAATTCAGCCAGCCAAAAATGTCGATGTTATCCCAGCCTTCCTTGTTGTCCCCATGCGGAGGATAATAATTAATCCGAACTTTGTGGTACAAATCTTTGTACAGGTCTGGATGCTTTTCTGGTTCTAGAATTTGCTCTAGCACACCTAGCTTAGAAACTTCTTTGGACTTGAAGTTGTCCGGATCGTCCAGTACTTCCCCATCTCTGTTTCCCAGGATATTTGTTGAAAACCATCCATTGATTCCAAGTGCTCTGGCTTTCAATCCCGGCGCCAGGATGGTCTTCATCAGGGTCTGACCTGTTTTGAAGTCTTTTCCGGCAATCGGTGTATTGTATTGCTTCGAAAGCTCTACCAAAGCCTTAGTATCGCAAGAGAGGTTTGGCGCTCCATTAGCATATGGAATGCCCATCTTGATGGCCGCATAGGCATAAATCATGCTTGGCGGAATGTCGGCATGGTTTTCTCGTAAACCATTCTCCAGATTCTCTACAGAGCTATGCACTTCTGATTCCCGGATATAAATCTCTGTCGAGCCACACCATACCATCACCAAACGTGCACAGTTGTTTTCTTGCTTAAAACGTTTGATGTCTTCCATTACTTGCTCAGCCAGCTCCATCTTAGTGGCAGCAGTCTTCACATGTGTTCCGTCAAGTTTCTTTACATAATGCTTGTCAAAGACAGCCGGCATTGGCTTGATTGCCGACAGCTCTTCCTTCAAATCATCCAGTAGATTCCGATCCAAAACCCCGGCATTTACTGCCGCATCATAGACTGTATCTTCGTAGATATCCCATCCGCCGAAAACACAATCATCCAGATTGGCCAGGGAGATAAAGTCTTTTACCAGTGGATTGCGATTTTCTGTCCGCTTTCCTAGTCTGATGGTTCCCATTTGGGAATAGGAGCCAATCGGCTTGCCGAGGCCCTTGCGGATGGCAATGGTACCGGCAATAAAGGTCGTAGCTACTGCACCGAGACCAGGGGTCAAAATACCTAGACGCCCGCTTGCAGGTTGCACGTTTACTTCGTTAGTCATTTATAGATAGTATTCTAGATTGGGGTAATAGGAGCTACTGTCTAATGTGTAGCAGATAGCTCATTGGCAGTTCGCTGTCGCTCCTGCATTTCAAGTGTTTCTTTGATTTCCAATTCGCTTTGTCCATGTCGTAGTCGGTTCAAAGCTGTGGCATTTGTCCAAATTGCCAGAACTGTAAGGGGGAAGGTGAAGATGAAGATAGACTCGAATGGTGGGAATGGGAGCGCTTCTAATCCGGCTTTGTAGTCCAAACCATAGATGCTGCTAAAAATCCCGCAAGCAATCAAAGATAGACTGATGATGAGGATTCGTTCTGGTCTTTGCATAATGCCTACGCTGCAATTAGCCCCAAGTCCTTCCGCTCTGGCTCTGGTGTAGCTCACCATGATCGAGCCGATCATTGCTATGAAGGCGATAAGAGAACTGAGGAAAAAATCGTGAGAAACCAGATAGTAACAAATACCCAGAAACATAAAAAGTTCGCTGTATCTATCAAGAACCGAATCGAAGAGGGCTCCGAAGCTACTAGACATGTTCCCTTCTCTGGCTAGACGACCGTCCATCATGTCAAAAAGGCCAGCAAACAGAATGGTTGCTCCTGCCCATGCCAGATAGACATGATCTGAGCGGTCACCAAACTCCGCACCATAGATTAGGATTCCTGCAGCAACGACATTGATCAAAAGTCCAATAACAGTGATCATATTAGGCGTAACGCCCATGCGTATAAGCAGATTAATTACTGGCTGTATCATTGCATAAACCAGCTTTTGGCCTTGTACTTTCCACATAAGGATAATATTAGGTAGATTTAAGTCTAGAGGACTGAAGGGCTTTTGAGTTACAGGCCACGAAGATAATCAATGTAGCTTGCTACGTGGCATATTTTGCCATGAATCGCCCATATTTGTGGATGAACCGCTTAAGCGCCACAGTTGAATGACGCCCTTTGCTACCTTTACCCCCATTCCAACACCGAGATAAAACCTTGATAATGATGCTAAAGTTCGCCCAATACTGTCTAGCCTACTGTGTCTTGCTTCTCACCTTTTCCAATTGGCTTTTCGCTCAATCTAAAAGTGATGGAATCAGCGGCACCCAAATTCAAGTGAGAGAACTTCGCTTCGATGCTCTGGAAACTGGCAATCCTTCGAATGAACCTGCTGTCATCTTCCTGCACGGATTTCCGGAAACCGCCTACATGTGGAGAGAGACTATGGCCCATATTGAAGCAGAGGGATATTACTGCCTGGCTCCAAACCAAAGAGGATATTCCAAAGACGCCCGCCCCAGAAAGAAACAGGCCTACGAGATAGAAAAACTCGCACAGGATGTCATAGATATTGCTGATGCAAAAGGTCTTGAAAAATTCCATTTGGTAGGCCATGATTGGGGTTCTGCCGTCGGCTGGGTCCTGGTATCAAAGCACCCAGACCGCGTAATCAGCTGGACGGCCATGTCTGTCCCACACATCAAGGCATTCGCCGATGCCATCCAAAACGACGAGGATCAGGCCAAGAAGAGTGCATACATCAAGGCTTTTCAGAAAAGAGGCTTGTCGGAATGGATTTTGAAAAGAAAAAATCTGAAGCTCATGAGAGAGCAACTTTGGAATACCTGTTCTAAAGATCAACTCGAAGAATACATGAAGGTTTTTAAGCCGAAGGGAGCCTTAACTGCTGCTCTAAACTGGTATCGAGCCAACTATAAAGCCATGAAAAAGAATGCTGAATTGATCCCCGCCGAAAAAATTGCAACACCGACCCTGCTGATCTGGGGAAAGAAAGATGTGGCCATCAACCAGACTTCGGTAAACAATACAGCCCAGTACATGACTGGAGATTACCACCTGGAAATGCTGGATGTCGGACATTGGTTAACTCAGGAGGCAGGGCCAGAAGTCCAAAAATTGATTCTGGAACACATCAAAAAATACGATTCTTAGCCAGAATCTTCCATATTCATCTATTCTGCTATAAAGCTTCCACCCTCGCTCTAAAACTAGTCACAATTAGTGCTATTTTTGCCGAAAAATAGCGCGACATGAAAGGTAGAAGCTTATTGATGATTCCTGGTCCTATTGAGTTCGAACCAGAAGTGCTAAGAGCATTGGGTGCCCCAACGACAAGTCACGTAGCTCCAAACTTTATCGAGACTTTTGGCAATTCTCTGGAACTTATGAGGACAGTCTGGATGGCTCCCACAGGCCAGCCTTTCATCATCTCTGGATCCGGTACCCTGGCCATGGATTTGGCGGGAGCCAATCTGATCGAACCAGGAGATAAAGCTTTGGTGGTATCAACAGGCTATTTTGGAGAAAGATATGCCAATCTACTGTCCCGCTATGGAGCACAAGTGACCATTGTAAGTGCAGAAATGGGACATGTTGTGGGAATTGATGAGATTGAAACCGTTCTAAAAGCCGACCAATACAAGCTTCTCACCTTTACCCATGTTGATACTTCTACTGGGGTACGAATGGATCCACAAGCGATCGGCGCACTAGGCAAGAAATACGGAGTATTGACGGTACTTGATGGGGTTTGTTCGGTGGCAGGAGAAGAAATTCGTCAAGAGGAATGGGGTTTAGATGTGGTCCTTACTGCCTCTCAAAAGGCCATTGGCGTTCCTCCAGGATTAGCTCTTCTAGTGGCCTCGCAAGCAGCTATGAAGGCCTTCCACAGTCGATCGACACCGGTTAGCAACTACTATGGAGACTGGAGCAATTGGTTGCCCATCATGGAGGCCTATGAAGCCAGAAAACCATCCTACTTTGCCACACCACCCGTAAACCACGTCGCTGCCCTCGAAGTAAGTCTGGAAATGATTGCAGCTGAAGGCATGGAGGCCAGGTTTGCAAGGCATAAGGAATTTGCAGATACTTTTCGATCAGCTGTCAAGGGATGGGACATGTCCATTGTGCCTAGAGAAGAGTCAAATTCAGCCAATACCTTAACAGCGGTTTATTATCCAGAGGATTTGGATGGCAATGACTTTAGGATGAAGGTGGTCAAGGCAGGGGTGATTATAGCCGGTGGTCTGCTCAAAGGCAAGCCCGGCTATTTCCGAGTTGGGCATATGGGAGCAGTGAATCGTAACGACATCCATGCTACAATCACTGCCATTGACCATGCCTTGAAACAATGTCGTTCATAGGCTGTGCAAGATTAACTCTATGGCTTATCTTAGTCAAGGGTGAAACGTCTTTCCTACATCTTAATTGTCGCTGCGATATGGTGTCTCCAATTGGATTTGCCTGGGCAGAATATGCAATTCCAAAAGTATGAATTTGCATGGGATCAAGCTTTTCCAGAGCTCAGCGATCAAAGAGATCAATTTCCGGATGCAGATATTCTGGCCTTGATCGACAGTACAAAGACCCAGCTGTTCCTAGGCCCAAACCCAACGACTCTGGTGAGCAAACGGATACTACTTGCCTTTAGAAAAGACACAAGGCAAGAGCCCTTTCGAATAAGTATTCCGGAAGCCCGAGACCCCTTACGCGAATACTATGACCTGCCTATTATAGAGCGCGAAGAAAAATACCGGCCAAAGTTTGCAGATCTGGATGTCATCTATTTCGCGGCCCGGGTCAAGAAAGCAGATGGGCAGGTAAAAGAGCTAAGCCCCTTGCTAAAAATCGAGCAGGAAGTCCATATGAATGACTGGCTGGCCAGCAATCACTTTGCCTATCATTTCGATTGGAATCAGATCGATACTGGCGACCTGCTTGAGATCAGCTGGCAATACTATCTTCCCTACTGGGTGGGAGAAGAAAGGGTGTTCTTTGCTAGCGACCTTCCTTCCCTTCGCTCCCACTATTCTTTTGAATACCCTGCCAATCAATTGATTGTCTTTCACTATGGCAACAACGGCAATCCAAAAACTATCGAACAATTTACCAAGAAGCCCGCTAGACGTAGAATGGAATGGAGTTTTGAGAAGCAGGGTGGCGGATTGAGTGAGGTCAACAGCCGAATACACAAAGAACTTCCGTTTATGCAGTATTACGTGCATGATCATGTTTATGCCAAATATAATGCTGATCAAATCGAGCAGTATGTGCCCTACACCTGGCAATACAAATACTATAAGCAACTAGGCAACAAGCGTTTCAACTTATACACTACCAAAAAGGTCAACGGCAAAGAAATCTACCTCAATTCCTTTTATAGCACTGTCACTGCAGGCACATCTGATCCATTGGAGAAAATGATCGGCTTCCATGAGTTGATCAACGAAGACTTTGCTTTTTCTCCTGACAAGGAATATCTGGAGGGTCGGGACTTCAAGCTGGAACGAATGGTCCAGCATGTGAAACGCAAGATATTTCGAAAGATTAGCCGATTTCGACTATACGAAAGCATCTTCAATAGAATTGGAGAAAACTACCACAAGGTGCATGTCAGTGATGCACGAATTTCAGAAATTGACGCAAACAAGTACCTACCAATCATCGGAGAAAAAGTGTTCTTTGCAGCTGAGCCTGCAGACAGTCTGGTATATTTCTTACCAAAAGAAAGCAGAGCAGGCTTACATGCCAATGAGCTCCCCTTCTATCTCCAAAAGCAGCGTTCATTGTTAGTTGGGCAAATGACCAGCAACTTTCTGGAAGAGCAAGTTTTGCGTTTTGTTAGATTACCAGCCAATGACAGCAAAGCGAACTCTAGAACCAACAGCTTCACAGTCAGGATCGATCCGTCAAAAGACCTGGCTAAATTTGAAGGAAAGATCAGCTTGTCTGGACAGTTTTCCACCTTGCTAAGAGGATTCTATAAATTTGAGGCAATCGACTCGACAGTGAATCCGGGGTACTATAAGCGCTTGGCCCTGGACAAAGAAAGCCGAAGACGTCACTTGGAGATTGTCGGCGAGCAGGTCACTTTTCCTTATGAGGTCAACATTCAGGAACACTTCGACAATGCTAGCATCCTGAGTCGACAGAGCCATGGACAAGTTGCAGTGGATCTTAAAAATTGGTTTCCCTTTGTTTTTGAAGAGTCAATTCTTGATAAGCCTCGATACACGTATTACTATACTGATTTTGCTGGCAAAGATGAATTCAATTATCAACTTAACTTTGATCAAGTTCTCAGCATTGTAGGTCCAGTCTCCCCCTTAAGCATTGAAAACGAATTTGGCAGCCTGGCTTTCGACCTTCGACAAACTGGTCCAAAAACTATTGAAATCAACTGTGCTCTCCAACTCAGCGGCAAACCACTTTCCCCTAGTCAAATTGATAGTGCCAAAGAGATATTCGAAGCTTTACGGAGCCTTCAATCTGCCATATTGCTGGTAGAACTGCATTAAGACCGCAGCTTTTAAAAGCTATCAAGCTCATCTACAAAGCGCTGGGCAGGAAGGTCCCGAAAATTCATAGAGTAGGCAATCACAGCTGCTAAATGCCTATCCTTTAGCCCTTTAAAATGCCTAAACACGTCATTATCAATGATAACCAGAGCTCGGCAGGGCTAAGTTTTCAGTTAATAGCCGACATTTGAGAGCGATATTTCGTACATTGTCTTTCATTGTACTTCCCACCTTTCTCTGGAAAACTGATAAATATGAAAACGATTCAGCATTTAGTCATCCTCCCAATTATGCTCGTCGTCCTAGGATTGGACCTTTCCGCACAAATATTACCTCGACGGGTAGTGGAGAGCGAACAGATCATCAACCTGCAAGAAAACATGCGGGTGCTGGTATCCGAAAACATCTTCTACTTTAAACGAGTAGAAAAAGACAAGGGTGTTGTGCTCTTCACCTATGAAGACGCATTGAACATCGAAAAGTACTTTGTTAGCCAGCCTGGGGTCCTTACCTGTGAGTCCGATTACCTCAATAAGAAGTTCATAGTAACCTGCAAAAAAGAAAATCAAAGTGGTGGCTTTAGCATTCAAAAGTCCAGTGCCGATCTAGAACCAATGGGATATGTGGTCGTAGGCGCGCGGTCAAATACCACCTTTAGAGAGTTCAAACCCAAGATCACCACCCAATGCGACAAGCTAAAGAAAGGTGGCTCCCTGGCATCTACGCCAGCAAAGAATCCAATCGATCCAGACTGTAATGATTGTGATGAGATAAAGAAGTCCAGCAAATTCGACAACATAGATTACGGCGGTGATGTAATGATCTATGATATGAATTCGATTCCAGCCGGGCAGGCGGGTATGACTTCTGCGCCTATGTCTGGCCCTTCCTCAGGTCCAAGCTCCGGACCGGCATCCGGACCCATGTCGGCTCCAGCTGCAAAGAGCAATAATGAGGAAGATTGTGAAGATTGCGAGAAGGAAAAACTGCAGAAGAAGTTCGAACAAATGATGAAGGAAGGCAATGGACAAGACACAGGCCTAATGATCTCTCCCTCCAATCCTTCTATGACAAGTGGACCAGCAGATATGCCGGCATACTCCAGCTCAAATGCTGAAGAAGCAGCAAAGCAAGAAACTGTAGAAAACCCAGAATTAGCGCCAATAGACATTGAAGCTGAAGAAGTGGTGACAGAGCCTGTAAGTATAGAAATGGCCGAAGAAGCGAAAGAGGAGTTTGTTGAGCTCAAAGAAGCAACAATGGAGGAAACTACGGTAGAAGAGGTGACAGAAGCTTTGACAACTCCTGTTGAAGAGATGGAAGAAATAATCGAACCACAGCAAGCCGTAGAAGAGCCAGTTGTAGAGCTTGAGAACGAAGCTCCGGAAATCATCGAAGAAACAAAAGTTGTTGAAGAAGCCCCTGAACCGGTAATCGAAACTCAGACCATTGTAGAGGAGATTCAGGAAGAAGTAGAGGAAACTACTGCTGCACCTGTTGAAGAGGCAGTAGTAGAAGTGGAAAAGACTGTTGAAGGGATTACAGCTGAAAGTCCTGCTCCCGAGATAGCAAGTGAGGAAATCGAAGCACCAAACTATCTACAACCAGTAGGAGAGCAATCAGCGCCTTCTACAGAAGAAACAGCTGCTGTCGAGATGGCTACAAAGAAGAAAAAGAAATCAAAGAAGGCTAAGAAGAAGAAAGAAGAGGTACTGGAAGAGACTGAGCTGACGGAACCCTTGGAATCTACAACTGAAGTCATAGAGGAAGCCGCTGAGGAAATCGAAGAACTTACGGAACCAGTAGGTGAAAGTTTGGAAGAAACAAAAGAGCCCGCTCAACCAAGTGAGCAATTCGATGTAATCGACTATGGTGCCGACAACATGTTTGAAGACATCAATTCAATGCCCATCGACGAAACAGAAGAGAAAATTAGCGTTGAGCAGCCTGCAAATCCAGCAGGAGCCATTGTACGTGATGGCACAGCCACTTTCAAGAAGATGGACTACGACAATGAGCAAATGATGGAGGACATCAATTCAACACGAGTTGATGCTAATTCCATTGAAGAGAGCAAGGAAGCCGTTAAGGAGGAAATCGAGTCAATGCCAGCTAGCATTGAAGAAGCTGTGGAAAGCGAAGAAGTACTGGAAGCAACAGAACCTGCAAGTGAAAAAGAGATTATTAAAGATGGAGCCGATACTTATCAGGTTATCGACTATGGAGATGAAGATATGCTCTTCGACATCAATTCTCAACCTGCTTCAGAAGAAGAATAAGAAAGCAGTCAACAACAAAACCCGAGACAAGTAAGAGCTGGATTGGTGGGGGATTTCGAATCACTCACCAATCTACTCACTCTCCTCTCTCTTCAATACTAATTGCTATTGTTGTCTGGTTGCTACGAAGCATCAGTCATTAGTGATCCCACACCTGAACCGATTTCGTCATCAGTCATAAGTGATACGTGTTCTAGCTTGTAGCCTGTATGCTAGTGCAGTTCTTTGTCTAGCTCTTCTTTTTGCTTGATCAAAAAGAAGCAAAAAATCAAG
>JAHDDV010000095.1:5601-16148 GCA_020629205.1 Chitinophagales bacterium | reverse complement strand
GCCATCGAAGTTTAGGTCTACCTGTGTGAACTGAGGAGCGTTTAGCCCGCCGGTCCAGGGGTATTGCAAGGCATCGCCTACTTCGGTGACAGTAATATCCGGATTTCGCGTAAGCTCGATTTGTGCATGCGCTGCTGGGCAAGCAAAAAGTAGAAAAAGCAAGCTGAAAGTCAAGCAGTCAAGGGAATACCTTTGACGAGTGGCGTTTAGATAATTTTTCATATTTTCAAGCTAAGGATCGAAGTGTTTTGATCGGAATCGGGAAATGAGCCAAGACCAATTTATGATAAAGTTACAAGCTTTTGTTTCAATACTGCTGCTGTTCTGCCTGCATTGCTCTGCACAAGACGCAATGCGATCTTTTGAAAGTGTCGGTATCATCAAATCCTTTGACCTGGATGTGACTAAAGGTGCTGAGGACCAGGTTTCTCTCCAAGTCATTGCCAGAGGAATTGGTGGATTGCCTTCCGAAATTTCAGGAGAGCACTTGTTTATGGTAAATGGTGACTCGGTTCAAATGAACTTTGTAAATGGCCAGGCCAAAGCTAGTACAAAGGCCGGTAGTCATTTATACGTGAAGCACAACAGCAGAGTTGGTCAGATTAGCCAGTTTTCTCGTGTGACGATGGAAGGAAACAAGGGCGTATTGACGAATATTCCTCCATGGACTTCTTTGCTTCCTCCCCTGATTGCCATTGTGATGGCGCTATTGCTCAAGGAAGTGTTTATGAGTTTGTTCATTGGTATCTGGGTTGGGGCTTTTATTCTGAATGGTTTCAGTCTCAGTGGATTGGTTAGTTCATTTCTGCAGGTACTGCAAAAGTATGTACTTGGCGCACTTACAGACTCCTCACATTTGTCGGTGATTGTGTTTTCGATGATGATAGGAGGCATGGTGGCCATTATATCGCGGAATGGTGGAATGGCCGGCGTGGTCAATCAATTAGCGGCCTATGCCAACTCGGCAAAGAACTCGCAGTTGATTACCTGGTTTTTGGGTCTGGCCATATTCTTTGACGACTATGCCAATACTTTGATCGTCGGCAATACTGTAAGGCCCGTCACGGATCGGTATCGAGTGAGTAGGGAGAAGCTTGCCTACATAGTGGATAGTACAGCTGCGCCCGTAGCAGCGATTGCTTTTGTGACCACCTGGATTGGAGCAGAGCTAGACTACATTGATGGAGCTAGCAAAAGTCTCGGCATTGGCGAGAGTGCTTACAGTATGTTTCTCCATTCCTTGTCCTATAGTTTTTATCCTGTTTTGACATTGATTTTCATCTTGATGCTCATCTTGACACAAAAGGATTATGGTCCTATGCTGGAAGCGGAGAACAGGGCTCGATTGACCGGGCGATTGTCAGCTTCTGGTGCAGAGATTGCAGATAGTGGAGAGTTGGAAGAGGCGATGGATGAGCTGGCTCCTGTGCCCGGTGCTCCTCTAAAATGGTATAATGGTTTATTCCCTGTTCTGACGGTGATAGTGGTTACGATCGTTGGTCTTCTTTATACTGGACATGATGCGTCAATTTGGGCAAATCCGGAGCTAGGTTTTTTTGGAAAGCTTTCTGAAGTGATTGGCAAGTCAGATTCTTATACGGCATTGCTTTGGTCTTCTCTGTGTGGCGTTGCAGTGGCAATGATGATGACACTTGCTGGCCGAATCATGACATTGACGGGATGTATGAATGCTATGGTGGAGGGCTTCAAAACCATGCTACCTGCCATTGTCATTCTTACGCTTGCCTGGTCTCTGGCTCAGATCACTAAAGACATGCATACAGCGGACTATCTCACGTCCTTGGTGGCAGGAAACATATCTGCCTACTGGATGCCTTTGCTAACTTTCATCATGGCTGCTGCTATTGCTTTTGCTACGGGATCTTCCTGGGGTACCATGGCCATTTTGTATCCTCTGATTCTGCCGACCACCTGGGCACTCTGTACTGCAAGCGACCTGGATTCTTCCACGTGCATGCCGATCTTTTATAACGTGATATCCTGTGTTTTGGCCGGAGCAGTATTTGGAGACCACTGTTCGCCGATTTCGGATACAACGATCCTGAGTTCGCTGGCAACAAATTGCAATCATATTGACCATGTTCGTACACAACTGCCCTATGCGATGACGGTTGGGTTTGTTAGCGTCTTCCTTGGCACTTTTTCAATCATGGTTGGCTTGCCGGCCATTGTGAATTATGGAATCGGAATTGGTGTGTTGTTTTTGATTGTGAACTTGCTGGGTAAGAAGACGGCTGGTGTTTGATGATTACTGATGACTGATTACTGATGACTGATTACTGATGACGCAAAGCGAAGTGATTCCATGGACTTGAGTATTGGCTCGAAAGCTGATACTCCTCGGGGATCAAGTTCTATGTAAGAGAAGGGCCTTGATGAATGGATCTAGTCCTCCGTCCATTACTGCTTGCACATTCCCTGTCTCATGTCCAGTGCGTAGGTCCTTTACTAGCTTGTAGGGATGCATGACATAGTTTCGGATTTGCGAGCCCCATTCGATTTTCATCTTTCCGGCTTCGATATCTGCCTGCGCTTCCTGTTGCTTTTTCAGTTCCAGTTGATAGAGCCTGGATTTTAGCATTTTGATGGCTTTTTCCTTGTTGGCATGCTGCGCTCGTTCTTGTTGGCATTCCACAATCAGACCCGAAGGTCCGTGTCTTAGTCGAACGGCAGTCTCTACCTTGTTTACGTTCTGTCCTCCAGCTCCTCCTGAACGGAAGGTTTCCCAAGTGATATCTGCAGGCTTGACTTCTATCTCGATAGTATCGTCTACCAAGGGGTAGACAAACACAGAAGCGAAGGAAGTATGTCGACGACTATTAGAGTCAAAAGGGGAAATGCGCACCAATCGGTGCACACCATTTTCACCTTTGAGATATCCGAAGACTAGTTCACCATCAATTTCAAGATCCACAGACTTTATTCCGGCAACGTCACCGTCATTTCGCGAGAGTTCCCGTACCGTGTAGCCTTTCTTCTCTCCCCACATCACGTACATGCGCATGAGCATTTCTGCCCAGTCACAACTTTCTGTTCCTCCAGCGCCTGCATTGATGCTTAGTATTGCACTCATCTTATCTTCAGGAGCGCCCAAGGTAGCTTTGAACTCCATGTTGCCCAGCATCTCGATTACCTTCACTCGGATGGCTTCTACCTCCGAGGCCTCCATTTCACCTTCAGCAGCAAACTCCAAAGAGATTTTCAACTCTTCGAAGGTATCGTCGAGGCTTCTAAATTCTGCAACTTGTTTCTTGTTGAATTTTAGTTCCTTTAAGACTGATTCGGCCTTTTTGGGATCTTGCCAGAAACTTGGGTCCAGACTTCTTTCTTCGTCTTCTTGTATCTTGATCAATCGTTGATCGATGTCAAAGATACCTCCTTATAGAGGATACTCGCTCAGCGAGTGTTTTTACTTGTTCATTGGTCATGACTGCGAAAATAGGACTTTCTTTTCGGCCTTTCACTATTGGAATCTTGAAAGCACCTCAGGGCAAAAGGAAAGGGACGCATAGCGTCCCTTATTCTTCTTTGTAGATTGGTTGATTGGTGCGGTATAGGTTCTTCTAAGAGGCTGGTTGAAGGGTCTTGGCATGAAAAAGTCGAAAAGCTTTGAAAGTATCTTGCACAAAGGAATTTGCCACGAGTTGAAGAAAGTGAGTATCCACATAGCTTTCGTCTTCCAGAATCAGTTCGTGCTCAATATCATAACATTGCTTGTCAAAGCCGCCAAGTACCTGATCGCAATAGGTAACATACCCTTGCCATTCCGGTCTCGCAATTTCAGTCTTGAGTTCAGAAGCCAGCTTCTCGCGATTTACTTGCACACAGAAATCCCGGCTCCCTACAAAGAATCGTAGTTGTTTCTCCATTTCGTACGAATTTAAAGATGATGATTGTATGGGTAAAAGACTGCAATAATGAGTCCGTAATTGGGCAACAAGGTGCGGCTGCGGCAAAAAAACGTGGAGAAAGTTGTTTTTTTCAGTCTTGAGTACAAGAGATTCCCTTTTTGTTATTTTCGCCACGAGGATCAGTGACTTTTACACGTTGTTAGCTTGTAGGGTTATTGTAGTAGAAAAGCAATTTATCTCTACACGCCGACTTGAGAGCAGCGTAAAACCGGCTAAATCAAAAATATGACTTTGACACAATTGGAGTATGTTCTGGCTCTCGATCGAGAGCGACACTTTGCCTCCGCAGCGGCTAAGTGTAATGTCACCCAGCCAACGCTCAGCATTCAGATCGGAAAGTTGGAGGATGAGTTGGGCATCCTGGTATTTGATCGAACGAAGAATCCAGTTACACCTACAGAGACAGGTCTACTATTGATTGAACAAGCGAAGGTAGTGATACAGGAATCTAAGAAACTGAATGATATTGTCATCAACAGCCGGGAAGAAGTCAAAGGGGAATTGAGTATTGCTATTCTTCCTTCTCTAGCACCTTATCTGTTGCCTTTGTTCATTGATTCCTTTTCCAGAAAGTACCCGGATCTGCGTTTGACAGTGCGGGAACTACATTTGTATCAGATTGTTGGGCGCTTACAGAACGACTCGGCAGATGTTGGTATTGTAGTCTTGCCGAGTGAGGAGAGTGGCTTTTATGAGATCCCGGTTTTTGAAGAGTCGATCGTGCTCTACCTGCATCCAGATCACCCTTTGTTTGAGAAGGAGCGTATCAGCAAGGATGATTTGTATGGGCACAATATGCTGCTAACTTCGGCACATTGGAATCTGCTACGGAATATTCCTGGATTGGAGGAGTTTTCAAGAGTAAGTGGAACTGGTAATATCCGATACGAATCGGCTTCTGTAGAGACCATACGCAAGGTGGTAGAGCGGCAGGGAGGATTGACCTTAATCCCTTGGTTAGCGACTACCTATATGGGGGAAAGAAGGAAGAAGTATGTCCGATACTTTAAGGATCCGGAGCCTAAGAGACAGATTGGATTGCTTAGCCAAAGAGGCTTCCATAAACAAAGAATGATCGATGCGCTGAAATCGGCGATTATCGAAAGTCTACCCTTGCAAGAGAGCTAGGTGGACAAATGGTTTTCTAATCCTCTACACACTACATAAGTTTATCGACAGAGGTGAAATCGGCCGTATATGTGTTAAAAGTCATTACTTTTGGTCTATTTGCTTGTAGTTGTTGATATTATTCGATACATTTAGAAATGTATAGTGAAAATCTATACTCTAAATGGAATGGAGTACTACTTGATTGTGTCCCATCAATTGGCTGAAAAAGGAAGATAGAACTCAAAATTGTCGCAAGACAATAGGGAGCACTAGTCTAGTTTACGTATCTATCTGGAGGGAATGTCGATGACATTCCCTTCGTACATACAGTAATGGTAGCTGGGCCAGCCAAGAAGGAAGAAAGTTGATCCTATCCCTCAAACTGAAAGGTCAGGAAGAAGGTCCTCGATTTTAGCTTCTCCAAAACGGTAGAGTATTGCAATCCTTCCGTAGGAACGAACACATTTGGAAGCCCTGTAGAAAACTTGATTTCAGGCGAGAAGATAAACAGTGGAAAGTAGAACTCGAGTCCCAAGCCATATTCTACCGCATAGTCCATCGCGTCCACCTTTAGGATGTTGATCGCTTTACGTTTCTTGGAATTGGAAGCTAGATCATAGCTAAATCTCATCCCTCCGAGCACATAAAATCTGAAGTTGTCAAAAATACGGTCAGATTTGTACTTTAAACTTAGGGGCAGATCTATGTAGATCGATTCGATGGTCTTGCTGATGGTCGCTTCACCGTCTGATGAAACTTCCACAAAACGGATATCCTTTTCCGCCAGGACCAAAGAAGGCAAAGCACGCAAGTCCATTCGCTTCGTGAGGTGAAGGTCTGAGATGATGGTTAGGTGAAATCCCGGAGCTCTGGTAGACTCCACTACCTTAATACTGTCGTGGTTGATGAAGGATTCGGAATGAATCACCTGAAACTTCGAGGTATTGGACCCGAATCCCAGCCCAAAGTGGACCTTTTTCTGATCGTGAAAGGGGAGATTCATCTGTGCCGAAGCCATCAGAGAAAAACAACAGAAGATTAGTACTGCTGTTATGCCTTTAAGGCCGTGTAGATCGAACAAATTCCGAAGGTTTGCTCCTTGCATGTTGCTGATTTGAAACCGCATCCTTTCAACTTTTCTATAAATTGCTCTCCTTCCGGGAAAGCCTGTACCGATGCCGGTAAATAAGTATAAGCACTTTGATCTTTTGACACCAGCTTGCCTATGTTCGGCAATACATACTTGAAGTATGAAAAATAGACCTGTTTGATTGGAAACTTGCTAGGTTTGGAAAATTCAAGCACAACCAGTTTCCCTCCAGGCTTGACTACTCGATACAACTCTGACAATCCTTGTTCCAGATTCTCAAAATTGCGTACGCCAAATGAAACGGTAGCCGCGTCAAAGGTATTGCTTTCGAACGGAAGATTCTCAGAATCACCCAATTTCAGTTTGATAATATCCTGAAGTCCTTTCTTTTCAATCTTCTTTTGTCCCAGAGCCAGCATCTCGGAAGATATGTCCAGACCGACTACTTTTTTGGGCTTCAGACGCATAGCTTCAATGGCCAGATCACAAGTACCCGTGGCGACATCCAAAATCGACTGGGGCTTGATATCTTTGAGCTCATTGATGGCATTCTTTCGCCAGATGGTATCAATACCAACCGAAAGTACCCTATTCAACAAATCATAGCGCGGCGCTATGTTATCGAACATTTTAGTCACTTCCTCCTTTTTACTAAGGCTGGCGTCGTTGTATGGTTTGACTTCTTTTGACAATGCTTCTCGGATTATTGGTTACTGATTACTAATGACTGATGCTGAAACTGTGGCAATATAGGACTTATGATAGAGAATTACATTGACAGATTGCGTGATCGCTTAACAAAACCGCTGCCGGGACCTCGGGCGCAAATAAGGATGTCGTCCCAGATGCGTCTCAAACGGGAATCAAAGGAATACCGCCCTTCGGATGCCCGGCAAGCCGCTGTTCTCATGCTTTTGTACCCTTATAACAGCGAATTACATACGGTGTTCATAAAAAGAACGGGTGGTGGGGTGCATGCCTATCAAATTAGTTTCCCTGGAGGAGCCAAGGATCAGGAAGACCGGGACCATCTGCACACTGCACTGCGGGAGGCAAATGAGGAATTGGGTATCCAATCGGATTCACTGGATGTACTGGGTAACCTCAGTGAGATTTATATAGCCCCTTCCAATTTTCTGGTACAGCCCTATCTTGCTTATAGCACAGTCCGTCCAGACTTTATTCCTTCGCCTGATGAGGTCCGAGGGATCATAGAGTTTCCCGTGCAGCGATTGGCTTCCGAGGACATTCGATCCAGCAAGCAAATGAACATTCAAGGCTTCTCTTTCGAGACACCAATCTACGATCTGTATGGAGAGGTACTTTGGGGAGCCACTGCCATGATGGTTGCTGAATTTAATGCTTTGTTTGAATAGCGTAATTTTAGCGAAGACCAGTTACATTCCCCATGGCTTCAAATTCTTGGCTTAGGCCCTCACAACCGATCATTTCATAACGACAATACCAAACAAACACTGCTAATGACACTTGTTCTCCCTTGTAGCTACCATCCCAAGCTACTTCAGGATTGCTGCTCTCAAACAGCATTTTCCCCCAGCGGTCAAAAATTTGTAAGCTATATTGACTTGGAAATTGTCCCTTAAGCAGCGGCCCAAAGCTGTCATTTTGCCCATCTCCATTTGGGCTAAAGGAATTGGGAAACAAAAGTTCCCCAATGCCTTGTTCATCACGATTGATTTGGAACAGGATGGTAGAATCACAACCATTTGCGGCAGTGTAAGGGATTTCGGGATTTTCAGTATCAGAATAATCGATTGATTCATAGATGAATGGCTGTCCCAAACACAAACTGGTATCCCGCAGCTCGAGGTACTTCTCTGCCTCAAAGAATGTATATTCAATCAGCGAATCGCAGGTCGTTTCCTGTGGCAAAAGCAGGCTTGTCGATTCTCCCGCAGAAAATTCCTGCCCATTTAAATTATAGGACTCATTAGGGCAAAGCGCAATTTCCCGTTGTGCTGTGTTTGCAGGTAGCTCCGTCGTCAAAATCTGCACTAGTGAATCACATCCAAACTGATCCGTATAAGCGTAGTTGTAGACTTCATTAGATACGAGTAGTTGACCTTCAAAATCAAGTGTCTCTCCTTCACAAATCTCGAGATTAAGTACTGTGGGTTGGGAGTTATGCACCACATCAACTGAAAAGGTAAAGCTTATTACACCCAGACAGTCGTCGCTGAGTTCCAGCAGATATTGCTCACTGGCAATTGGCTCAATACTAAGCGTAGAACCCAGCGTACCATCGCTCCAGATAAGGTCTTCCTCTGACACTGGAGGATCAAAAATGGCTTGGATGCTAAGTGCTGCACCGCTGCAGATTTCGAAATTAGTGGCTGAAAGCAATTGTGCTGTATCGTAAGTCGGACTTTGATTATGATAGTCAAAATCGCTCAAGAAAAAGGGAAGACCAAAGGAAGCGATACCACTGCCCAATGGCTGTCCTGCATCGACATAATTGCAGGCAAGTCCGGCTGCATTGGGATCTTCAATCACCCCTAAAGCGGCAACACCTGTACGCGAAATGTAGATCTTCCCATCCGGACCGAGCCGCTGCTCACGAAAGTTATCAATGGTTGGGCTTACGATCAAGGATTCCGAATCCACCACTGCTGCCCAATCACCAGCATTTAGATCATATTGTCTCAGACTTCCAAAGCCCAAAGTAGAGACATAGACTTTCGAATTGTCTGGTGAAAACGATATGCCATAATCCCGGTTTCCAACAGCAAAAATTCGATGGTTTGAAAACAGACCTGTGCTAGCATCAAAATCGAGTAGTAAGGATTGGCTAAATTCTTCCAAGCCTAGCTGACAATAGGCCAGCATCTCCCGATTGGGAGAGACCAGCATTTGTCCTCCCCAACCCAGCACCTCTGTGGGCCCAATATTGGATTGCACAGGAGACTCTATTCCCTCAGCGGTGATCAGATAAGCCAAAAAAGCATCATTAGAACGTTCATGTACAATTAGCCAATAGTCTACTCCATTGTCATGCTTGGCGGCACATACTTTTTCAGCGGCCTGCGCATTGAGCACGATGTTCTTTTCCTCCGTCACATCTCCAAATTGATCATTCAAACAAAGATCAATGATCGAATAGCGAAGACCATTTTCAAAGTCATCTTCCCAGGCATCGCAAGTAAAAAGGTAGAAGAGTTGATCGCTTTCAGGAATCGGTATGATGATGGCGGCACTTGTACTAGAGCTATGTCCCAGCAGTCCATCCCCGTTTGGCATCAGGTTTTGATTCCGATCCCAAACCTGCTCGCCATTGCTGTGAAACAAAAAATTACCTTCAGCATCACTAATACTGGAGCATCCTTCGTTCCAGAGAATCCCATTCTGAAAATCATTGCTGCCATCCGTCAAAATCGTGGGAGGGCTAGTTGCGAAATCCAGTCCTGCATGATCGCCAAAGTACCATACATGCCCCTGACTCTGAGCTGGCAGGAGCTGCGTATGCAGCAGTAGTGTAATCGACAGTGCAATGAAAAGGGACCTCATATACAATATTATGCAAAGTTTTGTCTATTGGTTGCCCCAATTTTCCGTTTTTGTCCAGGTCGCTCAATATTTAACAAAATTGAGATGAGTTTTTTGGAGCTGGAGGTTATTTGCTCGTGGCAGCATGGTACCCGCTCTACGTTCCAATGATGGCACCCTTCGCTGCTTCCTGCATCCGCTGCTGTAGTCTCTTCGCCTACGCTGCGAGCCTCCATCAGCGGCGCAGTCAGGCGCTCAGTGCGCCATCATTTCCGCTTCGATCGGGGCTTAGTTTTCACCGTCTGTTGCTCGTGGCGGGTAGTTTTTAGTATCTGGTGTCTGGCATTGCTGAGGAGTAAATCACAACACATTAAATAAATTGAAAATACAATAGTCCGTTGGTCCCTCGCGGGTGGGCCCTCCCGGCCACCTTGCCGCCGACCTGTCCGGACAGATCGCATCTGCTATTCGTGCGGACATATCGATGGCTGTCCGCTTTGCAGCAGATTATGTAAATTGGACAGTCCTGTGGCTATCCTTGTAAAGGTTAACAATCACACCGGGTTTTCCCAGGACCCAGTGCATTTCAATCACTTGTTAAGTCGGACTAACATACTATAGAGTACTGTGGCTGCAAGATTCCACAAAAAATGAATGATTTTTTTGAATTTTTTTCTCTGGACTTGATTCCTTGTGCTGTAGTCGGCCTTAGTATGCATTGATGTTTTTTAACCACAAAAGGGCACAAAGTGTTTACACAAAGGACAGATAAGGAGCCTGGCATTTAGCTGATTGGGGGGCAGTTCTTTGTATCAGATGAAGCGTTTGAAAGTCGAGCACGCGAACTTTTTAGGTCCTGACCCTGACCGGAGGTCACACGCGGTCGATGGTGCCAATCCAGAAGAAGAAAA
>JAHDDV010000095.1:5394-5501 GCA_020629205.1 Chitinophagales bacterium | reverse complement strand
CTGACCCTGACCGGAGGTCACACGCGGTCGATGGTGCCAATCCAGAAGAAGAAAAATGAATCACCATTTTGACACAGTTAATCTTTGCACCCTGCGTCTTGCGTCTT
>JAHDDV010000095.1:0-5294 GCA_020629205.1 Chitinophagales bacterium | reverse complement strand
GAGTCTTGCGTCATGAGTCGTGCACCAAGCGTCTCGCACCTTGCGTCTTGAGTCTCGCGTCTTGAGTCTTGCGTCATGAGTCGTGCACCAAGCGTCTCGCACCTTGCGTCTTGAGTCTTGCGTCATGAGTCTTGCACCAAGCGTCTTGCACCTTGCGTCTTGCGTCTTGAGTCTTGAGTTTTGCGTCTTGAGTTTTGTGTCTTACGTCTTGCACCTTGCACATTTCACCTTGCACCTTGCACCTTGCACCTTGCACATTTCACCTTGCACCTTGCACCTTGCGTCATGAGTCTTCCATTTTGTACCTTGCCCCTTTTAGCGCGAACAATGGACGGTGATGCATAGCCCTGATAGAAATGGAAATGCGGGCATCGCTCAGCCGCTGAGTCGCTCCGCAGCCGGGGCTGCATTAGCAAGACCCGGCTGCGGATGCAGCGAAGCAGCTGAGCGGTGCCCGCATTGTAATGGATAGCAGGACGATCGCTAGCGCGGCCCTATGCCGCTGGGCTCCAAATTAGAACTTTTCTCCTATCCAATCTTCATAGATCTTTTTTTGCAGAGCAGTAGGATTTTCTACCTTTTCGATTTTGTAATCGAAGTTTCTATTCTTATCCAATACGACTGGGATTGTGCGTATTTTACCTTTGCGGTTTAGCATGACCTCAACTGTGTCACCGGGCTTGCTGGCTTGTAGATACTTGGAGAGCGAAGCCTCGACGCGGTATCCATTGATGGCGATGATCTCGTCATTTACATTGATGCCGTACTCGTAGGCAGGGGAGTGGGCGGTAACTTTTTGGACGATATGCTTGCCGTCTTTGGTGCTACTTGTGACCCCAAAGAAGAGGCCCTTTCCTTTCTCGTTTTGGTTGACCAATCGGAGGCCGGCGTAGGCGAAGTACTTATTGTAATCCAATGGCTCGGTTCCGTAGACATACTTTTCTAGAAATTCGTCCATAGTCTTGCCGGTGATGTCTTGAATGACCTGGGCGTATTCTTTTTCAGTGACTCCAACATCTTTTTTCTTGTAGTATTCATTGTAGATTTGAACGAGTACGTAGTCGAGGTTTCGCTCATTCTTGGTGTGGTGACGAATGGCCAGATCTAATAACTGACCCACGTGTGCGCCCTTGCTGTAGTAGGAAATACAGACATTGTCGGTGTTCTCATTCTTACGGTAATACTTGATCCAGGCATCGAAGCTGGCGTCGGAGAGGGACTGCACATCCTTGCCTGGGGTATTTTCGACTCGATTAATATTGCGTTGGATAATCTTGAAGTAATCGTCCTGATCGATGATACCAGCGCGAAGTAAGATGAGATCGTCGTAGTAACTCGTAAGTCCTTCGGCCATCCATAAGAGGTTGGTGTAGTTTTCACGGTCGTAGTCAAATGGGCCCAGCGCATGAGGACGGATACGCTTTACATTCCAAAGGTGGAAGTACTCGTGAGAAACAAGTCCAAGATATCTTACATATTTATCGAAAGGCTTATAGTCCCATTGTGGATAGATCAGGCAGGTGCTGTTTAGATGCTCCAGCCCTCCGTAGCTGCTCGGGGTGTTGTGGAGGATGAAGGTATAATCTTCACAAGGGTGGTCGCCAAACATTTCGACTTGTGCTTCGATGATCTTTTTTGTGTCTGCGATCATTTGATCGGTGTCGAAATTTGCTTCTCCTACAATAGCGAATCGGTGCGGGATGCCTCCTGCTTCGAATTTGATTAGCTCATGCGTGCCGATCTCGATGGGGGAGTCCACGAGGGTGTCATAGTCAGGGCAATGGAGGGTCCATTGATCATTGCCGGTCGGCTTGAGCGGCGTTGTGATCATCTTGAAAGATGGGTGCGGCTTGATATTGATGGTGGAGGGCACGTCGAGCATGCCATCTACAAACATGAAGACGCTGGCTCCGTTGATATAGCCGTGATCTGAATCGAGCCAGCTGGTACGGACGGAATGTTCAAAAGAGTAGACATTATATTTAACATGTACCGTTTTACCTTCATTTTTGATGTGCCAGCTGTTTTTTCTGACTTTTTCGAAGGGGATGGGATTTCCGGCATCATCTTCTACTTGAAAGTAATCGATGTTTTTGGCGAACTCACGAACGAGATAGGAGCCTGGTGTCCACACAGGCATCTTGACAACCAATGAGTCTTTGTCGACTCCGCTTATCGACATCTTGACGTCGAAGTAATGCGTATGAGGTTGATCCATTGAGAGTTCGTAGGAAATAGTTGGTTGTGTAGATGTGTAAGACATTGCTACAACTGGAAATTCAATTTCTTTCGCCATTATCAAAAGTATTATTGTAAAAAACAGACCGAGCCGAAGATTCATAGTGATGGGCTTTGAAGTGATTTTGGCTGCAAAGATACACTATGGAGGGGTTATTGCTACATAAATACGTGCTTTCCTTATTTGGTAACAAGGCTAGTGCCAGCTTGTGCTATCTTGCTCCGCTTTTCAGGGCTGTGAACCAGATTGACTGCACAGCCTGTTATACAGTTGAAATTTGCCATTCTGCAACATGATGATATACACCCTACCATTTATCGCCGCCTTGATTGGTTGGTTTACCAATTTTCTGGCTGTGAAAATGCTTTTCCACCCCAAAGAGCCAGTGAAGGTCTTGTTTGTGACCTTCCACGGCTTGTTTCCCAAGCGTCAACGTCATATTGCAGAGAAGATTGGGAAGTTGGTTGCCGATGAACTCCTATCCTTTGACGATATTCGTGAGCGGCTTGCGACACCAGAAAACTTTCAATCGGTAAGAAAGACCATTGGGCTCAAGGTTGATGAATTTTTGTACATCAAATTTCCGGAGATGCACCCATTGGTAAGCTTGTTTATGGGGGATGAACGCAAGGATCGTCTGAAGGAGCAATTGCTGCAGGAGGTCGATGAAGTAGCGCCAAAGTTGATAGATGGCTACATTGATAATGTGGAACGGGATCTAGATGTGGAGGAATTGGTAAAGGAGAAGATGGCGGCCTTTGAGGTGGACAAGCTGGAGAAAGTCTTGTTTGATATTTTGAGTCAGGAGTTTCGATTTATTGAGATTGCGGGAGCTGTATTGGGCTTCTTTGTGGGCTGTGTGCAGTTGGGTTTGATTGCTTTGTCGGGGTAGTTTGTGAATGTTAAGTTGATAGTTAATTGTGGATTGTTGATTGTTTTTTTTGGAGCAAAACAGGCTTGCACGTGGCCATGACCGTCCCGCTATCCGTTCCAATGGAGGCACTGCCCAGGGGCTACGTATATCCACTAGCGCCGTCTCTCCACTTTGTTGCGAGCCACCGCTAGTGGCATACGCAGTCCCCTGTTCAGCACCTCCATTTCCTCTTCTATCGGGGCTAGTTTTCACCGATCGTGGCTCGTGGTCAGATTACTGATGACTGATGACGGATTACTGGTGACTGATTACTGGTGACTGATGACTGATGACGGATTACTGGTGTGAGGTCCTCCGTTTCTAAACGGACACCGTGCGTCTCAACAAGATGCTAGTCCTTTTTGCTGTTTGATCCGAAATCTCCGATACAAATAGATTTGTTTTTAGCGAATATTAACATTAAGTTTGAATATCAAATACGCTGCCCAAGGTATTGAATTGATTTCATGACAGATGCTGCTGCGTTGGACCCTATTGCCCGACGTGAAACTTTGACCGTCAGGTTCCCTTATTTGCAGTAAGCTTGTCTTTAACTAATCATATTGAATATTATGCGAAATTTGATTTTGTTAGGGCTGCTTTGTGCCCTCGCTTTTGTGAGCTGTGAAAAAGAGGGGGGCCTTCCTCCCGCTGACTGTGATTTACTCAATTTCAAGTACTACAACGATGCTGAATATGATTTGGGGAATGTCTCGGATCTGTATCTCATGTTGGCTTGTGATGGTGATGCCTCTACACAGCAGATTGAAGATTTGGTAGCTTCCATGTCCTTCTTCGATCAAGATTACACCTATGAGATTCGGGAGGATGAGAATTATCCATTCCAGTACATGGCTCTGAAATTTGACGAGCGAAAATCCTGTGAACAGATAGTGCTTGCCAAAGCTGCTCTTGAAGAGCAGGAGATTGTTAGCTATGTTCATCATAGTTTTGAAACAGATGACTGTATGAGTCCAATTTGGGAGCCACTTGGCGAACTCTGTGTCAACACCTACAGCAGCTTGTTTTATGTCAAGGTGATGGATCAACATGATCTGGCAGACTTGTACGACAACATTTCTTACGCTAATTGCGAGTTTGTATCTCAGAATTCGTTTATGCCTCAGTGGTTTACGGTACGTGCTACCAAGGACTCCAATGGTGATGCGCTTAAATTGGCCAATTTGTTTTATGAATCCGGGCAATTTCTGGCGGCTGAACCAGATATCATAACCTTGCCAGTCGAGTAAGTGATTACTATGCTTTTTTGATGTTTATTAGCGCTTGTTTTAATGCGGTAGGCTGTTGTGCTATTAAGTATGCATTCTTGTAAGATTGCTATCTTTGTGCCCACAACAGCCTTCTGCATATGTACAAACTATACATCAACAACATTCCGGTTTACTTAACTGATGGTAAGGGTATGGATATGAGCAATGCGAGTCGCGATGTGCTTTGTGTCCGTTATCTGAGTAGTCGGGAGTTGCTGGATACGCTGCGTTATATTGAGTCTTCAAAGGGCTTGAAGGCGGCTTATATCATTGGCGAGGATCGCGATCAGGTTTTGAGCGATATGCAGGCGCATTACAAGATTATTGAAGCAGCGGGTGGATTGGTGAAAAATGAGAAGGAGGAGTATCTGTTGATTTACCGCAATGGGGTTTGGGACTTGCCGAAGGGTAAGGTGGAGAAGGGTGAGGCTTTGGATCAGGCTGCTTTGCGCGAGGTGGAGGAGGAGACTGGCGCTAGAGGATTGGAGTTGCAGGATCTGATAAGTCCTGCGGAGCTTCAGGAGTCCACCTGGCACACTTATTTTACCAAGGAGAGTCGGGTATTGAAAAAGACCTATTGGTACCATATGCGCTCGCAGTCTGCTCAGGACCTTGTGCCGCAGGAGGAAGAAGGTATAGAGCGGGTAGAATGGGTGTCTTCAGAGCGTCTGGAGGGTTATTTGGAGCATAGTTATGGCTCGATTCGGGACGTTGTAAAGTACGGTCTGGGATTGAGTAAGTGGAATTAGAAAATTTTTGTGAGAAAAAGTTTCAAGTTTGCGAAAGGTAGCCTATATTTGCCATCGCTAACGACAGTTGGTCCCTTCGTCTAGGGGTTAGGACGCCAGGTTTTCATCCTGGAAACAGGGGT
>JAHDDV010000528.1 GCA_020629205.1 Chitinophagales bacterium | reverse complement strand
GGACATCTTTGACGAATACATGCCCAAAGCGAATCAAATCACCAACAAGCGACTGGATGTCGACATCAGTGAAGCTGATCTTGTGGAAGTCCCTGAAGGAACGATCACTGAGCAAGGCTTGCGCAAAAACATCAATGTAGGAATACTATACATAGAAAGCTGGTTGCGCGGAAATGGAGCTGCCGCCATTTATAATTTAATGGAAGATGCCGCTACAGCGGAAATTTCGAGGACGCAAGTTTGGCAATGGCTTCGAAGAAAAGCCCAAACCGAAAGCGGGCAAAGGATTGACCTCCCCTTTTACGAACAACTGTTGGAAGAAGAAATGCTCAAAATCAAATCATTGGTAGGTGATGAGCAGTTTGAAAAAGGAAGGTTCCAAGAAGCAAAAACTTTATTTGATCAATTGGTAAGAGCAGACGAGTTCATAGAGTTCTTGACCTTACCAGCTTATGAAATGATTTAAACCATCCATAAGGGAGGAAAGCGTAGTACTGTTTACCTCCTCCATTTATTTTCATTTAAAAACTCCCTCCATAGCGAGGGGCTAAACCGTAGTGTCATGAGTAAAGCGATTAGAATCAAAAACTTAGAAAACGATTGGAAAAACAACCCTAGATGGGCGGGCGTTGAGCGGCCTTATACCGCAGAAGACGTCATCAAACTAAGAGGAAGGGTATCCATTGAGCACTCGCTTGCTAGGCAAGGTGCCAAGAAACTGTGGCACAAATTGAATACTAAAGAATATGTCGCAGGCCTAGGTGCCCTTACGGGCAATCAAGCCATCCAAGAAGTGCAGGCAGGACTAGAAGCCATCTACCTTAGTGGCTGGCAAGTAGCAGCCGATGCCAATATGGCGGGACAGATGTATCCGGATCAATCGCTTTACCCAGCCGATTCTGTCCCTAAAGTCGTCAAGCGCATCAACAATGCTTTGCTCCGAAGAGATCAAATTCAATCAGTTTCTGGGGAGGGGGACATCGACTGGATGGTGCCAATCGTCGCTGATGCAGAAGCTGGATTTGGTGGAAATCTCAATGCCTTTGAACTCATGAAAGGTATGATCGAAGCAGGAGCAGCCGGCGTACACTGGGAAGATCAATTGTCCTCTGCCAAGAAATGCGGTCACCTAGGAGGAAAAGTACTCGTCCCTACCCAAGAGGCCATCAACAAATTGGTTGCAGCTCGCTTAGCCGCTGATGTCATGAACGTGCCTACGGTAATCATTGCTCGGACAGATGCTGATGCTGCCAACCTTTTGACTTCTGACATAGATTCTAGAGATCAGACTTTCACAACGGGAGAAAGAAGCCCAGAAGGTTTTTATTATGTCAACAATGGTGTAGAGCAAGCAATAGATAGAGGTTTGTCCTACGCTCCATACTGTGATTTGTTATGGATGGAAACTTCTCATCCAGACCTAGGAGAAGCGCGTCAATTTGCAGAAGCGATACATGCTAAGTACCCAAACAAAATGCTGGCCTACAACTGTTCGCCCTCTTTCAACTGGGCTTCTAAATTGAGTCGAGAAGAGATGCTCGTCTTTAGGGAAGAACTGGCAAAGATGGGTTACAAATTCCAATTCATCACCCTGGCAGGCTTCCATGCTTTGAACACTTCCATGTTCGAAATTTCTTTGGCTTACAAAGAGCGTGGCATGGCTGGCTATTCCGAGTTGCAAGAGCGAGAATTTGCTTTACAAAGCAAAGGCTTCAAAGCAGTGAAACACCAGACTTTTGTAGGTACCCAGTACTTCGACTTCGTCCAAAACACCGTCCAACAAGGCAAATCTTCCACGACCGCCATGGCAGGCAGCACCGAAGAAGCACAGTTTTTAGTTTAAAGAGTATAGATTAAAGATAAAGAAGCACATATCGATTCTTATAAATCTTTACTCTTTTAACTTTAATCTATTCTTTATCATCTTTTATCTCTAATCTATCATCTACTAATCGACCATTTGTATTTTAGTTATAATAAAAGGAAAGCCCGCCTCAAAAGTGAGGACGGGCTTTCTTATTTGGGGTCAAATAGTTGAAGGGATATTTAGAAGCTATTTGAATTTATTATTTTTAATTATTCTTTTAGTTTGACAAATTTAGTCTGTGCAGAGAAGCCATTGGCTCCTTCGATTCTCACCAAGTACATCCCGTTTTGAATACTATTAACCGACAACTGAACTTCGCTGTTTTCTACAAGTAAATCATTATTATATTGAGCCCTTTGCCCTGACAAATCTAAAATCGAAACAGATACTTGACCTGGGACATCATCTCCTTGCAAGCGGATACGAAGGCTTTCTGTAGCAGGGTTTGGATAGCTGCTAGCGAAATCTCCTGTCGCACCTATTCCGCCATTGGGATCAGGGACACCTGGACACCATTGGTCAATAACGACCGTCTCACAGTATCGATCTTCACACAAAACACCATTATCATCCGAGCGCGTCACGTACATACACACTTCGTATTTACCGGGTCCTCCAAATTGCACTTTCAAACCGTCATTGCCTATTGTATCTCCGATATTTTTCCCGTTAAGGGTCCAGCTTACTTTATCGCATGGCGTC
>JAHDDV010000527.1 GCA_020629205.1 Chitinophagales bacterium | reverse complement strand
CAGGGGACAAGGTAGTAATCGCCTACAGAAACAAGGCCAGGGGAAAGCAAGCTGTGCAGGAAATCAAAGCAGCCGCACAGCAGCAGGAAGTATATGGCCTGCGTTGCGATTTGGCCAGTTTTGAATCTATCAAGGCTTGCGCTAAAGCGTATCGCGATCAGTTTGGAGTCCTCGATATCTTGATCAATAATGCTGGTCTCATTACAGATAAGTTGCAGTTTACCAAAGAGGGATTTGAGATGCAAATCGGTGTCAATCACCTCGGCCACTTTCTACTGACAAAGCAATTGATCGATCTATTGGAAGCCTCGCCTCAAGCCAGAATCATCAATGTGAGTTCCGATGCCCACTATCGGGGCAAGATGAGATTTGACAGTTTCAAAGGGGAAATCGGAGCTGCGAAATACAAAGGCATGACAGCATATGCTCAATCTAAACTTGCGAATATTCTGTTTACGAAAGAACTCGCCCGACGTTATCCATCGATTTGCTCTCACAGCTTGCATCCTGGCGTGGTCAGTACTTCGATAGCTGGCAAGAACGGCAATAAGACACTTTGGAAAGCCGCCTGGAAACTATTTTCACCATTCATGTTGAAACCCGCCGATGGAGCAAAGACAACGGTCTATCTGGCAACATCGGCCGAGGCTTTGAAGAGCAATGGGAAGTATTTTGTGAAGCAGAAGGAGAAAGCCCCTGATCCATTGGCCGAAGACGCTAGCTTAGCTGTTGAGCTTTGGGAAAAGAGTGAACTTTGTATTAGGTAAGTGAAATTGACTTGCACATCGCGCTCTTAGAACCAATGCATTTGACTATTAATATCAACGACAAATGACAAAGGAAGACCGCAAATTACTTTTCTCCCTTTGCAATTGCACGAAATACCGCCCATCGGGAAGCCCTGTTAAATCGATCCGCCTACTCGCCTTAGCTTGTTCAATAACAAGACGACCGTCGTTGCTGTAGATATACAAATGATAATCTGAGACATCAGGTTTAGCAAGGATCAAAAAGTCCTTTGCCGGATTTGGATATAGAGACAAGGACTGATCCAGCGGCTCAATAGAGCTAGGCTGATCATTCGATAGCAATCGGATACTGTTGAAATCATAGGCGAGAATTTCCTCACCCTGCGAGCCGATCGTACCTGTCTTTACATAATTGAAACCTGCCTCTTCAAAGACCTCAATCGAGTAGTTGCCGACCCCATCATTGATAAGCTGCAAGCCATGTAGCAGCAAGTCGGTGTAGGAGCTTTCAGGATTGGTATACTGACAAAGTGAATTGTTGCCATAGTAGGACATTTGCACATCATTAAATACCTGATGATCCACCAAGTCATTATCTTGCCACAGCTGCAAGCGCAAGGAGCAAGTATTGAAATCCGAACTGCAATCCGGATGATTGATCACATCGAGATCTCCATCTCCATCGAGGTCAATCAAAGAAAATCGGATGTCATCTATGTTCCCAATCTCGGCGATTGCTGCAAAAGCACCGGCACCTAGATTTTCCTTCCAATACAGGTGTAGTTGCGAACTATAGACAAAGTCTTCATCCCCATCCTGATCCCAATCGGCCATCGCGACATGGCGCGGATGAGTCTGACTGGACACATCGATAAAGATATCTTCATGAGCAGAGAAGGAGCCATCTCCTTGATTCATCGATGCTTGCAACTTAAAGGAATCGGCCGTCAATAGATCCAGAAGGCCATCACCGTTGAGATCTGTTGCGTGAATGACTCTACCAGCTGTACTGTTTGCCGAAATATGATCGACAATCTGGAGATTTCCTTCGAGATCTTTTTCGTATCGATGTATACCTTCATAGCCTATCAGGTAATACTCATCGATCCCATCGTTGTTGGTGTCCGCGATCAAGCTTCCTGTAGTTC
The DNA here is from genome assembly GCA_020629205.1 of Chitinophagales bacterium. GTDB lineage: Bacteria > Bacteroidota > Bacteroidia > Chitinophagales > UBA2359 > JAHDDV01. The sequence goes on along the minus strand of JAHDDV010000527.1, from coordinate 675 downwards.
GGCTCACATTAGTCAGACCTCTGCTTTCTGCAAACGAGCCGTTTTGATTTTCCACAAGAGCCAGGCCCGAGTTTTCGCAATGAAAGAGAATATCTAAATCTCCATCGAGATCATAGTCATGCATCCGTACATTGGAGATGTAGCCGCAAAATTGTTGGTAGATGACCTTCTCTTCATATTCGCCGGATTCACTGAAGTTTAGCGTCGAGGTACTGGCACTCCAGTGATCGTAAGTCACGACTTCCATAAGCGGGTCATCGTCAAGCTGAAAAATACTGATAAGGCTACAGTCAACATTATATGCTAGTGAGTCAAGCAGCTGGTAGCCCTCCTGACTATCATAGGTCCATATGCGCATATCTGAGTCTGTAATATTCAGAATTTCGTCCCGCTCATCTCCTAGTAGATTAAGGACATTTGCATTGACAGATTGATAGCTGTAGAAACAGCCGAGGGCTTCTTCGAGCACAAGCAATTCCGGTTCACTGTATTGCCAATCGCCAATGCTGCTACGGTGACTTATCACCAGCCCATTCTCAGTGCTGGTTCCGTAGAAGTAGAGGCCAGGATTTTCATCGCCTGTATTAATTGGTTTGACCGACAAGTAATTCCAATAATCTACCAACGGATTTTCATCGTCCCTTTCAAGCTCCAACTTATGGGTGAATACACCTT
>JAHDDV010000526.1 GCA_020629205.1 Chitinophagales bacterium | reverse complement strand
GCGTGAGGGATCGCAGCGGAATGAGCCGCGGGGCAGCGGGACTGAGGCATGTGCTATGGGGGCTCTGAGGCACGAAGAGACCGCAGAGCGCATAAGCCGAAGCCCGCTGCACAAGGTGAATATTAGCGGAGAGCCCGACCCGGAGCCCTCTGCCTTAGCATTCCACAGTTAGAAATCAGCTCCGTTTCTCCTTGCAATAGAGATGGGCAAGTCAGAGGGCGGAGGGGCACGCCCAAAAATCACCTCTCCAAATATTCCAAAATAACTGATGTAGATTAAACGGGAAGTGAGGCCTGCTTCTCCGAGTCCTCTTCAATGAGCGTCAATGGCAGGAAGATGCAAAACTTAGAGCCTTTGCCTGGTTCGGATTTGACACTAATTGATCCCCCAATATTTTCGACAATCTTTCGACTGAGAGAGAGCCCCAATCCAGTACCATCATATTCCTCATTGGTATGCAATCGGGTGAACATGGTGAAGATCCGATCCAGATATTCCTGCTCCATTCCAATGCCATTATCCTCGAAGCAAAGCTCAAACTGACTGTTCAGCTCCTGACAGGAAATCACGACCTCCGGGCGCTCAGACTGATTGTATTTGATTCCATTTTCAATCAGATTTTTGAAGAGCAGATAGATACGGGTCCGATTGGCGAAGATGGTTGGCAGTTTTCCCTGTATCTCTACAACCGCCTTCCGATCATGCAGGTATTGCGAGATGGAGTCATTGATCTCCGCTACGGTTGCATTTAGATCAAGCGCTTCGACACTTTCCACCTCTGCCGACAGTCGAGAGTACTCCAATACATCTTTGATGAGGTGATTCATACGATGACTACCATCGCGAATAAATCCAAAGTAAAGATCAATCTCGGGATTTTTCAGCTTTTTCAGCTGAGGTTCCAGCAGAGTGGAAAAGCTGATGATATTGTTCAATGGAGTCTTCAGGTCGTGTGACGCGATGTAGGCGAACCGCTCTAGTTCCTGATTGCTTTCTTGCAACTCTTCGGTTCTTCTCTGCAGCAAATCATTGCTTTCTATCAGTGCCAGCTTTTGACTTTCCAGTGTTTGCCGCTGCCCTTTGATTCGATCCCATTGCATATCAGCGTATTTACGATAAATCCATAAGAAACAGAACACCAGGACCAAGAGGGCGATATTATCTACCAGATGGTCGGTAGCTGTACCGATCGACTCTGCATGCCATTTGGGACTGACCATCCAAAAGTAGCACTGCACAGCGATGGCGAAGAGCAGATACGGCAAGGTCCATCTGCTAAATGTCGCATTGACCAATAGCATGATGGGAACAAACCACTTGTGATTGTAAGAGTAAATATCACCGGTAGTGGTCACATTGTAAAGCATGATTCCAGTACCGGAAAGGATGAAGAGGACCACCGTCAAATCATAATTGCGGCTAAATTTCAATAGGAGTTGACCAATCAGCCCAAGACTCAGCATGGCAAAGACAGACTCGTCTTTATAATGGCCCAACACTTGCACACTCACGAGAACAAAGGCCAGCCCATTGATAGCCAGACAAAGCAAAACCAGAGATCGCAACTTGAAGCGCTCCTCTACAGGAATGTCACTCTCATTGACAATGAGACTATCCAGAAACCTCGTGATATACGAATCTTTCATGCTACCTCCATTGAGCAACCTATCAATTGCAAAGACGCTCCAGCACCAAGCTGATCTTCGAGGGTGTTAAGGGCTTTTCCAGCACTTGCATGATCTCCTTGTAGTTTTCGCTCTTATCCAGATCTCGCGAGCTCAAAGAAGTAGTGAGTAGAACCACTGCTGGATCCACATCCTGATGCTTCTCTCGATTTTGCAGCTCTTCCAGAAAGTCCCATCCGCTCATAATCGGCATATTGATATCCAGAAAAATCAAATCGGGATAAGTCAGTGTACTGGATAGACTTTGCAATGCCTCAGTTGCAGAGGAGAAAATCTGATAAGAATCAAATTCACCGGACTGACGAATGATGATATCGTGATAGACATTCGTCGGGCCGTCGTCGTCTATAAGGTATACCTTTGGTTTTGACATAAGCAGATAATGCTTATTTCCTGCCAAAACTGTGCCTAGGTGAATAATTTCAGTTTGTACATCGAGAATTCGATGCTGAGATGAAGGCTAGCCCACTAGCCTTGCCTTTTGGCTCTTTGGGAGATGATGCTTCCAAGGCCAGTGACCAGTAGCCCGGCCAGTACGGAGAAGAGATTGCCCGTCTTAAGGTATGCTGCCACCATGATGATTAATCCGATGACCATGAGTGCTATTCCCAGGTTTTTCATTGCTCTTTGTTTTGTATTTCCAATACAATATACAAAATCCATCGCTACTCCTTTTCCCAATATGACCGGATTCATTATTAGGAAGTCACCATGATTGGGACGTGGCACTGACCTACCCGCTCTACTCTCCAATGCAGTCTACCATCCAGTCTGTTCCTGTATCCACTATCAGGGTCTGCTCGTTCCTCCCAGCCCCTGCTAGCGGCACAGTCACAAGCCTGTCTGGCAGCTGCATTTCCGTTTCGATCGCGACTTTTAGCGCTAGCGTTTTTCGAGCGCGGTG
>JAHDDV010000525.1 GCA_020629205.1 Chitinophagales bacterium | reverse complement strand
TGCTGCGCAAACAAGGACATCATGCCTTTTCAAGGGTGAAGCCAATAGTCGTCCCAACGTCTACTTTAGAGCGCACATTGATCGATTGTCCATGGGCTTCAACGATGTGTTTTACAATGGCAAGACCCAGTCCACTTCCCCCTTGTTGTCTGGAGCGACTACTATCAATGCGATAAAAACGCTCAAAGAGCCTCGGTAAGTGCTTTTCTTCGATGCCCATTCCATTATCTGTCACTTCAACCAGAACGTTTTTGTCCAAGTGATAGATGCCGAGAAATGTTGTTCCATCCTCCTTCCCGTACTTGATTGAGTTTTGTATAAGATTGGTCAAGACCTGTTGGATTTTTTCCCGGTCAGCATACACGACTGTGTTACGTTCGATACCATCTTTGAACCGTAGGTTGACATCTTCAGCATTCGCGGCGATTTCTAAGGAGTCGAAGACCTCCTGGACCAGATCGTGGATTAAGAACTTCCTTTTTGTAATCTGCAGCTTTCCTTCTTCATGTGTGGTAATGAATTCGAGATCCTCCAGTATCTGGTTGAGTCGTTCAACATTCTTGCCGGCCTTGAGCAGGTATTCCATATTGATTTTGGGGTCATGAAGCCCACCGTTTGCGAGGGTTTCAATGTAGCCTTGTACGGCAAAAAGTGGAGTCTTGAGTTCATGGGATACATTGCCCAGGAACTCTCTTCGAAATGCTGCAGTTTCGGTTAGCTTTTCAATTTCTGCACTTTTCTCTGCGGCCCAGTCAATCACTTCGCCTTCTACATCTGTAAGCACATCCTTGTTCATATTGACCAGATCCTGGGTTTCCCGGCCGGCTATTGGTGCTTTGAGTTGGCGAATGATCTTATAGATCACCTTGATCTTCCGATAGAGGAAGAGCTCAATAGAATAGTAGAAGGCTCCGTAGGCAAGCAATCCTGTCACTGTGAAAAGAATCAGGGAAGTGTACAGAGCATCGTCATTTCCAAGTATGCTCTTCATCAATAGATAGACGATCAGCACGACCATGGCAAGAAGCAGCGCAACGAATTGGGCTAGCTGTTTTGGTGTTACATTCTTCAGATTATTCATGACAGATTAAAGATGCTAATTTGGGCTCAGCTTTAGGCCTTTTGGGCCCAGATTTGAAGACTTTGAACAATTTATGTCCATTATCTGTTCGGAGCGCAACTATTTTGAAAAAAAAGCCGTTGCTATAGGGGTAACAAGAAATCACTGCGTCAATAGAGTAGTGAACCTAATACTCCCCCAAGATGAGATTCTTAATCTTAGTATTATTTTTTGCCTTTAACCTAAACCTGAGTGCTCAGACAGCTGCTTCTGATGACTACGATGATTTGTACACCATCGAAGTAATGCCTGAGACAGAATCCACACCGGATACCAACACTTCAAACGATGAGGAGTTTGAGGAGTCCTTCGAAGACTCCTACACTCCGGATTCGGATGCTTTCTATGAAGAGGATTATGTTCGAGATGACTATGATCCTTACTACGAGCAAAATTATGAGCTTGAAGAAGAGATTGCCCGAGCCAATCGTCGCGCCATCAATTTTCACATATTTGCCGATATCACCATCGTAGTGATTGAAATTCTCGACGCCATATTGGGTGGAGGGAATGGTTCTTCTTTTGGTGGTTCAGATGCTTCTTCCGGCTCGTCCGGTAGTAGCGGGATGAGAGGCAATAGCCGACATTAGCGATCCTTATCATCTTTTTCCTCTCTATTATACAAATATGAAAGCTCTGACCGAGCAAGGCTAGTTTTTCATGATAGCCTAGACCTTATTTGTGTCCTCCTTTCTAAAATGGAAAATCACATACAAGAGCGTGCTGATGAACAGTAATGCTGTGGCTTGATGTGCCACTCCTAGCGATACCGGTACTCGATTTATCGAACTGATCAAGGTCCAGACGCCCAAAGCAACCTGCATCAAGACGATCATTGGTAAGGCATGGGTAGCAAGACGATGTCCTTGACTATATTGCTGCTTTCTTGTCTTAAGCCAGTAACTGAATATGGCAATGGCAATCAGATAACCCAGCATTCTGTGTGTGAATTGAATGGTTGCGTGATTGTAGAGGAAGTTGTTCAAGAAGGGTTCCAGACCAAACAGATTGGGAGGAATCATCGAGCCGTTGATGTCGGGCCAGGTTGGGCTTGTGGTTGCTGCTCGCAACCCGGACATGAATGCGCCAAAAGTGATCTGTATAATGGTAAGCACCAGAATGACGATTGCTGCTAATCTTGATTGTGGATTCACAATCTTCTTTGAATTATCTGATCGCAGGTCCACTACCATCCATAGGATGTAGGCGAAAAGGAACAGGGCCAGGAGAAGATGTGCAGCCAATCGGAAATGACTGACGCGAGGTTGGTCGACAAGCCCACTCTTTACCATGAACCATCCCAGCAATCCCTGGGCGGCATATAGCAGCAGTAGCACTAGAAACTGACTAATGCGCCGTCGGTCGAGTTGTTTGCGCAACAGGAAATAGCCAAAGACCAAGAATAGGGCAAGACCGCCCCAACGCCCCCAGACTCTGTGTAGCCATTCCCAAAAGAAGATGCTCTTGAACTCCT
>JAHDDV010000094.1:2596-16386 GCA_020629205.1 Chitinophagales bacterium | reverse complement strand
ACGGGTACCATGCTGCCACGTGTCATACCGCTCGGCTCCAAATCATTGAATCAGTCTCAACATCCCGTGCATTCATTGTCATATTACAGTCAAATATGACACATCAAAAATTCTGTTACTTTTTATCAAGAATTCATACATTTTTAATAGCTGTACACTTTGTTTTTTGACTGAAATAGGATAATTTAGTAGTTGAGCGGCCAAAACGGCTGTGAAGTAAAAGGTCTTTGCACAGTTTAGTTAGACAGTAAATTGAACAAGATCTTAAGCAGGTGCCAGCTGGTGCCTGCTTTTCTTTTTTTTGACTATCTCGCGTACTTTTTACATTAGCAAGTGATTGCCTGCCAGGGCATTGACAAGCAGCCTGCTTTACCCTACATTTGCAAGGCGAGAAATCGCTATTTTTTTATCAAAAAAATCCTACTATGAGTTGTAAGCAGAACATTCAGGACATGTACCAAATGATTGGTGAAGGAAAATCTCTGGAAGCTTTGGAGAAATTCTACCATGATGATGTAAAGGTTATGGAGGCTACTGGTGAAGTGCGCGAAGGAAAAGCAGCGCAGAAAGCTGGAATTGAGCAGTGGTACAGCATGGTTAAAGAGCGACATGGCGGAGGTGTAAACTCCATCACAGCTGATGAAGACAATCAAGTAACGATGGTAGAATCATGGGTTGATATCACCATGCAAAACGGACATCGAATGAAAATGGAAGAGGTGGGCGTACAGCGCTGGAAAGATGGTAAGATCATCAGCGAACGTTTCTACTACAATGCTCCGAATCAGTAAAGACTGATAAGACCAAAAGCAAAAGACCAGTTTTAAGCCGATACCGAGGAGACTTTCCTTTAGGCTTAAAACTGGTCTTTCTTGTTTTGGACAAGCTCTGGAGTTTGCCCCTATGAGCGGATATTTCCCTAGACGTTATAGATCTCGTCAATCATATCCTTATATTTTTCAAGGATCACTTTACGTTTCATCTTCATAGTTGGTGTAAGCTCTCCCCCATCGACTGACCATTCCACTGGAACTAAGCTGAATTTCTTGATCTGTTCAATCTTGCTGAATTCCTTATTGTAGGCTTTGCAAATGTCATTGTATTCTTCGATGACCTCCGGATGCTTAACCATCTCCTTCAAACTAGAATGTGCTAATCCTTTACTTTCGCAAAAATCTTCCAGGGCAGTCACACTCGGACAGATCAAAGCAGATACAAACTTCTTATCATTTCCCACAACCATGATTTGCTCGATTAGCATGGCTTCTTTGTACTTGCTTTCTATGGGCTGAGGAGCTACATACTTGCCTCCTGAGGTCTTGAACAGCGCTTTCTTTCTATCGGTGATCTTTAAGAACTTGTGCTTGCCGTTACTGACCCACTTTCCGATATCGCCTGTGCGAAACCATCCATCATCCGTAGTCACATCTGCAGTAGCATCTGGCTTGTTGTAATAGCCTTGCATGATGTTTGGACCTTTTGCCAAGATCTCTCCATCGGTATCCAGTTTAATCTGTACTCCCGGAATGGTAGGACCTACTGTACCAAATACACAGGCATCGGACTCCCATCGATTGATGGTGAGAGCAGGACTGGTTTCGGTAAGACCATATGCCTCTCTCACAGATACACCTGCCGCATTGAACACACGCAGCAAACGTGGTTGCATCGCCGCAGCACCTGTGAGAATTCCGATGACATTGCCGCCTAGGGCTTCACGCCATTTACTGAAGATCAGCTTGTCGGCCAGGGCCAGTTTTCTCTTGTATAGGAAACCTTTGCCCTCTAGTTCGTACTGATGACCAAGTTCTACAGCCCAGAAGAATAGCTTCTTCTTTGCGCCTGTAAGATCCATGCCCTTGCCGATGATCTTGTCATAGACCTTCTCCAGCAAGCGGGGAACAGTAGTAAAGAAATGAGGTTTGACTTCCTTTAGATTATCTCCGATTTGGTCGATACCTTCTGCGTAGTACACCGATGCTCCTTGCGAAATGTAGCCATACAAGACGGTACGCTCAAAAATGTGGCAAAGGGGCAAGAAAGACAAAACCGTGTATTTGTCTTCTATCGGTACCACAGACATGGCAGCCTTGATATTGCTGACGATATTGCTGTGGCTCAGCATCACACCTTTGGGCAATCCGGTAGTTCCTGAAGTGTAAATCAAAGTCACCAGATGATCCGGCTCTATGGTATCACTTACCGCTTTTACTTCCTCATCTGTAACATCTTTACCCAGGTCAAAGAGTTCCTTCCAATTAGGCAGGCCATCGATGTCATCAAAGCTGTATATACCTTGCAGAGAAGGTACTTCGCCTTTGATTTGTTCGACTTTATCCAACAATCCTGCATCCGACAAAAAGACGTACTTTATCTCTGCATCATTGAAAATGTAACTATATTCCTTCGGAGAAATCGTAGGATAGATCGGTACATTGACTGCACCAATCTGCTGCATGCCCATATCAAGAAAATTCCATTCCGGACGATTCGAGGTAGAGATCAAGCCAATCTTATCACCAGGCTTGACACCAAGAGCCAGCAAACCCTTGCTGACTTTGTTGGTATTATCTACCATCTCCTGGGTGCTGTATTTGATCCACTTACCGTCTTTCTTATGTGCCAAACATACCGGCTGAGACATATGCTTCAACTGATAGTACGGTAGCTCAAACAACCGCTGAAAATCCATATCCATTTATTGCTGTTTTAATTGTGCAGCAGCAATTTAAGCATTTTTTTGGCAGCTTTCACGGCAGGTATTAGGATTCCAATGCGACCGTTAATTCACTACATTTTCAGAAGCCCTACTCCTCAAAGTACAATTGCTCCAATGACTGATCCCTCTTGTAGACATCCGGGTAAAAAAGTATTTCCCCTGATTCATCGACCCAAGCAGTGAAGTAGGCAATCACAATCGGTAGTGGCTCATCCAGATCCACTCGCTTGTTTTTCCCTCTGCGCAAAATCTGACCAATCTTGTCACTGTCATATTTGGTACCCTCTAATAAGAACTCCGCCAGTTCACGGGGCTCTTCTAATCGCACACAACCGTGACTAAATGCCCGGCTCTCCTTGGCAAACAACTTCTTCGATTGGGTGTCGTGTACATATACATTGTACCTGTTTGGAAACATGAACTTCATTAGCCCTAAAGCATTGCCCGCACCAGAACGCTGCCGAATCACATAAGGAAAGTTACGACGTCCTATCGTCGACCAATCGACTGAATAAGGATTCACCTTCTTGCCCCCCGAAAGCAAATCCATATTCTGGCTGGCCAGATATCCCGGATTCGCCTTTATTTTCGGGAGCAGCTCCTTGCTCGAAATACTATAGGGCACCGTCCAGGTAGGATTGAAATCAATATACCGCAGACGATCGGAAAAAATCGGGGTTGGCGTCCATTGTCTTCCCACACAAACCCGCTTGGTCAGAGAGACAGTATCCATATCCATGACCCGTAGTTCAAATCCAGCCACATTCACAAACAGATACCTATCTCCCATCTCACGCGGAAGCCAACGCCAACGCTCCAAATTAATCAGGATCGTTCGCAATTTATCATCGGGTCCGATATTCAGAACACCAAGGGTTCCACTACCCACTATGCCGTCTACTTCCAAACCATTGCTCTCTTGAAATTCAGTGACTAACTTATACAAAGTCGAATCAAACAAGGCTTCATTATAAAGACTATCCACCTTGACAATAAAACTATCGGTAGGAATGGTCTTACTTTCGTAGATCGTAGAATCAGCATCAAAGACAAAATAGATCGTATCGGTCAAGATCTGATTGATGGCTTTTAGCGTATCCTCCGGCGCCAGACGCTTGCGCAGCATCGCCACCCGTTCGCCTTCATCACCAATGCGCATCGCCTTTCCTGCTGGCACAAACACCGTCTCCTGATCACTCATCTCAGCCCGAAACTTCACCAGAGCAGATTTGAGTTTCTTATACTGCGGATGTATCGGCTCAATGGATTGAAGATAGCTGGCCAAATCACCGACTTGCAAATGATAGCCTAAAGAATCCACAAGCAACACTTCCTCTCGCTCAATCTCATACATTTTACCCGTCGCCTTTGGGTCAATCTTACCGATACGCATATGCTGGCTGTACAATAAGACCGCATCCGTCATCAAGAGATCAAAAGCGGCAATCAAATTGGGATTGTACAATCCCATTGATTCAAACTCCCCGGTTATCTGCTCATAGGTGTCCCGCAAAGTTTCATAGTGATAATCCTCCCTGTGCAGTCCATCATTGGGAGATTGGGCGATCAAATCCAAAACCTGTTCACCACTACTCAAAAAGCTAGACTCCGCATACCATGCAGGAGCACATTCCCGATCCTGATAAAAGGCCAAAACAGCAGCTGGATCACCCAATGGCTCTCCAAGCACTTCAAAAGTCATATCTGGATTCAGTTTTGGAAACGCGCCCTCATCCTCCTGATCCAAAGGCTCTTCCTCAGATACCAGCCCTTCAATATAGACCTCATAATCTTCCCCAATCAAGGAGTCTGGTATCTCCTCCACATACTCGCCAAAAAGGGGCAAGCGACTGGTGTCTTCAACTTCAGGAGCAACAGCCTCCCAGTCTTCAATCTTATAACAAATCAAATTTTGAATCTCTTGTCCATACAGATTTGCAGACAAAAAGATAATCGAGCTCAAGATAAAAATTAGTGCTTTCATAGGTTTCGTTTTCAGTTCCAGCTTTGGTTCAGCTTTGCTTAATCAGTGCGTACAAAATCGGCTTACTCGGACTGGCATCCGACTCGATAGAAATGATATTGATGTCCAGCAGATAAATCCCATCCGGCACCTCAGCAGGCACGTAAATCATCTCTGTGATGGTGGCCTCTCGCCTCGTATTTTTCGGATATGACCAAAAGGCCTTATGCGCCAAAAATTTCCCGCCATCCTCCTCACGATCTACAGATGGAAGGTCAAGCAAAAGATGATTGATCCCCTTCTTCACCAGGTGTTTCACCCCCTTATGATCTAAATAAGTTGGGTTCTTACCCGAATAATCCCGCTGCCGCTTCCTCGGATCATTCGGCTTTGTCCGGATAATCAATGCCTCCACCGGATGCTCACCAAGACCATCTTTCAATTGCTGCTCCGTAATCAGCTTGTCCCCATTGGATTGCTTTTCCGGCCGTAGGCTTAGCACTTGCGCCACATAGAAATATCGCCGCAAAGCACGATCAATACTCAAATCAAGATCAGAGATATGCGCCACACATTCGGTATGCGTACCATTGCCATGCGGATTGATATGCAGGTTTTTGAAGTTGATCGAACCTCCCTCTGCAATATCTCCAATAAATCCTTCTGCCCTCACAGGCTCAATACGAAAAGAAGGCGCATACCAAGCCTTCACCTGAGGATCCTCATCCTGAAGCCTTATCGATATATCGATTGGTCGATTCAAATCAATGCGGTAAGTTTGACCTTGATAATCTATGCTAGCAATCATTTGTGGAACAGACATAAGCTTCTGATTTCATTCCCAATCTTTTCAGGACAGCTGCTCTTAGGACGGTAAAACCAATGAAAAATGAAACGCTTCTACTACGCATTTCAAGGCATCTTTCGCACCATCAAGACCGAGTTTAATGCCAAGGTACACCTTGTCGCCACAATTCTGGTGATTGCCGCCGGACTTTTTTTTAAGCTCGAAATCTGGGAATGGTGCACCATCATTGCGATGATCGCTATCGTACAGATGGCCGAGACATTCAATACCTCCATAGAGATACTCACGGATCATGTGCAGCCGGATTTTCATGAGGAGGCCGGAAAGGTTAAGGATGCTGCCGCAGGGGCCGTACTTTGGGTGGCAATGGGAGCAGCCATTATCGGCATCTTAATCTTTATGCCGAGGATTTGGGCTTTGTTGTGAGAAACTCTACTTGAGCTTCTTTCGTCGTTTCTTCGGTTTTGGTTTTGATGCAATCTTCTTTTGGGAGATCAAATCTGCCATATCAATTGATGGGAGTACATAGGCGCCAAAAGGACCATATCCCGTAAGATCACGCAGGTACCCTCGCAGACTGCTAATCATAATATTAGTGCTGGAATAGATTTGCAATTCAGTCCTGTGCGAAATTGGGATTTTCTTGGAGGTCTCAATGCTGAATGTCCCCAAGGCAGTCACCTCAAGTGCATAACCAGGCACCTGCTTTTTACCCATATTGATTTGCATCTGCATCGGAATCAAGAATCTATCCTGACCAATGTCATCATTGGTCAAGATCTCGAAGTCCATTGTAATCTCTGGCTCTTCAATAACGACCAAATCCCCCTCCGTAGGAGAAATGACCGAAAACTGAAGCTCCTGAACTACAAAACCTTCAAAAACTAATGGAGATTTTTTTGCTTTCATTTAAGCAATCTTGAGTGTACCTTTCCTAATAGAAAGTTTTTCAAATGACAACTCCCTACAAGCCGAACGATTTCGGTGGTAGGTCAACCAATTCTTACGAAGCGTATTCTCTTTCTGAATGCTCTGTACACATTCTATTTCGTATTCGATCTCAAGAGCTAGCTTTATCTTGGCTAACATCTCAATGTTGATCATCTTAGTCCCCCGAAATAGCTGTGTGATATAACTAGCAGATACACCGACTGCCTCAGCAAGCTTCTTCCTGCTAATCTTCAGTTGCTTCATTATCTCTTCCAATCCTGACATAAACTGAAAGTGAATCACGTTTTGCTCCCGAGTAACTAGTTCTTCCTCACTGTTAAAGGACAAAAGATCCCTAAACTCCTGCAATACTTTATCATTCGATCTCATATTCATATCCTCCTACTTTTTCGATCAATTTTTTATTCCTGGCCTTTACCTTTGTAGACTTCTTTCTTGCCAAAAACTCACACATAATAATATGGAAGCCATCCTCACGGTCATAGGTCTTGCAATAAATCCTTGCATTATCTGATCCCTTGAAAAGTTTAATGGCATACACGTCTCTGGCCTTATCTGAGACATCCTCCTTCTCCCAAATGTCTTTTGTTGCTTGATGATTCAGAATAATGTCAATGGTGTATTTGAACTTGTCATCATAACGTGGACTTTGCCGCAGAAAGTTCAGTATTTCCAACTGGTTTCCAGCATCGATGTACAAAAACCGATCCCCCTTGGTACTTGTTAACAGTAAATTTAACGATCTTTTGGCCATAAAGTTAACCTATAGCTTAATTTTTGTCTATTTTGTACACATTTGCTGGCCAACCACCTAATAGAGGTTCTGTGACTGATCGATCTTGCTTGCTCCCTAGGAATTCAACGAGAGACGTGAAGATCACACCAAAACACCTAAAAATTAGTATAAAATATATAATAATAGGGAGTAGTGGCCCTCTTTTCCAGCTCTGTCTGTATTAACTCGAACCTGAGCTTATCAAGACAAGAGCATTGACGTTTCAATCTGCTTCTCTTTTTTTTGGAGCCCAGCGGCAATCGTTCTAGTGTCTTCCTACTCGCTCTCTGCTCCATTCGGCACCTGTCTGCTTGTTCCTGCAACAGTGCCTGCCGTCTCTCCGCTGTGCTACGAGCCAGCATGCACTGGCAGTCACTGGCGCATACAGGCACCTCATACCGCGGCGATCGAGGCTATATATTACCGTCTCTGCTTCGTAGAATCATTATATTTGGCTCTTAAACGATTGCATTCACCTAAAAAAACGCCGACAGCGCATGACTCACCAGATAGATAGTTTTGAAGAATACAAGAGCGAATACGCCAAAAGTGTCAAAGACCCAAAGAAGTTCTGGGCTAAACAAGCCAAGACCTTCCATTGGAGAAAACCCTGGAAAAAAACCCTCGACTGGAATTTCAAGGAACCCAAAGTCAAGTGGTTTGCCGGTGGAAAACTCAATATTACAGAAAACTGCCTCGATCGTCACCTAAAAGACCGCGGCGATCAAGTCGCCCTACTCTGGGAGGCAAACGATCCCAAAGAAGCCTCCAAAAGCTACACCTACAAGGAGCTACATCGCGAAGTCTGCCGTTTCGCAAATGTTTTGAAACGCAATGGGGCAAAGAAAGGAGACCGTATCTGTCTCTACATGCCCATGTTGCCTGAGTTGGGCATTGCCGTGCTCGCTTGCGCAAGAATAGGAGCCATTCACTCAGTCGTATTTGCCGGCTTCTCTGCCAATGCCCTTGCCGACAGAATCAATGATGCCTCCTGCAATATTGTCCTGACCAGTGACGCCATCCGACGTGGCAAAAAAGTAATCCCTGCAAAGCTAGTAGTTGATGAGGCTTTGCAAAACTGTCCATCCGTCAAGAAAGTCATCATCACCAATTGTGCAGGTATAGAAGTATCCATCACAGAAGGACGGGACGTTTGGCTATTCGAAGAGCTGAAAAAAGTATCTGCAAAATGTCCAGCAGAAGAAATGGACGCCGAAGATCCATTGTTCGTGCTCTATACATCTGGAAGCACCGGAAAGCCCAAGGGAGTGGTACACACCTGTGGTGGCTATATGGTCTATACGGAATACTCCTTCAAAAATGTCTTCCAATATAAAGAAGGGGATATCTACTGGTGTACCGCCGATATTGGCTGGATCACTGGCCATTCCTATATCATATACGGGCCGCTATTGGCCGGAGCCACCACGATGATGTTTGAAGGGGTTCCCACTTATCCGGATGCTGGACGGTTCTGGAAAGTTGTCGACAAGCATAAGGTTAATCAGTTCTATACAGCTCCAACTGCAATTCGCGCATTGATGGCTTGTGGCTTGCAACATGTGAAGCCGTATAAATTAAATACCCTTAAGGTTTTGGGGACAGTGGGCGAACCCATTAACGAAGAGGCCTGGAATTGGTATGATGAGCACATCGGAAAGGGCAAAATACCTATTGTAGATACCTGGTGGCAAACCGAAACGGGTGGCATCATGATCTCTGCATTGGGCGACAAGGGACCGAGAAAAGCTACCTATGCAGGCTATCCCCTACCGGGCATTCAACCAGTACTGCTGGACCCAAAAGGTAAACTGATCAAAGAGAATGAAAAAGAAGGGCTGCTGGCAATCCGATTCCCTTGGCCATCGATGATTCGCACCACCTATGGTGATCACAAGCGCTGCAAAAACACCTATTTCTCCGCATTCAAAAATCACTACTTCACTGGTGATGGAGCGAGAAGGGATAAAGATGGCATGTACCGAATTATTGGCAGGGTTGATGATGTGATTAATGTGTCTGGACATAGAATTGGAACTGCGGAAGTCGAGAATGCCATCAACCAGAATCCTGTTGTTGTGGAGTCAGCAGTCGTTGGCTACCCTCATGCGATCAAAGGCCAGGGCATTTATGCTTTTGTGATCACGGCTGGCAAGATCAAAAACGAGGAGGAAGTGCGAAAGTCAATACTGGCCACCGTAAGCAAAGAAATCGGAAAGATTGCCAAGCCCGAGCAGATACAGTTTGTCGCAGGCCTTCCGAAAACCAGATCCGGAAAAATCATGCGGAGAATTCTTCGTAAAATTGCCGAAGGTCGACACGATCAGTTGGGTGATGTCTCAACCCTACTCGATCCTTCCGTTGTTGAGAAAATCCTGAAAGATTTTCTGAAGAAATAGCATTATTACATTCTAAGCAAACAGTACATGTCACATCCAAAATATCCTACGCTCTTTACACCTCTTGACCTTGGTTTTACAACATTGAAAAACCGGGTCTTAATGGGCTCTATGCACACAGGTTTGGAAGAAGAAAAAGGTGGCTTCGAAATGATGGCCGCCTACTTCGCCGAAAGAGCAAGAGGAGAATGTGGGCTCATCGTGACCGGAGGTGTTGCGCCGAATCGACAAGGATGGGTAAAGCCCTTTTCTGCTAAGTTGAGCAAGTCAAGTGAGGCAAAGAAGCATCAAATTGTAACCGATGCCGTACATCAGGAAGAGGGAAAAATCTGCTTGCAGATACTACATTCAGGCCGATACGGCTATCACCCATTTTCAGTGGCACCAACCCGTCTAAAGTCACCAATCACTCCCTTTACACCATGGGCATTGTCGAGTAAAGCAGTATGGTCAACTATCAAGGATTTTGCAGACTGTGCCAGACTTGCTAAACAGGCAGGATATGATGGAGTGGAGATCATGGGCTCAGAGGGCTACCTCATCAACCAATTCATCGCATCTAGAACCAACAAACGAACGGATGAATGGGGAGGTGCCTACGAAAATCGAATCAAACTGCCACTTGAAATCGTCAAAGCGGTGAGAGAGATGGTCGGTACTGATTTTATCATCATCTTTCGCTTATCGATGCTCGATCTGGTACACGATGGCAGCTCTTGGGAAGAAGTCGTAATGCTGGCCAAACTACTCGAAGAGGCTGGCGTTACCATCATCAACACAGGTATTGGATGGCATGAAGCAAGAATTCCGACCATTGCCACAATGGTACCAAGGGGAGGATTCAGCTGGGTCACCAAAAAGCTGATGGGAGAGGTAAAAATCCCACTGGTAACTACCAATCGGATCAACATGCCGGACGTGGCCGAACGAATCCTTGCCGACGGACATGCGGACATGGTCTCGATGGCTCGACCCTTCCTTGCTGATGCGGAGATTGTCAAGAAAGCAAGAGAAGGTAGAGAGGATGAAATCAATACCTGTATCGGTTGCAATCAAGCCTGCCTCGATCATGCCTTCAAAAACAAGCGAGCCTCTTGTCTCGTAAATCCCAGAGCCTGCTACGAAACAGAGCTGAACTACGAGCCCACCCAAAATAAGAAGAAGATCGCTGTAGTTGGAGCCGGTCCTGCAGGACTTGCCGCCTCCACCGTGGCCGCCGAGCGAGGGCACGAGGTCACGCTCTTCGATGCCGATAGCCAAATTGGCGGTCAGTTCAATATGGCAAAGCGCATACCAGGCAAGGAAGAGTTTTATGAAACCTTGCGGTACTTCAAGAAGCAGATTGAACTTACTGGGGTGAACTTAAAGCTAAATACCAGAGTGACTGCAGATGACCTTGCAGCAGGTGGCTTTGATGAAGTCATTCTGGCCACAGGGGTACACCCCAGAATTCCAAAGATTCCCGGCATTGACCACAACAGCGTACTGAGCTATATTGACGTACTGTACCACAAAAAAGAGGTGGGTAAGAAAGTCGCCATCATTGGAGCAGGAGGTATCGGATTCGACGTAGCTGAGTTCCTGACTCACAGCGGAGAATCCAGCGCCACAAATGTCAAATTGTTTCTAAAAGAATGGGGCGTCGATCCAAGCAACGCTGCCAGAGGTGGTATTGAGGGCGTGACTCCGGTGATCGAGGAATCACCCAGAGAAGTGTATCTAATGCAACGATCTACTGGTAAGCTAGGAGCAAAACTGGGCAAGACCACAGGATGGATTCACCGCTCCTCCCTAAAAAACAAGAGAGTCAAGATGATTGGAAGTGTGCAGTACGAATCAATTGATGACGCTGGAATACATTTGACTGTGGCTGGCAAACCTCAAAGCCTTGAAGTCGATAATGTGATTGTTTGTGCAGGGCAAATTTCCAACAGAGACTTGCTTGCTGATCTCGAATCCAAAGGCCTTTCGGTACACCTCATAGGGGGCGCCGATGAGGCTGGCGAACTGGATGCAAAGCGGGCTATCGATCAGGGTAGTAGATTGATGGCAAAGCTCTAAAGCCAGGAAAAGTGAGCACTGCAAGTTTATTAGCTTCCCATCCAGTCTTTTACACGATCAAAGAAGCCTTTTTCAGACTTTGATGGATTAGGCTCAAAGTTCTCTGAGCCGCGCATTTGTTCCAGCAGCTTACGCTCTTCTTTGTTGAGCGTCTTTGGTGTCCAGATATTAACACCAACCAATTGGTCTCCGGTACCGTATCCATTGAGAGAAGGAAGGCCCTTGCCTCTTAGCCGGAACACCTTGCCGCCTTGCGTTCCAGAAGGAATTTTGATTTTGGCTTTGCCCGTGAGTGTGGGCACTTCCACTGATGTTCCTAAAGCAGCATCCGCAAAGTTTAGGTGCAGATTGTAGACCACATTCTGACCGTCTCTAACGAGGCTATCGTGAGGAAGCTCTTCGATGCCAATGATCAAATCACCGGCGGGTCCACCACGTTCTCCGGCATTTCCCTTTCCGGTCATAGACAGCTGTATGCCCTCTCCGACTCCTGCAGGGATTTCAATTTCAATTGTCTCTTTGTCAAAGCTTCGTCCTTCACCCGCACAAGAAGTACACTTGCTGGTGATAGTCTTTCCGCCACCATTACAAGCAGGACAGGTTGAAGTTGTTTGCATACGACCAAGAATGGTGTTTGATACGCGAGCTACCATGCCTCGTCCTCCACAGGTGCTACAGGTATTGTAGGCCGTACCATCTTTGGCTCCACTACCGCTACAGGTATTGCAGGCCACATGCTTATTGACTTTGATTTTCTTGGTAGTTCCTGTTGCGATATCTTCCAGGCTCAGTTTTACCTTCACACGTAGATTCGAACCTCGTCCGGCATTGCGACTTGAAGCTCTTTGGCCACCGAAGCCACCGCCGCTGAAACCGCCACCTCCCCCGAAGAAATCTCCGAAGATATCGCCGAAATTGCTAAAGATATCATCCATGGACATATTGCCCCCACCAAAGCCACCTCCGGCAGCTCCACCGACACCAGCATGCCCGAAGCGATCATAGCGTGCCTTTTTCTGCTCATCGCTCAGGACCTCATAGGCTTCCGCAGCCTCTTTGAATTTCTCCTCGGCTTCCGGATTGTCCGGATTGCGATCCGGGTGAAATTTCAAAGCTACTTTACGGTAGGCTTTCTTGATCTCCTCTTTTGAGGCAGACTTCGACACCCCCAATATCTCGTAATAATCTCTCTTCGACATAATTGTTATTTGCCCACTACCACCTTAGCGAAGCGGATGATCTTTTCATTCATCACGTAGCCGTTTTCCACTACGTCCAATACCTTACCCTTTAGCTCTTCACTCGGTGCAGGCAATTCTGCAATCGCTTCATGGAAATCAGCATCAAATGGCTCATGCATTACTTCCATCTTTTCCATACCCATCTGCTCAAAGCTCTTCACCATCTTCTGATAGATCAGTCCAAAGCCAGAGTTGCGCGCTTCTTCCTCATTTTCGCTTGCTTTGAAGGCACGCTCAAAATCGTCCATGACTGGCAAGAGAGAAACCAAAGTGTCCGAACCCGCCGTCTTTAGATATTCAATCCGCTCCTTAGCGGTTCGTCGTCTGAAGTTCTCAAACTCCGCTAACAAACGAAGGTTCTTATCTTTCAATTCAGCATTTGCTTCTTGCAACTTAAGCACTTCATCAGAAGACTCACCTGGCGAAATCTTGTCCTTTAGTTTTGAAAAGATGCCCTTCTTCTCGGTAGCACCCACTTCCGGTTCTTCTTCACCAAATTCGGAGTGAAAGTCGCTTGCGTCTTCTACTTCGGCATCCAGCTCTTCCGCTGTGTCAACAGCCTGATCTACATTATCGTTCTCTTGCTGAGCTTGTTCCAAAGCTGCTTTTTCTTCCTCTGTCAAATCTATTTCTATCTTTTTCTTAGTCATTTTCAGGGGCTTTTATTACCTGCCATAATAAGTCAAAAGCCTTGCCAAGCGACTTTTACGGTCAGATTGGCAGTCAGGGCTGGCATTCTTGCTGTTTTATAGGCGTTTCTGGCAGATCGTGTACCGTTCTCGGCCTTGATAGCAACAGAATGAGCCGCGCTGGCAATGTCCAGAAATTGTGCTGTTATCGGCGCGCTGCGACATTGATATGTCGCTAAACCTC
>JAHDDV010000094.1:0-2496 GCA_020629205.1 Chitinophagales bacterium | reverse complement strand
TCCAGAAATTGTGCTGTTATCGGCGCGCTGCGACATTGATATGTCGCTAAACCTCCTAGCTTATCTTAAAGCACCGAGGTTGGGCGACATATCAATGTCGCCTGCTACGTCCGAAGCACTTCCAATACCGGCAATCCGCTGCCGCGCTAGAAGGCCCTTGCCATCTAAAGCCACCGATCGTGTACCGTTCTCGGCCTTGATAGCAACAGAATGAGCCGCGCTGGCAATGTCCAGAAATTGTGCTGTTATCGGCGCGCTGCGACATTGATATGTCGCTAAACCTCGTAGCTTATCTTAAAGCACTAGACACGCTACTGCACCCTCTCCTTAAGCTCCCAAACCAGATCGCTAAAACCAATATCCCGGCCGATGATCACACCTTCAGGATTGATGAGAAGTGAGGAGGGTACCTTATCGAATTGAAAGCGCTCACTTAGCTCCGAGGGCATCCCCTTGAGATCGCACCATTGATGCTCAAAATTAAGCTCCCACTTATCAATCGCTTTACGCCATTTCGCTTCCTTGTCGTCTACAGAGATGGGTAGAAAAACAAAGCCTTCAGCATCCTTATACTGGAGCTTGCTATACTTGTCGTTTAGCATCATGTAGTCGGGGAAAGCGTCCCCACAGGGGGCACACCATGAAGCCCAAAAGTAGATATATACATAGTGATTGCGAAATTCCTTTAGATCAACTGCCTGCCCCTCAATGTCGAGAGAGCTTAGCTCGGGTACCGGTATACCAACACGCAATTTGGTATAGTAATCTTGCTTACAGGAAGAACAAACCAGTAAGAACGAGAACAGTAAAACTGTCGAAAATTGTCGTAGCAATTGAATGGGTTTTGAATCATTGAACTAGCCGAGCTCCTGAACTTCAAAAGCTGACTTTTGCTGGTACTTAAACAAGCGAGCGATAAGATTGGTTGGAAAACTCTGCAAAGAATAATTGTAGTCCTTTACCAATAGATTATAGGATTCTCTTGCCTTGATCAGACGATCATTATTGTGGTTCCACTCTTCGCAAAGGCCGATGTATTCCGATTCGGATCGAAGTTCTGGGTAATGGTTCGCATCAGCGAAAAGTTGCTGAACCATCTTGTTGAGCTCGTTTTCTGCCTCGACTTTCTCCTCTATGCTTACGTTACGCGCAAGCGTTTGTGTTCGATACCTGAGCAAGGTTTTTTGCATTATTGGATCTAATTCCATTTCGCGATCCATAATACTGAGCATATCTGGCAACAGCTCATTGCGTTGACTCTGAAGATCATTAACAGAAGCAAATAGCTGCTTGGTCCGGTATTGCTTACGCATCAGGATGACGGCTATACCAACAAGGACAAAGAGAAAAACTACCAGTATCAGCAGTAGTAACATTTGGGACTTTTTATGAAGATAGGGAATCTCCTCGACAGCTGCAGAGCATCAGCCGAAAAGCGCTACTTATGCCATCTTGATCTTAGAAGACTTTTCTTCGAATTGATAGCCAGCATAGCGTTCCTGAACTTCGTCGAGTACCGAATGGATATAGTCAATATCATCCGAGGTAACAATTCGAATTCGGTAATCTTTGATACCCGGAAGTCCTTTGAAGTAGTTGGTATAGTGTCTTCGCGTCTCAAGAATTCCTAATCGCTCCCCTTTCCATTCCACAGCATGATTGAGATGCTGTCTCGCGACTGCGACTCGCTCTTCGATACTCGGTGGAGCCAGATGTTCCCCCGTCGCCACATAATGCTTGATCTCCCGGAATATCCAAGGGTATCCAATGGCAGCACGTCCGATCATGATGCCATCCACCCCATAACGATTTTTGTACTCGACAGCTTTGGGCCCGGAGTTGATATCACCGTTCCCAATCACTGGAATGTGCAGCCTTGGATTTGCCTTGGTTTCGGCAATTAAGGTCCAATCGGCCTCACCTTTATACATCTGCTTTCGGGTTCGACCGTGAATACTAATGGCCTTAATGCCAACATCCTGCAGTCGTTCAGCTACCTCCACGATGTACTGGGTTTGATCATTCCAACCCAATCGGGTCTTGACCGTCACCGGCAACTTGGTAGCCTTGACAATCTGCTCCGTCAAGGTGACCATTCTTGGAATATCCTGCAAGATACCAGCACCTGCCAACTTGCAAGTAACTTTCTTTACCGGACATCCGTAGTTGATATCCAACACGTCAGGAGCAGAGCGCTCTACGATCTCAGCACTCAGTCGCATAGATTCAATATTGGATCCAAATATCTGAATGCCAATAGGTTGCTCTTCCGGGTAGATATCCAGTTTTTGCACACTCTTCCTCGCATCTCGTATCAAGCCTTCTGAAGAGATAAACTCGGTGTACATCATATCCGCACCATACTTCTTGCACAGGGCACGAAATGGCGGATCGCTGACGTCTTCCATCGGTGCCAGCAAGAGGGGAAAATCCCCGAGGTCTATGTCTGCTATCTTCGTCATTTTCGAAGGCAAAGATAGGTTAAATTGAGCAAGG
>JAHDDV010000524.1 GCA_020629205.1 Chitinophagales bacterium | reverse complement strand
TACCTTTTCATCTCCAGCGAATTTTGAATCTGTCATAGCGTTGCGCTTCTGGTGAATTTTTTAATCTGACACGTAAGGATAGGCGTTACGCATCTGTTCGGCTCGTTAATGTAAATCGACTGAGAAAATGTTTTCTACTGTTGTTAATCGTAACTATTTATAGAGCCTGAAGTTTTTCAGTATTTTTTGTTGTCACTTGTCTGTTTGAAGGTTAGGCAAATTTGACATCGTCCGTTAATTCACGTTATTTGTGACACTCGTCCAACAATGGAGGAGTTAACACCATGAGCACCACCGCCGCCGATATGGCGATCGACACCACACCAAGTGTCGAACTTCAAGCTGTCAATGAATGGTTAGGTTCCTTAGACAGTGCATTGAAATCTGTAGATGCCGAAGCTGTAGCAGAACTGTTTGAGCCTGAAGGTTTTTGGCGAGACATGATTAGCTTTACCTGGAATATCACAACCATGGAAGGGCGGGATGCCATCAAAGACATGGTGTCCAGTTGTATGGCGGAAGCTAAGCCTGGCGATTGGGCCGTAGAGGAGCCACCGACAGAGGCAGACGGTATCACCGATGCGTGGATTACCTTCGAAACTGCAGTTTCACGTGGCCGTGGGCATTTGCGGCTCCGCGATGGTAAAGCGTTCACCCTTCTTACAACAATGGTTGAGTTAAAAGGGCACGAAGAAAAAAACGGTACTGAACGACCGATGGGGGTTGAACATGGTGCTAACAAAGAAAGAATGACGTGGGCTGAGTCCCGTCAAGCTGAGCAGTCGCAGCTAGGCTATGAAGAACAACCCTATTGCGTGATTGTTGGTGGCGGGCAGGGTGGCATTGCCTTGGGGGCTAGAATGCGGATGTTGGGAGTGCCAACCATCATTCTTGAGAAAAACCCAAGACCGGGAGATAGTTGGCGCAACCGATACAAATCTTTGTGTCTACATGATCCGGTTTGGTACGACCATCTTCCGTATATTCCGTTTCCAGAGCATTGGCCGGTGTTTGCACCCAAGGACAAAATAGGTGATTGGCTGGAGATGTATACGCGCGTCATGGAGCTCAACTATTGGCACTCAACAGAGTGTCAAAGTGCATCCTACGATGAAGCATCGAAAACATGGACTGTTAAAGTCGTTCGCGAAGGTCAAGAGGTTGTACTCAAACCAACACAACTCGTGATGGCAACAGGTATGTCAGGGCGGGCCAATATTCCCACCATGCCTGGGCAGGACAAATTCAAAGGCGAGATTCAACATTCCAGTCAACATCCAGGCCCCGATCATTACAAGGGCAAAAAGGTGGTTGTCATTGGATCAAATAATTCTGCTCACGATATTAGTGCTGCATTATGGGAAAACGATGCTGATGTCACTATGGTTCAACGTAGTAGCACTCATATATGCAAGTCAGACACCTTGATGGATTTGGCTCTCGGCGATTTGTACTCCGAAAAGGCGCGTGCAAATGGCGTAGACCATCACAAGGCAGATCTAATATTTGCATCTGTGCCTTACAAGGTTCTTCCAGCTTTTCAGGTCCCTGTATATGCTGAGATGAAAGAGCGTGATAAAGACTTGTATGATCGTTTGGAGAAAGCCGGCTTTATGCTCGATTTTGGTGAAGATGGATCTGGATTGTTCGTTAAGTATTTGCGCCGTGGATCGGGGTACTACATTGATGTCGGTGCATCTGAGTTAGTGGCAGACGGGAAAATAAAATTAAAATCAGGTGTTGAAGTTGTAGATTTTACTGAGTCTTCGGTGGTGTTCAATGACGGAAGTGAGCTTGAAGCTGATCTCGTTGTGCTGGCTACGGGTTATCAATCTATGAATGGATGGGCGGCTGAACTTATTAGCCAAGAAGTGGCTGACAAAGTAGGTAAGTGTTGGGGATTGGGGTCGGATACGAAAAAAGATCCTGGCCCTTGGGAGGGGGAGTTAAGGAATATGTGGAAGCCTACCCAGCAGGAAAACCTATGGTTTCATGGAGGCAATTTACATCAGTCCAGACATTACTCTCAATTTTTGTCCTTACAAATTAAGGCCCGAATGGAAGGGCTGGATACTCCTGTGTACAAGTTGGCAGAAGTTCATCATTTAAGTTAAAAATATTGTAGTTACTGAGTACAGTTCGAGAAATATAGCGCCTAACCCTTGAATATGATTCGTGGATTTGGCGAATTTTTGCGGTTTATATCTTAAAGGGGAGGGTGAACACATGGAGACTGTAAACCAAACTGTGTAAATGCCCGTGATTCACTTTATCCTAATAACAGGACAGAATCATGGACACACATGTGGACGAAGACCTAATCAGGCAACTGGCCAAAAAGATAGCAAAGGATGTTAAGACAGAAGCCGACCTAGGCGATTTCTCCAAATTGCTCAAGAAGATCGTGGTTGAGACAGCGCTCGATGCTGAACTCACTGACCATTTAGGCTACGAAAAACACAGTACTCAAGGTGATGGCTCTGGTAACAGCCGCAATGGTAAATCCAAGAAACGGCTCAAAGGCGATCATGGGGATATTGACTTAAACATACCCAGAGATCGAGCCGGTAGCTTTGAGCCTCAGATCGTTAAGAAGGGCCA
>JAHDDV010000523.1 GCA_020629205.1 Chitinophagales bacterium | reverse complement strand
GACGAGGCGCGAGGAGGGAGCATAGCCTTAGCTACGCGACCGACGAGCAACGAAGGATGACAGAAATAGAAGCCCTTAAAGGTGTTGCGGACTTCGTTTGCGTAGCACTAGTGAGATAGACTAGCTGTTTATCTGAGAACTTGCCCCGTCAGAATCTTTCTGGCGGGGTTTTTTCTCTCAATCAATCAGCAAATTCACCTCTACACCTACCGACAGTTCGCTCTCAGGTGTAACATCTACCAATTTGCTAATGTTACATACATCACCAGAGGAGGGAAAAAAATTAGCGTCCAAATCGGAGAATGCAGTAACATAATACTGATCAGGATGCAAGTAGGTCGTTCTGTACACCTGTTCATCTGGCAATACAGAAATGGTCCTGATTACTTGCCTTTGCACACTTTCAAAGTTTACACTACCATCAGCATCTATGATCGGCTCCTTCGACAAGTATAATAGTAGTGTCTCTTCCGGGATCAAATCACCTCGAATGATATTGATATTGAGCTCGCTTAGGTGGCCATGATCAGCACGCGGAAAAGGGTCAATGGACTCCTCTAAAAACAGGGCAGAATCAGGATCGATCAGATCCACAAATTGGTTTTCAAAATTTACCTCAGCGACCCTTTGGGGATAAGAAAAGATGTCAGTAGCAGATTGGGCAAAAGTAGGATTAAAATTGGTTCCTCTGAATCCCATATGATGAATCGGCTGATCCAAACTGCCGCTGTTGTCTTTGTAGGCATCGAAATATAGGGTGTCATTTTGGAAGCGGAATTCCATATAGGCACGATCCTTTCTACCTACGGCATCTACCAATCTATAATAGTGCCGTGCCGGGTTCACCATCGAACTGTCTACTACAAAGTAGGTGGCACGATATTGATTACCGAGCCATCCTCCGTTTCTCGCCATGACTTGCAGCTTGCCTTCAAATTCTGCAAGAAACACCGAGGTGATTATATTTTGATTTGTAGATCCCTCATAGATTGAATGCAAATGAGAAGCTGAGATGGGTCGAAAATCAAAGGCGAACCAATCAAAATTCCCAAAAGCCGTTTCATTGCTGCCCACCCAATGACCGCTTAGATCAGATAGCAATTCGAAACCAGCAATGTACTCCTCCTGATTGTTGTCCTCACCTTTCTTACAATTGCTGAGTAGAAAAGCAAAGGACAGCAAGACAAACACAAACATTGATCTTTTCATCGTAATATTTTTTCCCACTTCCAAGATGCAGTGCGTACAAAGATTGTATCTGTTCTGCAAAATTCACTCCTTCAATATAGATAAAATCGAAGAATTAACAAGGCAGCAAGAAATCGAGATAAGAGCTTCCAATACATCCTTAACTCCATCAACCTATGCCTGGACACAAGCGTTCTGAGTCCACCCAGTATCAGCGAAGCAACTGTGCCCACCGCTGCAGCGACCATGGCCAGGGTTCCCATTGGCTCAGCGTGCGGCCATTGCAATACATTGAAGAGAATTCCCTGACAATTAAAGCCAAGCAAAAGACCGGCAGCAAAACTCACCATTACATCCAAACCTCGCACCTCAGCGGCCCTAAACAAATACCACGACAAAAAAATATACACAATTGTCAAAACATACATACCCAGCATGAATCCCCAACGATATCCCTTCACCAGGAACAATGCCGAAAAGAAGATCGGCAACCATTCCAATACGACCGCTGAAAACCTAAACAGGTTTGTATCTATATACCTTTCAGGTGTTGATGGGCGAGTAGATTCATTCATTCGTTCACTGCAGCAGTGTATAAGAAATGCCAAAGTTAAGCAAATAGTCTCAGAATCACTTACTATTGAGCTATAACATGTACACATTTTCTATATAAACACCTGCAATGCCAGCATAGATTCTTTTGGATTTGGAGCGAACGGTTATTCCATCGCGTAATCACCAGTCCGGCTCTACGCTATTATTCGCGGCACTGCTGCCTGCTTCAGCTACGGCTATATCATCTCTCCTATCGTCGAGCTAATATAGCCGTGCTTTCGCCACGGCATCAGTACCACTCATAGCCGCTTCGATCCGGGCTATTTTGATACTGCAGTGTCCCGTGGCAGCAAGGGTACGGAGCCACGCAGCTCCCAAAAGGATGGCAGTGTAAATGCAAGTGCACTAAGCTCGCTGTATGCGCCACTGAAAATCTCCGGTAGGATTCGGATATAGATCGAAAACAATAGTGAGATTTGAGATTTGGAATACGGATGCCCGGCCTGACGTCCCCGTCGCGCCGACAGCTTGGTTAGTAACAAGTTTCGTTTCGAGCCCAGCGAGTTCTTCCCTCCAATCTTCCAATCCCTAGTAATTTTTCACCCTCGCCTCCCCACCCGAGCGGTTCGACAATTTCATTGTCGAACAAACTATCATAAGTAAGCGTGTTTGCATTCCATTATGCAGCTGCTGCGAAGCACAGCTAAAACCTCCCGTCGCACCCAGTCTTTCACCGTCGTCCCCTTCGCACTCACTCATCGGCCCCCTGTCGCGCTCTTGCACCACATTCTCTTGTCGACAAACGGCGCCCGGCGTGACGTCCCCGTCGCGCCGACAGCTTGGCTGGTCGTAGGTCTCAGTT
>JAHDDV010000093.1 GCA_020629205.1 Chitinophagales bacterium | reverse complement strand
TATTTTCCTGTTTTCAGGATTTCAAATTGTATGGGGCCACCGGTATTGATATCGAATTCGATACCTGCCGCGACACCGGCTTTGGCGATTTCTTCTACGGAAAGATTTGGGTCTTGATAGGCTTGATGCATGGCTCCGATGGCGAAGGGGGAGCCGCTGCCTAATGACCAGAATTTGCTGTATTGCCAGACTTCTCTTAGGGAGAGTATGGAGAAGATGCCGTGGCTATTGGCGATGAGGATGTCCATGCGGCTGGACTCATAGGGATCGTCTTCATCTTCGTCGGGGCGAAGGTGATAGTCGGATTTTAGCTTGGGATGAAACTTTCGGAAGAATTCAAAAATATCGTGTCGGCTCTTGAAGGAGGGAGCGCGCTTTGTATTCTTGATGATGCTTTCAAGCACTGGGCCATTGGCAGCGAAACCTACGACGGCTAGAATGCTCTTGCCCCATTTGAATAGCTTATGGGGGTTTTCAACATAGCTACCGCTTTGCTTTAGATTGCCAAAACTGGTTTGAGAATCGGAGGCAATGCAGATTTTCTTATCCTTGATAACAGCTACTATGGTCGACAATGGGTGGAGTTTTGAATGGTGTCAAATAATAGTGAAAGGTAAAAAAAATCTCACCAAAGCCGGAGCCGGTGAAACTAAGGGGTTGAGAATCAATAACTGTCTGATTTTGACGCCGCTGGAAAGGATTTAGACGAGGCATTTTTTGACAGCATCCTTGTTGGCTGGTGGAGAAAAATAACGATGGACAAATCATTTCCAGCAAGTCAAAATGGACAGTTATTGATTCTCTATCCCTAAATAGTGGCCGAAGACCGAGGTCTTGGGGCCACTATGTTGCGTTGTCTGTTGGATAGATTCTTATTGAATCTCTTTTATGATATTTTCTATGCTAATACCTTCGGCTTCAGCCTTGAAGTTCTTGACGATTCTGTGTCGAAGGATAGACTCAGAAACGGCCTTTACATCTTCGATATCCGGTGAGTACTTGCCTGTCACTGCGGCATGGCACTTTGCGCCCAGAATTAAATATTGCGAAGCTCTTGGGCCAGCTCCCCAGGATAGGTAATTCTTAGCAGCCGGGGCCGCTGAGTCTTCGAATGGGCGAGTCTTGGATACTAGTCTCACTGCATAATCAAGCACATTATCCGATACAGGGATCTTTCTAACCAAATTTTGATAGAACTTGATTTCTTCTCCTGTAAGGATGTGATTTAGTTCTACTTTGTGGTTAGCTGTGGTATTTTCCACTACGCGCTTTTCCTCTTCGAAAGTAGGGTAGCCCAGTTTGATATTGAACATGAAACGGTCTAGCTGCGCTTCAGGTAGGGGATAGGTACCTTCCTGCTCGATTGGGTTTTGCGTGGCCAATACGAAGAAAGGCGATGGCAATTTGTGTTCTACACCTGCGACTGTGATATTGCGCTCTTGCATGGCTTCGAGCAGGGAAGCCTGTGTCTTAGGCGGAGTACGGTTGATCTCATCTGCCAATACGATATTGGCGAAGATGGGGCCTTCCATAAATTTGAACTGTCGATTATCGTCGAGGATTTCTGCACCGGTGATATCTGAAGGCATCAAATCCGGTGTAAACTGAATTCTCTTGAAGCTCAAATCGAGCACTTCTGAAATGGTCTTAACCATGAGGGTTTTTGCAAGACCTGGTACTCCTACGAGTAGGCTGTGGCCATCGCAGAAGATAGAAATCAGGATTTTCTCGATGACATCTTCTTGTCCGATAATTACCTTACCGATTTCTGATTTGAGGTTGCCGAATGCTTTGGCTAGTCCATCTACTGCTTGTGCTTCGGTTTGATAATTTGTCATATCGCTTTGATATTTTGCAAAGTGGTTTGGGATTAATCCTCCATAAGACGTGTGCTGCCTAAAAAGGCACACCGTAGTTGGAGTGCAAGACTCGTACCAATATTTCCTATTGAATCCATCGGCCAGTCAGCGGGCATTCGCTGTATTCGGGATCGATTTGCACATAGGTTTCTTTGATTTTCCTGTACAGCCATTTGCTCATAGCTTCTTCTTGTTTGATGTTTTCCACGAAGGTTTGAATCTTGTGGTAGTCATCATCGAGATTGGCCAGGTGTGGCTTTGTTTTAGACTTAACAAACAAAATGCGGAATTGGTCTTGTCCGCTTCGATCTTTTGCCTCAATCGGGGTAGAAAACTGGCCTTGTTGCAGGGTATCTACGGCAAAATAAATTTCCGGATCGAGCTGATCCATCTCGTAAATGGTGGTTCCGCTCTGTGGATTGACCAGCATACCGCCGTTGAGTTTGGAGCTTTCATCCTGACTGTAGCGAGCTACAGCTCGATTGAAGGAGATGCTTCCGTCTTCAATGAGTCCTCTGATGCTATCGATGCGTGCTCTGGCTGCGTCTACGTCTGGTTGCTCGAATTTTGGTCTGAAGAGGATGTGCTGTGTATTGATGAGCTCTCCTCGCCTTTCGAGTAATTTGATAATGTGGAAACCAAATTCGGTCTCTACGATATCAGAGATTTCTCCTTTTTTCATGCGATAGGCGGCGGCTTCGTACTGTGGCACTAGTTCTCCTCGCTTTTTGAAGCCCAGATTGCCTTCTGAGGCCGCGGCTCCTGGTTCCTGGGAATAGGTAGCAGCTGCTTTGGAGAAGGCATCCTCTTCCTCTGAGTCGACAATCTCTTGTCGGATCTTGCGAAGCTTTGCTTTGAGTTCTTCTTCTACTGGCTCCCTCATTTCGGGCTTGATTACTATTTCTCCTACCTCCACTTCTGCATTGAAGTAGGGGAGGCTATCTTGCGGAACCGAATAGAAAAACTGCTTCACCTCATGTGGGGTCACGGAGACCTTGCTGGTGATTTCTGACTGCATTCGACGAGCGAGCAATTGGTCTTTGATATCTTCTCGGAAGTCCTCTTTGAATTCTACTACGGACTTTTTGAAATATTCTTCAAATGCTGCTTCGCTACCTAGTACAGAGATGTAGTAATTGAATCGGGAGTTTAATTCAGCCTCCACTTCTTCGTCGCTGACCAATACGCTATCTAGTACTGCGTGTGTCACCAGCATCTGTTGCACCAGCATCTGCTCCAGGAAATTGCATTTGGCGTCTGGGCCCATTCCTCCTTCGGCGGCGGCTTGTTGATATTGCACCTCGACGTCGGAGTCTAGAATAATTTTGTCTCCGACCACAGCGACAACTGCATCGACTCTTTGAGCATGAAGGTCTGCTTCAGCAAAGAGGATGAAGGCAAAACAAAGGCAGAAACCCAGCAGGCCTGGATTGCTTGTAGTTATGGAAGTTAGCAACTTGCTCATCTGTTTAGTTTTTGTCTGAAGCAATTTCGAAAATCTCGAAACTGCTCCGATCTCGGGCCTCAATGTAGGCCTTTCTATGAATTTCCTTAACGAATTCTATCTTGCGCTTATTGACTAGAATCTTGATTATGTCCTCTTTTACGAGGTCAATCGGTTGCAGTTTTCCTCTACTAGTGGTTTCCTCAATGAGCACATAGAATCGATCCTTTCCTTTATGATTCTTATAGAAGCCCTTAGGCGGAGGAAATTCCTGTCCGATTGGAAATTTCTGCCTAAAATCTTGCCAGACCATCCATTGAGCTTCAATTGAAAAGTACTGACTGTATTGGTAGCAATAGTCCAGAAGTTCTTCTTTGTGCTCCTGCCGATTCCTGAGCCATTCTTCAAGGGGCTCCTGCTTTGGGGCCAAACTATCTATCATTAGATACGAGGCTTTGAGCATATCGCTATTCAGGTGGAAGTTGTTTTGAAACTCATTGTAGTACCTATTGATTTGCTGCTCTGTGATAAGGGTATCCAGCTTCTGGCGGATCAATTCTCGTTCGTAAGTATGCACAAAGAGCGATTCTTCGTAGTCTTTCACCTGCTTTTCAATATCCACTCGATCATCGGGCAGAAACTGCTGCGCTTTGTGGTGAATCACTTTCTTGTTGACCCAGCTATTGATGTAATTGTTGACCAAATCGATACTATCCCTCGGCGCCATTCCATCATTAATCAGACCACTGAGATCAGAGAGATAGAGGTATTGATTATAGACTCTTGCTATAGGGATATTATCATCTTCTACTTCCCTGTCGCCAATTAATTGACAAGCAGAGAGTAAAAAGCAAATTATCAAAATTGAGTAGCAAGTTCGCTTAGGAAATAGTATTTGTAGGGATTGCACTAAGGGGCTTTAATTTTCAGTTTTTGATTACTTCTTTCTGTTGTAGAGTTTGGCCTGGACATCTTTATCCACTTTTACCGGATATTTTTTTCGCAGTTCCTTAATCCAGGCAGCTTCCAATTCTTTTTGATAGTCTGAGACAATGTAGCCTCTGGCTTCGGAAAGTTCCTTTGGCATGGGTTCCAGAATCTGCATGACGTCAGCAAAGGAAGTGGTTTTGTCTTTGTTGAAGATGACAAAGCTGAGGCCTTTATCCCATGGAATTTGGTCCAGGACTCCATTTTGGCCTTTTTCGTATTTGCCTTCTTTGTAGCTGATGAGCTCTTGGCCATCGGCATTGATCTCCTCCTGGATTTCCTCTGCTGTATACTTTCGCTTGCCAACAAGTTCGCGGGCTTTTTCTGCCGTTGCTTCGTCCTTACATTCGTAGATAACTGCTTCTGCACGTTGTTTCCACATGTAGGTCCCTTTATTCCTATCGTAAAAGTCCTGTAAACCAACAGAGTCTGCTACGGCTTTGGACCATACCATTTCGTCTGTAAGTTCGAAAAGAAGAATACCATCACGATATTCTTTCATTTGTCTTTTAAATTCAGGATACTTTGTTTCGAGCCGGCTTTCCTCCATGTTCATAACTTGATCGGCCACCATATTCTTGAAGAAGCTTCTGATGGTCACCTCTTTAGCTTGTCCTCTTCTGCCAGGTGTTTTCTTTTGAAGCATATCCACAAGATCCTGCTCGATATAAGTCTTACCATCCAGGTCGTATAGTTTGGCATCGAAGCTAATACTATCGGGCTTTCGGTACTTAGGTATAAGCACTTGATCGGTGACTTTGGCAATAAAGTCTTCCAGTACACCGTCGTGTTCCTTGTACTTGTACTCTTTTAGTAGTCTCTCAACAAATAGGTCTTTTGACACGGAGGATCGAGCGTCCTTGTTTAGGCGTCTCTTGATTTCAGGCGTCATCTCCTTGTATGTCCCAACGGTCTTTCGATCCAATAGCTTGATCAGGTGGAAGCCAAATCGTGTTTTAATTGGCTTGCTTATGTCTCCTATGTTGTCCAATGCGAAAGAGGCATCTTCGAACTCCTTTACCATTCTGCCTGAGCCAAACATAGGCAACTCACCTCCTTTAGCTGAAGTCGCACGATCGTCTGAGTACATACGGGCAAGCTGGGAAAAATCAGTCCCTGCAATTGCCTGCTGATATATTGTATCGATCTTGTTTTTGTACAGATCATCTTCCTTTGCATCCGCCGGAATCTTGACCAGGATATGGGCAACTTTCAATTTCCCTCTTGACTTTCGCTTGTTATCGACCTTTACCAGATGGTAGCCAAATTTTGTCTTTATCGGATCAGAAATGGTCCCTGGCTCTGTATTGTAAACGGCATTTTCAAAAGGATAAACTGTCTGAAAGACTGATACATATCCGAGCTTTCCATCATTGTCCTTAACAGATGGATCGCCGGAATGCTTTTTGGCCATTTCGGTGAAGTCGGCTCCTTCCATTATCTCCTTTTTTACCTTTTCTGCCTTTTGGAAAGCAGTGATATCATCCCCTACTCCTGCGGTCTTGAAGAGGATGTGGGCAACTTCAACTTCAGACTGCATCCTCTCATAGGCTTCCTTCATCAATTTTTCAGTAATCTGCTTATCCGTAAGGTAGGTCTTGGCCAATTGCTTTCTGTAGGTGGCCAATTCTTTATTGATATTAGGAAGGGTATCGTAGCCGCGCGACTCTGCTTCTTTTACTTTGAGCTTGAAGTTGGTGTACAATTCGAGGTATTCATCGATAGATGCTCGCTCGTAGATCAAACTGTCTAGCATGTTGTTCTTTTCATAGACATGCATAAATTCTCCCACCTTCACCTGATCTTGTCCAAAAGTGAAGAGTACTTCCTCATCGGATTGAGCGATCAGTGAGTATGAAAAAAAGAAAGAAACAAGGGTAAGCAAAAGCAGTAAATTCCGAGCCATCGGATCAAGGTTTAGTTATGGGACTAGGCGTCCCCAAAGTCTTCAGTAAAATTTTGCAATTTGGGTCAACAAAAATAACAAAATAAGCGCATTAGGCGCCAGATCATAATGTGATAAGACTAGTCCAGGCTTTTTGGATTGATCTAGTGCTACACAAACGAAGTTCGCAACACCTATAAGGGCCTCTATTAATTTGGCCGTTCTTAAGTCTGGGGCTCATAAGCCAAACTAGGACTCAACCACTTTTCCATTTCTGACAGCTTGATGCTCTTCCGTTTTGCTAAATCCGCCACCTGATCTTCGAGCACCTGACCGATGCCAAAATAAGTAGATTCAGGATGTGCAAAATAGAGCCCGGAAACAGCAGCTGCCGGATACATAGCATATGATTCTGTCAATTTTATTCCCGTATTTGCCTCAACATCCAGCAGCTCAAAGAGTGTTTGCTTTTCAGTATGATCGGGACAAGCGGGATAACCAGGCGCAGGTCGAATGCCTTTATATTTCTCAGCAATCAAAGCTGCGTTATCTAAGTCCTCATTGACAGCATAGGCCCACCATTCTTTTCGTACCCGCTCGTGCAAGCATTCGGCAAATGCCTCGGCAAGTCGGTCTGCAAGTGCTTTGAGCATGATGGCATTATAGTCATCACCGGCTTCCTCAAAGCGCTTTACATGTTCTTCAATACCGATGCCTGCCGTCACAGCAAATGCCCCGATGAAATCCTGAACTTGAGAAGATTTCGGAGCAACAAAATCGGCAAGACTCCGGTTGGCATAGCCATCCCCTTTTTTTACTTGCTGCCTCATGCAGTGAAAGGCAGCTATTTGTTTGTAGGGTTCATTGGGATCATAAACTTCAATTGTGTCATCCTCCACTACATTTGCAGGGAAGATTCCAAATACCGCACGGGCCCGCAACCATTTGTTTGCTATAAGTTTGGTCAGTAGCTTTTGGGCGTCATTGTAGAGCTTAGTGGCTTCTTTACCGAACTTCTCACTTTCAAGAATAGCAGGATACTTGCCCTTCAATTGCCAACTGGAGAAAAAAGGAGTCCAGTCAATGTAGGCAGTCAATTCTTCGAGCGAGTAGTTATTGAGGACCTTTAAACCCGTGAAGCGTGGGGCTACAGGCTTTGACTTTGCCCAGTCGATTTGATGTTTGTTGGCACGTGCCGCTTTGATACTCAGGAATTCCTTACTGACCTTCTTATTGGCATGTCGTTCTCGGAAATCGGCATATTTGGCCTTTATATCCCCTACAAAGCGCTCCCGTTCCTCAGGATTCAAGAGGCTGCTCACTACGGGCACAGAGCGAGATGCATCGAGCACATGTACGGTTGGACCACTGTACTGTGGAGCGATCTTGACAGCCGTATGCATTTGACTGGTCGTAGCTCCTCCAATCAGCAAGGGCACATCCAGTCCTTCTCTTTCCATTTCTTTGGCCACAAAGACCATTTCATCAAGTGATGGAGTAATCAATCCACTGAGACCGATCACATCAACTTTTTCTTCCTTGGCAGTCTTGATGATTTTGGAAACAGGCACCATCACCCCGAGATCAACCACATCGTAATTGTTGCAGGCCAGCACTACGCCTACGATATTTTTGCCAATATCATGAACGTCACCTTTGACGGTGGCCATCAAAATCTTCTTCTGTAAGCGAGGGCCCAGTGCATTCTTTCCTTGCTTTTCCTTTTCCAGGAATGGTTCAAGATAGGCAACGGATTGTTTCATGACTCTAGCGCTCTTTACCACCTGTGGTAAAAACATTTTGCCTGCACCAAATAAGTCGCCGACTACGTTCATGCCCGCCATTAGCGGCCCCTCGATCACATTGATTGGTCTTCCGTACTTCTCAAGGGCCTCGGCTGTATCTTCTATGATGAAATCAACGATACCTCGAACGAGGCTATGGCTTAATCTTGCTTCTACTTCTGCTTCTCTCCAACTTAGATCTTGCTTCCGTGACTTTCCTTTGCCTTTTACCGTCTCCGCAAAGTCCACCAAACGCTCTGTCGCATCCGGCCTTCGATTTAAGAGCACATCCTCCACCAGTTGCAGCAGGTCTTCAGGAATTTCTTCATAGACTTCGATCATTCCGGCATTGACTATCCCCATGTCCATGCCCTTCTTAATGGCATGATAGAGGAAAGCAGAATGCATCGCTTCCCTTACAACATTATTGCCTCTAAAGGAGAAAGAAATATTGCTCACCCCGCCGCTAACACTCACGCCGGGCATTAGCTCTTTGATTCTTTCTGTAGCCTCGATAAAGTCTAGTGCATAGTTGTTGTGCTCCTCAATACCCGTGGCCACCGCAAAGATGTTTGGATCAAAAATTATGTCTTGGGGCAAGAAACCTAACTTCTCTACAAGAATATCATAGCTTCTTTTGCAGATTTCCACTTTTCGATCAGCAGTATCTGCCTGTCCCTTTTCATCAAATGCCATCACAATCACCGCGGCTCCGTATCGCTTGACCAACTGAGCTTGCTCAATGAATTGCTCCTCGCCTTCTTTGAGAGAAATCGAATTGACAATGCCTTTCCCTTGCAGGCACTTCAAACCTATTTCGATCACGGTCCACTTTGAGGAGTCAACCATGATCGGCAGTCTGGCTATTTCCGGCTCCGAAGCAATCAGGTTTAGAAAGTGCTTCATCGCTGCTTCCGAGTCCAGCATTGCCTCATCCATGTTAACATCGATGACTTGAGCGCCGCCTTCCACCTGATGTCGGGCGACGGATAGTGCTTCATCAAATTTGCCTTCCAGAATCAGTCTGGAGAACTTTCGTGATCCAGTGACATTGGTTCGTTCTCCAATATTGACAAAGTTACTTTCGGGATAAACCGTCACAGGTTCCAAACCGCTGAGTCGGAGAAGGGCGGGACGTTCTGGAATTGATCGCTTAGGAATCCCCTCGACCGCAGCAGCAATGGCTGCAATATGCTTAGGGGTTGTTCCACAACAGCCCCCTACAAGATTCACAAAGCCACTATCGGCAAACTCCTTCACAAAAGAGGCAGTCATTTGGGCTGACTCATCGTATTCACCAAATGCATTGGGCAGTCCGGCATTTGGATAGCAGCTAATATTGCAGCTAGCAATCTTTGATAGCTCTGCAAGGTAAGGGCGCATCTCAGTAGCTCCCAAGGCGCAATTTAGGCCAATCGAGAACAAATCGACATGCGACACCGAGTTATAAAAGGCCTCCACTGTTTGCCCTGAGAGTGTTCGACCACTAGCATCGGTGATGGTAAAGGAAACCATAATAGGAACCGAATTTCCAGTATCTTCTTGATATTCCTGGATGGCAAACAAAGCAGCCTTGCAGTTTAGGGTGTCAAAAACGGTCTCCACCAGAAGAGCATCTACGCCACCATCCATCAATCCCTTCACTTGCTCATAATAAGCATCCTTGATTTGATCGAAATAGACATTTCGAAAGGCAGGCCGGTTAACATCCGGAGACATAGAGGCCGTTTGGTTCATAGGGCCTATAGAACCCAGCACATACCTTGGTTTTTCAGGTGTTTTTTTGCTAAACTTCTGAGCGCAGGCTTTGGCGATTTTAGCAGCCTCGAAGTTGATGGCATAGACCTCTGACTCCATATAATAGTCCGCTTGTGAAATAGCTGTAGCATTGAAAGTGTTTGTCTCAATGATATCAGCACCGGCTTGTAAGTAGGCATCATGGATCTCGGCGATAACATCGGGACGAGTGATGGAAAGCAGATCGTTGTTCCCTTTCAGATCGTGCTTGTGATTCGCATATTCTTTCCCTCGAAAATCCTTCTCTTCCAAACCATAGCGCTGTATCATTGTGCCCATAGCTCCATCCATCACAAGGATCTTATTCTCAATACTTTCTTGGATACTCATAAGCAATTCGCAATTATAGATTATGACTGAAACAACCTCTGAAAAAACGCAGATGCACTGTCTCTGGTACAGCATTATTCAAAAAGTGGCACAAAGTTCTCAATTTCCAAGTAGATTGTGCACTTGAAAACACCGCTTTAGGGTCAAAAGCTCAAAAAATGCTCAACTTTAGTAGGAACTGGACGCTATTTCTTGATCGTGACGGCGTTATCAACAAAAATTTGCCCGGCTATATGAAGACGGTAGAGGAGTTTCACTTTTGCGAGCAGGCCTTAGCTGCCTTGTCGAGTTTAGCCACTTTATTTGACCGAATTGTAGTTGTTACCAACCAGCAAGGCATCGGAAAAGGCCTGATGACAGAAGAAATGCTCTTGGATATACATGGAGAGATGCTGTCTGCGATACTTGCTAACAATGGCAGAATTGATGCCATCTATTATTGCCCCCACCTGGCTTCCTTCGGCTGCAATTGTCGAAAACCAGGTACAGGAATGCCACAACAGGCAAAGGCCGAATTTCCTGATATCGATTTTTCGCAATCCATAATGGTAGGAGATAGCATCACCGACATGCAGATGGGTAGAAGTCTTGGCATGTATTGTGTGTGGATAAATGCAGATCATCGCATGGATGAAATCATCCCTGATGATTTGTTCGACCTGAAATGTAGTTCATTGGCAGTATTGGCAGAAGTGCTGACAAATCAGCAACAATGATCCAAATGGGCTGTTAATCCTTAATACGGCTTGACTACTAAATGACACAATATTAGCAAGGGCTTGAGTAACTTGTTAAGCCTTAGGGTCTAAATGCGCCGTTGACAGCGTCAATTTTGCTCGATAATTACTTAGGCAAGGCTTTATTCGGTAACTTTACCATTCAA
Organism: Chitinophagales bacterium; assembly: GCA_020629205.1. Taxonomy (GTDB): domain Bacteria; phylum Bacteroidota; class Bacteroidia; order Chitinophagales; family UBA2359; genus JAHDDV01. Next base: position 5,509 of record JAHDDV010000093.1, on the reverse strand, counting down.
AAAGCATCAATTTATGAGTTGGATTTCCAGTGTATTGGGGTCATCAATTGGCAAGAAATTGCTGATGGCCTTAAGCGGTTTGTTTATTTGTTTTTTCCTCGTCATTCATTTAACCGGAAACCTGCAGCTATTAGCAGGGGACGGAGGTCAGTCTTTTAACGAGTATGCGAAGTTGATGACAAGTAACCCTTTGATCAAGTTTGTTTCTATTGGAACATATCTCGTATTTTTGTTACATATCATCGACGGCTTGATGTTAGTCTTTGCCAACAAAAAGGCCAGACCAGTTAAGTATGCAGTTGGCGCCAAAAAAGGCAGTTCCATCAGCTCCCGCAATATGGGAATTCTGGGAAGCATCATATTGGTATTCTTAGTCATTCACCTCTACAATTTTTGGTTTGCTTATAAGTTTGGCAGCGTTCCTACAGTCGATTATGGTCATGGTCCAGTGAAAAACCTGTATGCCGTAGTCGCCTTGGCTTTTGCAAACCCCCTGTATGTGATACTGTATGTTCTGTCGATGGTCGCCATTGGCTTTCATTTACTTCATGGATTTGCAAGCGCCTTTCAAACTTTAGGACTAAACCATGCCAAATACAATGGGATCATCAGATTCGCTGGCATTGCCTACTCCATCCTTATACCGCTTGGCTTTGCGATCATTCCAATCTATTTCTATCTAGTACTTGCTTAAAAAAGAGAACCAATGCAGTTGGATTCAAAAATTCCAGAAGGCGATCTAGCCGATAAGTGGACCAAATATAAATCAAAAGTAAAGCTGGTTTCTCCAGCTAACAAGCGTCGTATTGAAGTCATTGTCATAGGTAGCGGACTGGCTGGAGCTTCTGCAGCTGCCTCTATGGCAGAGATGGGCTACAAAGTCAAGTGCTTCTGTTTTCAAGATTCACCACGTAGAGCCCACAGTATTGCTGCCCAGGGAGGTATCAATGCCGCTAAGAACTATCAAAACGATGGGGACAGCGTCTTTCGACTCTTTTACGATACCATTAAAGGGGGGGACTTCCGATCTCGGGAAGCGAATGTGCACCGGCTTGCAGAAGTCAGCGCAAGCATCATCGACCAATGTGTGGCCCAAGGTGTTCCCTTCGCTCGTGAATACGGTGGTCTATTGGCCAACCGTTCGTTTGGGGGCGTGCAGGTGAGTAGAACCTTTTATGCATCTGGCCAAACAGGCCAGCAGCTCCTATTAGGGGCCTACTCCGCCCTGAGTCGCCAAATTGCCAAAGGGCAAGTCGAGATGTTCAATCGACATGAGATGCTCGATGTGGTGATGATCGATGGAAAAGCCAGAGGTATTATCTCCCGTGAGTTGATTACGGGAAAGATTGATCGCCATTTTGGCCATGCTGTTGTACTTGCCAGCGGTGGATATGGAAATGTGTTCTTCTTATCTACTAATGCCATGGGTTCTAATGTAACCGCAGCATGGAAAGCACATAAGCGAGGGGCATTGATGGCCAACCCATGCTTTACGCAAATCCACCCAACCTGTATCCCGGTAGCAGGAGAGCATCAGTCTAAACTCACCCTGATGAGTGAGAGCCTCCGTAATGATGGAAGAGTTTGGGTACCCAAGAAAAAAGAAGATTGCAACAAGGACCCTCGACAAATCAAGGAAGAAGATCGGGACTATTACCTCGAACGAATCTATCCTGCCTTCGGAAACCTCGTGCCTCGTGATGTTGCGTCGAGAGCCGCCAAGTATATGGTAGACGAAGGACGTGGTGTAGGTAAAACAGGAGTTGCCGTTTATCTGGACTTTTCCGATGCGATCAAGCGACTTGGAAAGCATGTGATCGAAGAGCGATACAGCAACCTCTTCGAGATGTACCAGCGAATCACGGACGAAAATCCTTATGAACAGCCAATGAGAATCTATCCTGCCGTGCACTATACCATGGGCGGCCTTTGGGTGGATTACGAACTAAGCACCAATATTCCAGGGCTCTATGCCATTGGAGAAGCCAATTTCTCTGATCACGGTGCCAACAGACTGGGAGCATCTGCATTGATGCAGGGATTGGCGGATGGCTACTTCGTATTGCCTTATACCATTGGAAACTACCTCTCCAATGATATTCGGGTTGATGCTATTCCAACCAGCCATCCTGCCTTCGACAAAGCAGAACAGGCGGTAAAAGAGCGCATCAATAAACTGATGAGTATTCAAGGCGATCTGTCCGTAGACCATTTCCACAAAAAGCTCGGTAAGATTATGTGGGACAAATGCGGCATGTCCAGACACGGCGATGGCCTCCGACAGGCACAAAAAGAAATCGCAGAACTTCGAGAAGAATTTTGGAGCAATGTCTTCGTTCCAGGAAGCGATTCTGAGTTCAATCCGGAGCTGGAAAAAGCTGGACGTGTTGCTGACTTCCTGGAACTGGGCGAGCTCATGGTACTTGATGCCCTTACCAGAGAAGAGTCTTGCGGTGGCCACTTCAGAGAGGAATATCGCACTCCCGAAGGAGAGGCTGATCGTCGCGATGATCTATTCACCTTTGTTTCTGCCTGGAAGCATACTGCAGTAGGTCAGGAAGCGGAGCTCGTAAAAGAGGAGCTCGAATTTAATAATGTCGAACTGAAAGTAAGATCCTACAAGTAGGACATAAACAAGATAAGCATGAAGGTAAAAGTCAAAGTTTGGAGACAAAAGAATGCATCTGATAAAGGTGGTTTCAAAGAGTATGAGGTATTGACTGATCCAGATAGCTCCTTTCTGGAAATGATAGATGTGCTCAATCAGGATCTGCTCAATAAGAAGGAAGATCCAGTTGCTTTTGATCACGATTGCCGTGAAGGTATCTGTGGTGCTTGTAGTATGTACATCAATGGTCAACCACATGGCCCCTCAAAAGGGACCACTACTTGTCAATTGCATATGCGCTCTTTCAAAGATGGTGATTCGATTACCATTGAGCCATGGAGAGCTGCTGCCTTTCCAGTCATAAAAGACTTAGTGGTAGATCGTACGGCTTTCGATCGCATCATTCAGGCAGGCGGTTATATTTCTGTAAATACAGGAGTAACGGTAGACGCCAATGCCGTTCCTATTGAAAAGGAAAAGGCAGATGAAGCCTTTAAGGCTGCTGCCTGCATCGGCTGTGGAGCATGCGTCGCTGCTTGTAAGAATGCCTCCGCCATGTTGTTTGTTTCGGCCAAGGTATCCCATTTAGCGCTCTTGCCACAAGGGGCTCCAGAGGCTGATATCCGTGCAGCAAAAATGCTCGGCCAAATGGACAAAGAAGGTTTTGGAAGCTGTACCAATACGCAGGCATGCGAGGCCATGTGTCCTAAAGAAATTTCGATTACGCATATCGCACGCCTAAACCGACAATTCTTCAAATCTGGTTTTACCGCCTCTGATCAGAGCTAAGAAAAATTCGAGATGATTGAGTCACAGGCTTCATCAATCATCTGATAGACGTTCTCGAAGCCGTCATCGCCCCAGTATGGGTCTGGTACAGCCTGATTCATACCGGGGCGACTCATATTCATCAGGATCTCCACCTTCGCTTCATCAGATTTATCGCGCGCCAATTTCATCACATTCCGATAGTTCGAGCTATCCATCACATAGATATAGTCATACTCATCAAAATGTGCAGCTTGAAATTGCTGAGCCCTCTGCCCGCTGATATCCAGGCCATGTTCCGAAGCCACCTTGATCGACCGTGGATCGGGAGGATTGCCCACATGCCATGCCCCTGTTCCCGCTGAAGCCACTTTCCAGCCTAGCTCAGAGGATTTGCTTTTCAAAATACCTTCCGCTAAGGGGGAGCGACAAATATTCCCCAAACAAACCATTAACACTTTCATTGACTACTTTTGTGCAAAGGTACAACAATCGAAATCCATCAGTCATCAGTAATTGAAATACACCAGCATCAATCTTGAAGAGACCATCGTCGCACTAGCCACTCCCCAGGGAACAGGAGCCATAGGCGTCGTACGTCTGTCCGGAAGCAATGCCATTAAGATTGCCAACCAATTCTTCCCTTCCAAAGATCTGAGCAAACAAGAAACCCATAGCCTCCACTATGGCACTTTTCGCGATGGCAAAGAGATCATCGATCAAGTGCTGATCAGTATTTTTAAAGCACCGCGCTCTTACACCGGTCAGGAAGTTGTAGAGATTTCTTGCCATGGCTCCGACTACATCCTGCAGCGCGTGATCAAGCTCTGCATTGATGCGGGTGCCCGTACAGCCCAGGCAGGGGAGTTTACGATGCGCGCATTTCTAGCAGGAAAGATGGACCTGTCCCAAGCCGAAGCGGTAGCGGATCTAATCGCTTCCGATTCGCAGGCTGCTCATGAACTCGCCATCAAACAAATGCGGGGAGGATTCAGCTCTCAGATCAAAGAGCTACGCGAAGAACTGGTAAAGTTTGCCTCACTAGTCGAACTTGAACTCGACTTTGGCGAGGAGGATGTAGAGTTTGCCGATCGAACACAACTAGTGAATCTCATCTCAGATATCCAGCAATTGATCCGCACCCTGCTCGACAGTTTTGAACTCGGCAATGCCATCAAAAACGGTGTCACTACAGTGATCGCGGGACGCCCCAATGCTGGCAAATCCACCTTGCTCAATGCTTTGTTGAATGAGGATCGAGCCATCGTCTCCAGCATTGCCGGCACGACCCGAGACACCATCGAAGAAGTGATCAATCTCAATGGCATCCCTTTCCGGTTTATCGACACGGCCGGCATCCGAGAGGCCAGTGATACCATCGAAGCCATCGGTGTCGAAAAGACCATGCAAAAGATCAAGCAATCAGCCATCGTGCTCTATCTTTTCGATCTGGCCACTATGACTGCCGATCAGCTGAAAGCTGATGTTGAGCACCTTCGCTTGGAAGAGGTTCCATTGTTACTTGTAGGAAACAAGCTCGATGAAGTGGAAGCTTCAAAGATCAAAGCCTTCGAGCATCTCGAAAATATCCTATTCATTTCTTCCCGAGAGAAGCAAGAGCTGGACAAGCTCAAGATGGCCCTAACTTCCTTGATCTTAGACCGCAAAGTCAGTAGCTCCGATACCATCATTACCAATATCCGCCACTACGACGCCCTGCAGCAGACCGATCAGGCTTTGCAGAAAGTCATGTCCGGAATCTCCAATAATTTGAGCGGAGAGTTATTGGCTTTGGACATCCGCGCCGCTCTCGACTACCTCGGCCTCGTTACCGGCGAAGTGACTACAGACGATCTTTTGGGTTCGATCTTTAGCTCCTTCTGCATTGGGAAATAGACAGATTTTTTCGAAATTTCAGACTATTATTTTTTGGGCGTATCCCTACGTTCCTTCCGCATCCGCTTTGCTCCTGCTCCAGTCACTCCGGGCCGCGCTCTACACTAATACTCACCTTGGTGCTGGCCGTTCGGCTTATGCTGTCTGTGGTCTCCTCCTTCGTCGGAGCCCCCATACAGCATGCCTCACAGGCCATCCCCGGCGGCTCGTTCCGTTTCGATCGCTTACGCGGGGGGC
>JAHDDV010000578.1 GCA_020629205.1 Chitinophagales bacterium | reverse complement strand
GGGGGAACTGGACCGGCACCTTTTTGAATCGCCGGAAGAGATGCAGCTCAACGAACGGTACAGTATGTATTGTGATACGGCCAACTACTATCTTAGCCTGGCGCCGGTTGGCGGCCCCTTTTATCAGTCAGTTGATCCTACCGGAGAAGTTACGCCGCTGAACGAGATACTGCGATCATCAGAAGTGGTATTCAGTGATTATCAAACCAAGGCTTACCGCCGCTCTTCGGGAGTTAGCATCTACTATTCTCATTACGAGCCAGCGGAAGGTTTCGGAAGCAGAAGCAGCAGTGACCTCCTGTCTCCTAACGGAATGACAGAAAGTGCCGCCATTCTACCTTCCCCCCAGGCAAATGGCGGGCAAGCCAGACTGGCCATTCGTTTCGGGCTTGGTTTTGGGAATCACACACAGGAAATTAAGGCTGACAACGACCTCATCACAACAATTGAGGCATCCGAGTGGACGGTACAGCAGCCAACTCTGGACATCAATCCAAATGGAAACGAAGTAGCTGTTTCTCTTTCCGGAACCGCTACTGATCAGGACAAAGCTAACCTGGCGTGGATGGAACTGGTTTATCCCGCGAGCCCGGTTTTTGATGAACAACTGAGCTCGTTTTCCATTCCTGCCCGCAGTACCGGCAGTAGTCTCCAATTATCCGGAATAGGCGCGGACGCAGGTGCAATGCAGGTTTATTCCCCAGCAAGCAGAGCGTACATATCCAGCACGGCTACTGCGGGAACGGCCACCTTCAGGCTGCCAGCCAGCAATGAAGAACTCCGCTACCAGCTGGTGGTGAACAAGAACTACCTGAGCCCGGCAGCCACTGCTCCTCATCGGTTTACTCCCTCTTTGCCCACAGATGAGCAGACGAACTACCTGATCCTCACCAGCCAACGCCTGAACGGTGCCGAGATGCAGCAGATGGCTGAGTACCGACGCAGTGCCGCCGGAGGGAATTATCGCGTACACATCGTCAACACCGAAGATTTGTACGACGAATTTGGTTACGGCGTTCTGAACCACCCGATGGCGATTCGCAACTATCTTTCGGCGGCACGACTGCGTGCCCCTCAGCTTCAATATCTCTTCCTTATTGGCAAAGGGCGCGAATACCCTGATATTCGCCGGCCTGATCAGCTGGCTAATGAACGGGAAACATTTTTCATCCCATCTTTTGGCTTGCCTGCATCAGATAACCTGCTCTCAGCGGACCTGGGCGGTGTTGTACCCAATCTATCGACTGGAAGGCTCGCCGCTATTTCCCAAGAGGAGGTGGGCATTTACCTGGAAAAACTCAGAGAGGTTGAATCACAAATAGCCCTCGGAGATCAGTCCATTGAAGACCGTGACTGGATGAAACAGATCATGCACCTTGGTGGAGGAGGCACGGCGGGAGAACAGTTTAGTATTCGCCGCAACTTACTCAGGCTTGAAGAGACGGTAGAAAACTCCATAATGGGGGCTAAAGTCACTTCATTCTACAAAACAAGTACGGACCCCATTGAAGACAGCCGTCAGGAAGCCATTTTTGATCGAATTAATGGAGGCACTGCTATTATCACCTTTTACGGCCACTCAAGTAGCCAGGGCTTTGATTTCAGTATCGATGAACCTGCCAACTACTTTAATAAAGGAAAGTACCCCTATATGCTGAGCCTGGGATGTTACAGTGGCGATGCTTTCACTAAGGCACGAAGCATTAGCGAACGGTTTATTTTTCTGAGGGACAAGGGAGCCGTAGCTTTTGCAGCGTCCAAAGGTGTCGGTTTTATCGGGGCTCTATCGGGCTGGGCGGACCAGATCTATGACCAAACCGGCAATGCAGAATACGGAAATGGAATTGGTGATGCCATGCGAAAGAGTATCGAGCATTTTCAAAATACAACTTCTTTTTCACTGGGCATTTTGCTGGAGCAGTTTTCGCTGAGTGGAGACCCTGCTTATCGCCTTCACCCGCGGCCAGGCCCGGACTTAGTGGTAGACCCCTCTAGTGTTCAGTTCACCCCGACGGTAGTTCCGGCACAAAACCCCACCTACCAGGTAAACCTTCGGCTACTCAACCTGGGAAGCGGTGGTAGCCCTGACAGCATTACTCTTCGGTTTAATCAGGAGTTACCCAATGGAGAGACTATTGAAATTTACCGCTACCGAACAATTGCTCCTGCCTACGAAGAATTCATTGAGTTAGACTTACCGAACCAGGGTCTTCCTTCCGTTGGCATTAACCGAATTTTTGTCAGTGTGGATGTTGACGAAGAATTGAGTGAGTCACCACGACCTTCTGCAGAACAAAACAACAACCTGATTAATAATGGCCAACCGGGCGTTCCTCTCACCTTTATTGCCAATACCGCTAAAGTTGCCTTCCCTCCCGAATATGGTGTTATTGGTGGAACAATTGAATTGGCTGCTTCTACCACGAATGCACTTTCTGATTCAAGAGAATATATTATTGAAGTATCGGAATTCAATGACTTTTCCAGTCTTGCTGATGTTACCCGAATTACCAGCCCGGGTGGAATAATCCGATATTCTCCGACATTCACGCCAACGGACAGTACAACCTATTACTGGAGGATTAGCCCCGATTCCATTTACACCCAGGGAGCCGGCTATATCTGGAGTGAGAGCTCCTTTACCTGGTTAGCCAGCCAGCCCAATGACCAGCTCAGCTGGGCCATGCAGGCTCCCGGTCAGATCATCGACGGAAGCTTTAAAAACATCAATGGTAATGATCGGGTTGAAGAGTGGAACTTTACCCAAACGATTAACGACGTTAAGATTACCAATGCGATCTATCAGAGCGCTGAGCTACCCCGAATGGAGATCAATCAGGGAGGGAGGCCTGCAGCCTTTAATTTTCTAAGGCCAACGGGTTTTGCTGTGATCGTTGTTGATAGTATAAATAATTCTGACTGGCTGGATAACCCAGGAGGGCTTTATGGCACCGCTAACAGGAGAACAGAAACCTGGACCTGGAACACCCGTAATCAGGCACAGCGGGAACATATGATTACTTTCCTCAGAGAGGCCGTAGAACCGGGCAAGTACGTTATGCTCTATTCCTTACAGAGAAACCAGAACCGGGAATATTATAACGATGGCTGGTTGCAGGACAGCGCTCAGTTTGGCACCTCTATTTTCGATGTGTTAGAGGAAGAAGGTGCTACACAAATTCGTGAACTGACTAATCTTGGCGCGGTCCCTTATGTCTTTGTCTACCAAAAAGGTATTGGACCTCTTGCCGAAGTTATTGCCAGTAATCAGGAAGACGTAATTATCGCTAACGCCCAAACGCTGGAAAACTGGAGTGAAGGCACTTGGTCCACTCCACAGATTGGCCCTTCTTCGGAATGGAAAAATGCCTCTTTTGATATTCTTCCCCGCAACATCCAGCCAGGCGACAGTATACGCCTTCTTGTCACGGGCTATGATGCTTCCGGAGCAGTTTCCCCGCTTCTTAATGTGGACTATCGGATACAAGAAAATCGCAGATATAATCTTGACCTTTCTTCCATCGACGCAGAGAGCTACCCTCACATCAGCATCGAAATATCTTTTTACGATGATCTGTACCGGACCTCTCCTACGCTTGGTCACTTATACATTAATTACAAAGGTACCGGGGACGTAGCCATTAATCCGGTACTGGCCTTCTCATCCCCTGATTCTCTGCAGCAGGGCGAAGAGATAACGTTATCGGTTGCCTACGAGAACTTAGCCTACGTAGAAATGGACAGCTTGTTAGTAGAGTTAAGAATTAACGATGAAGCCAACAACGAGACGCTTTTCAGCAGCAGGCAAGGCCCCTTGCCCGGTAAGGGGAATGATGAGGTAACCTTCACCCTGCCATCTGAAGATTTTAATAGCAACCTGCGCTACAGCCTTGTACTTAACCCCAATCAGGACCAGGCAGAGGAAGTCTTATTTAACAACAATTTGGTCAGTGACATTAAGATTGGCCAAGATGTGATTGCTCCTAGCCTGCAAGTGTTCTTTGACGGCAGAACTATCGCTAATGGAGAATTAGTCAGCGCCGAACCCGAGATTCTAATTCAGTTAAAAGACGAGAATCGTTATTTACTTCTGAATGATACTGCCGCCTACACCCTGAACCTGAAAGCACCAAGTGGAGCGGAGGAGCGCATTAGCTTCTCTGACCAACGAGTTGAGTTCATTCCGGCCAGTACGGAGGCTAATCAAGCAGAAATTTATTTGCGGAATCAGTTTGTAGAAGATGGCACCTATACCCTTACCATTCGTTCCAGTGATAGAACAAGTAACTTATCCGGCCGGCTGGATTTCCAGAAAGATTTTGAAGTCATTACCGCATCCAGGGTCTCAAATGTGCTCACTTACCCAAACCCCTTTACCACACAAACACAGTTTGTGTATACCTTAACCGGCAGTGAAGTTCCTGATGTATTCCGGATTCAGATTATGACCGTTTCCGGTAGAGTTGTTCGCGACATTGACCTGCTTGAGATGGAAGAGGTAAAACTTGGCACCCATCGGACAAACTTCTATTGGGACGGTACTGACGAGTACGGAGATATGCTGGCAAATGGCGTTTACCTCTATCGGGTCATCACTTCGGACAGCAGCGGTACAAACTTCGAGAAGCACGACACTGGCACAAGTCAATACTTTAAAAATGACCTGGGGAAAGTAGTTATCCTCCGGTAGGGTTACAAAACGTTTGCTTACGAATCATTCATAAGCAAACGTTTTGTAATCTTCCTTGTATAATTCACGCACAATCTCTCTGCTCTTATTATCCCAAATTATTTCTTCCTGCACTTCGCGGGTATTGTTCTCGTGATGATGAATATCAACTCCGAACGCCCGTTGCAGAAATAGCATATCCTCCATATTCTCAAGCTTTACGGTCCTGGAAGTCCGGATCATCATTTTCTGCCAAAAACCTTTTAAGGCCTCAACCGGTCCGCATAGAGAGTTCACCTGTGGATGGAGGTGTCCGTCCAGTTGATATAACTCCGGCAAAGCTGCAGTGAATTCAGAGAAAGACAACGAACGTAGTTTCAAAGAAATAGTACGACTATCATCTCCTTTTTTGACGCCCGCAGCCCCAAAGAAGAGTGTCTGACAAAATTGAAAATTCTTTGTAGCAGGATTCATTTCAGCATTCTTCCTTAGCTTATCTTTAAAAAATGACTCCAAACGTTTGTCGGGAGATCTTACGATAATGGCCGTCTTCAAATCTCCTTTAAAAAGGAGTTTGCTCTTAAGTTGGAGTTTAATCCATTTACCCCACCCTGCTAAGTTATAACTACCAATCTTTACAATAGAAGAGTACATTACTTTATAATTCACGATCAAACATCTTCCATTTTCACTATCAATAAAAATCATTACCCTCTGTCATTTGAAATATGAGTACAATAATTTCACGCCCTCCCCTAAACAACTTCGACAAGACTCAACGGATATGAATCCGAATACGCGGTAGAGATAACTGTAATTGGGCAACATATCCGCTGAAAAGTCTGCGGATTTAAAGCCTTCGGGGAAACAAGCCTTAAAATTAGCGCTGGCTTTACGTGAATCAACTCGAATTTGCCGGTTAATTGCTCCTAGCAAAGCCGTATTCAACTCCCCTTTGTGCTGTCTGTAATAACTTTGATTATTTCGTTTCAGGTAGCTAATCACACGCTTAGTAAAGTTGACTTGCCTGTCCGCCATCCCCTTAGCATCTGACTTAGTCAGCCTATGGGGAACGGGCAAATCCCGATAGACATAAGCCGGATTCTCACTTTTTATAAATTTACAATTACTCTTCAGGAGGCGAAAATAGAGATCAAGGTCCTCTCCGTCAGGCAGAGAAGTAGTAAATCCTCCTTCTTGCAAAAGCATTGATCGACAAAAGAGCCCTGACCCCAGGTGCCCTACCCCACCGTTGAAAATTAAGGCCAGCCAGTAATCTTCCTTTAAAGGGATCAACTCTCGCAGGCCACTTTCCTTTTCAATAAAGTAAGCGCCCATTATCCAATCTACCTCATCAGATATCAACAACCTTTGTTGCTGTAGTTTGCCGGGTAGAAGAATATCGTCTGCATCAAGGAATTGAATCCAATCCCCTTTTGCTTCTTTCAACCCCCGGTTTCTGGCTGCGGATGCTCCTTGAATTGGCTCATCTACAAGTCGGATGCGTGAAGGATATTGGGACTGAAATTCGCGTATCTTTGCCACTGACGCATCCGAAGACCGGTTATTTACGACAAGTATTTCATCTTCCTCTTCCATCTGCTTAACGGCTGACTCAATGGACTCTCCTATCGTTGCGGCCGCATTATAGACAGGTATGATAACGGACACATTCATTTATACACTTTAGTGATGCGAAGTACTCGTTTGCTGACAATCATTATTTGTACTTATCAACGAGCGGAGCTTCTTGCCTCTTGCCTCGAGAGCCTTCAAAAGCAAACAGCACCAGTTGATTCTTATGACATTCTGGTGGTTGATAATGCGGGAGAAGCTCAAGTTAAGGCAATTTCAAAGAAATATTCGGCAAGTTATGTCCACGAACCTGTTACTGGCCTCAGTCATGCCAGAAATCGCGGGTGGAAAGAAGCGTCGAGCCCCTGGGTTATGTTTATTGACGATGATGCAATTGCCGATGCAGGCTTGGTAGAAATCGTGTTGACACATATCAACAGCGGACAAGACGACATGATAGGCGGTAGATTTACCCATTGGTTTCTCAACCCTCCACCGAAGTGGCTTTTATATCATTATGATGCTAATGGATACCGGCCCTCTCCTGCAACAAACTACGGTCCCCTTCCCGAAGGGCACTACCTGGTGGGCGGTATTTTGGCGATCAGGAAAGCTCTCCTGGAGGAACTGAATGGTTTTAACCCAAACTTAGGGATGACAGGGAAAAAAATTGGCTGGGCGGAGGAAGACGAGCTACAGGACCGGTTCCGTGAAAAAGGGTATCGCATAGCCTACGACCCGGCTATGCTCATTGACCACTTAGTACAGCCTTACAAGTATTTCATTCGCAACCAACTGAAAATGGCTTACGCCAACGGCAGAGATGGTGGCCATGATAACCGCCCACAAACAATTCCCGCCCTCCTGAAAAGATTGTTTAAGATTCTTATTGTCAATGTACCCTATGACATTGTACGATGGATGTTTCGGCCTGGGTTTTATTGGCAAAACGTCGTGGTCAGTTCCGGCGGTAAAATCACCTTTCTTTTCGGCATGTATAAAAACAGGCAGTGGAACAATGGCTAAACCAATAATTAAGAGGATAATGAGTTCCCCCCAATCCATTGTTAAACTCACCAGAAATATAGCCCGTGGGCAACGGGAGCTATCCGCCCATGGCGTTACTCACCAGAACTTTTGGAATATTGGTGACGCGAAGAAGAGTTGGTTATACCTTTTTCTGCAAAGAGAAAACATCCGGCCATTATCCAAAAAGCAAAAAATTGCTATCTATTCTGTTTTTGGCCCCACTTTCCTGCGAAGGTTCATTCCAGCGGATAAAAGTATTTTTATTACGGGAGAAAATCTTCACACCTACAAACCCTATGAAGATCATGCACTTGATTGGGCGGATTTATCCCTTGGTTTTGATTACCTCGACGACAGCAATTATCTCCGATTTCCTATTTGGTTATTGATGTGTTTTCCTCCTCAGGCCAAGCGTGCAGATATTGAAACAATCATTACCCACTGGAACCAGTCCAGCACTGAAGCTGCTGAAAGATCAGGCTTCGCCAGTCTGATTGCCCGCCATGATAAAAATGGAATCCGATCTGTAATTGGAGACATTATTGAAAGCATTAAGCCGGTTAATTACCCCGGGAGCTTCCGCAACAATACCTCCAAAAAATTAGCATCGGGGTGGCCGGCAAAAATAGATTACCTGAAAGATTTCCAATTCAATATTTGTCCGGAGAATTCAGACCGCCAGGGATATGTCACCGAAAAACTATTTCAGGCCATTGAAGCCGGTTGTATCCCCATATATTGGGGCTCCGGCAATATGCCAGAGCCAGAGATCATTAATCCGGATAAAGTCTTATTTTTCAACCCGAACAGCCCTCAGGAATTAAGCAGAAGGATAGAAGAATTAATCACTGATCCGGCAGTTATGGGCCGTTTTCTTCATCAGCCTGCCTTTTTGCCCGAGGCTTCTTCCAAAATCTATGCATTTTACCAGCAGCTGGAAGATCAACTAATACGCATCCTTACCTGAAAACTAAGCTTCCTTACCATACAAGCGCCCATCCAAACTATACTTCCCCGGCCCCGTAAGCAACAACACAATGGCAGCAACGGCATACATCAGAGGAAAAGCCATTTTCCCCCAGGGGTCTCCGCCGTGAACGAGAAAGGCAGCCACCAGCATCGTGATCAGGTAAGGAATACAGGCAAGACGGGTAAAAAAGCCCGCCGCGATCAGCAAACCACAAACAAACTCCGCAAAAACAGCCAGAATCAGGCTCAGTTCCTCTCCTACCTCGATCGGGTTAGCAAAAGTCATGTCCCCACGATAGATTTTCATCAGCTTCGGCAGCCCGTGCATCAAGGCCATCTCCAACCCAAACCAAAGTCGCAGGACCAAAAGCCCTAAGTCAATGT
>JAHDDV010000577.1:14365-20743 GCA_020629205.1 Chitinophagales bacterium | reverse complement strand
GAGATTTAAAGATAAGAGGATTTTATTACTCATTTAAAATTTTCTTTAAATGGTAGTCGATAGTTTAGATAGCTTAAAGTCATGGTTTTATGCTTTTAGGGAGGAGTGCCAGGTATTACTGTCTGGTCCGAAAGGTGTTCGTTGGGTCTTTTGAAACGATTTCTCGCAAGATCATAGGTGACGTCACAAGAAGTGCAATGGTACTTCTCGTTGTCATATTTATCCATTAAAGTTCCGCAGGAGTAGCAGAAGTGTTCTCCTCTCTCTTGGTGCCCCTCTTTGTTGTTTACATTTTGAGCTAAGCTGGGAGAGATGTGGCCACCAGTTGTGGTTAGGGTTGAAAGACGATCGGAAAACATTTTATGCGAGCAGCAAGTACCACACTGAATGTTGGAGCAGATATACAGTCCGTGAGAACATTTCTTTGAGTCGCGACTGTCGATGATTGAATTGCACTTTCCGTTGAGGCAATGATGGAGGTAAACTTCTTTGTGGTGAGCAGCGCAGGTTGGTTTAGTACACTGGAATCTTGCGATTCTGCGAGCGCCAAAATGCGTTTCGGTAGTGGGCGAAAGGATCTCATCACAATCGCGACAGTAAAGGTGTTCGATTAGCCGGTTGAAGCGGTTGATGGTTGCGACGAACTTATAATACTGGCTTTTTGAAACGACTTGGCCAGCGATGTCCTGATCATCGATTTTGAGATCAAGGATGCGGCAAAAATCTAAGAGGGTATATTTTCTCCAGTCTTCGGGAGGATGAGCGGTTTCACAGTTTTGGAAGCAAGGGGCATTGGCACACCACCAAAAATCTTTTTGATGGGTACGATCAAGCACATTAGCTTTTCGACCTTCACAATAGGTAATACCCCGTGGTTGTTCTGTTCGTTTGGCATTAGCCAGATGGGTATTATTCGTATAATTACTGCCTTCAATGTCAATGAAAAACCTATTGGCCCGGGCTAATGAGAGAACTAATGCTTCATGTTTCTTGAGCACCCCCCAGTGTTTTTTATCCGGGTTCCACTTTCGGCCGGGAAGTTTTTTGACGTCATCGATTACAGTATCACCGTAGGTAACTTGTAGGGCCCAATAGTAGGAATGGCCAAAATGGACTTTAAAGAGCTTACGATTATATGTTTCCCAGTTGTAGACCATCTCCATGCGACCGGCGCAGGACTCGAAGAGTTCTGTTATTTTGAATTTCTGGGTGCGATTGGAAGTGATGTTTTCGAGCATGATGCCGATAAGGTCTCCGGCGACAAGCAGCCTGGCATCTTTTGCGAGAGATTGAAGGGTGTGTATGACCGTGGCTACGCTGAGGTCAAGGTTGAGCTCAGGGGCAACTTCTGCAGCTGTTTGGTACAGGCTTAGGTCAATATGGCGGAGCTTTTGTAGGTCATCGATACTGAGGTGAGTAACGCCGGTTTCGTGCAGGTGGAAGCGCTTTTTGAGCATCAGTATCTGGTGCTCAGGATTTAGGAAAACCAACTTCTGGTTAAGTTCCTCTTTGAGCGGATGAGTGTCTGGATCAGTGAGCCAAGAGGACAGCTCGAAGAACACCTGATTTTCTGGTTGGAATGAAGTAGTCTGGTGTTTGACTCTGGTAAGCAATTCATGGAAGCCATAAAACTGGGGCCTGCTATTGATGATAGGGTAGGCCTTAAGGGCAAACTGGATGAGGTTCTGAAATTCCTGGTGATCGATGAGTGTGGCGTCCCTCCAGATGTCGAGGGTGGCTAACTCAAAGGCATCATCCGTTAACCACTTTTCCTTTTCAGTGCTCGTAGCGATAGTTATAAGCTCTGCTTCCCACAGTTGGCGGCGGAGGTGTGGAGGAGCTTCGGCTGCTAGCATACTGCGAGATAGTGTAACTAACTCTTCACCACCTACTTTAGTAGCGGCATCAATACCGGTAAGTTGGTGTACGATGTCTTGGGCATGCTCTGGCTTTCGTTTGAGGTGGATTTTGATCAGGTCAACAAAGAAAGTTTTCAAGGCTAAAGCGTCGGCTTTTGCCCGGTTTATTACGCCGATCAGCCGAGTTGGATCGAGTTGTTGGTGGTTGAGGAGTAGGTGGTTGAGGTCAATCTGGTCCCACCGGCCAGCAAAGAAGTGATCGGCTTCTTCGGCAAAAGTAAGATTGGCCTTTATGAAGTGGTCGAGGCTGCTTTTGAGTGATGATGGCATACTCTCTTTCCTCAGAGAAAAGAGCGCATCTATGCTAACGGAGGACAAAAGGTGTTCTAAAAGAAGGAGATGTTTGTCTATTGGTGTTCGGTGGAAGATTTGAACTTGTAGTGCTGAATCGTTCTGGAGGAGGCTTGACAAAATAAGTTCCTGGGTGACGACTGAATTTCCGAGTCCAGTTAGCCACCAATGGAGGCGTAAGTTGGGATCGCCTTTCTGGTCAATGTGTTCATCAGCGATTTTAAGTAAATGATCTTCTTGACTGCTTGGCTCAACTGGAGGAAAGAACTTCTTAATAAGTTGTTGGAGAGCTGGCTTTACTTGGTGGGTCGAATTTGCAATAATGCCATCTAGTTCTTCTTTAAGTATGCTTGCCTTGGCTTCCAAGGACATTTTTTCTCGAATCTCTTGTTGGATTTGAGGATCATGATATTGCCTGTACCAAGTTGATAGTTGTTCGGGAGCAAGAACTGATTTTGAGAAAAATTGGAGCGAAGTTGCTTCGAGTTTGCCGGCATGTTTTTCTGACTTTCCTACGGAGAACACCAGCAGTTCACCAGCAGGAACCACTTCGCCATCGACGAGGGTGATATGAAACCAGACATCTGTTTTACCACCTATTTTTCTGATGAATCCGAACCCTTTATCAAAGCGCTCTTTGTATAGAAGGCCTAAGTATTTGACTTCGGTGTCCTCGAGGTCAAAGTCAGGGGTAGAAGTGTCAGCGGTGTAACGGTATTTCTGATTTAAGCGGTTATTTTTTCTCTTTCTGGATTTGTTGATTTCGATTTTCCCCATGATTTTCAGGCCCTTAAGATCAGGAGGAGGTTGGGGAGGGATAGATGACGTTGGGACAGGATTGCTAGTTTCTGAGCGGCTGTCTTTAGTGAAAATAGTATCAGGAGCGCGAATAAAATCGTCAGGGAAGCCTACTTTAAGGAGTGCGTACTGTTCTTCCGTTATTTTCGTTAGTGGGCTATGTCTTACCTCATGCCCCTGAGTTGCTAGATAGTCTACAATCTTAGCCGTCGGGAGAGATAGTAGGTTGGCAACCTTGATTAGTCTTATTGTGGGCATGGGTGAAATTTGCCTCAAATTAACTAAAGTTGAGATTCTTGACGGTTAACCCCAACACTGCTTCCCGTCAACTTTCTTTGCACCCCGTAAGGAACGG
Organism: Chitinophagales bacterium; assembly: GCA_020629205.1. GTDB lineage: Bacteria > Bacteroidota > Bacteroidia > Chitinophagales > UBA2359 > JAHDDV01. Next base: position 17,380 of record JAHDDV010000577.1, on the reverse strand, counting down.
GATCTAGGACCTGCGGCCGCGCCCTCTGTATTGTTCACGATTAGATACGTTCAAGAAAGGATGTTCCAACTTTCGGCAGGATACAGTAATTAGTGCCGATAATTTGATTTGTTGATTTTAATTCTATCTTCGTGTACTTACTGAGCCAAGCACCCAACCATTGCCCGAAGAAAACATCCTACAACAACTCACTACGCACTTTGCGGATCGGCAGTCGGTTCAGCGAGATGAGGTGGTTGGTTTTCTGCATGAGGTAGCGCCTGAACTGACAGACAAAACGATTGCCTGGCGCATCCATCAGTTGAAAGAGAAAGCACTTATTACTTACGTGAGTAGAGGGGTTTACTCCTTTGTAGTGAAGGAGGAGTGGACTCCTGAACTAACCCGCTGGTCTACCAGGTTGCGGAACCTAGTAAGGGAGGCCAGCCCGGAAGCGGGACTTTGTATTTGGCACAGCGGCTTTTTGAATGAATGGGCTAGCTGTCCAAATAACCACCAGTACACTTTTATAGAAGTGGAACGCAGCGCGATGGAAAGTGCCTTTGATGCCCTGACGGCTTTGAGCAAGAAGGTCTATTTGAATCCTGATGCCGCTTTTGTAGAGCGCTATATTCTTCCGCTGGAGGAAAGTATCGTGGTGCGGCCGTTGGTATCTGAAGCTCCACTACTGGAACTGAAGGGGGTAACTACTTCTTCTCTGGAGAAGGTGATGGTTGATCTGATGGTGGACGATCTTTTTTTCCGCCCGGTACTAAGTGATGAAAAAACAGCTTTGGTTTTGAAACAGGCGGTTAGCCGGTTTCAAGTTAACCAAAGCAGGATGCTGCGCTACGCGGGTCGGCGAAACCAACGTACTAAAGTTTATAATCGATTACGGGAGCTTGAGCTTCTAATTGACACCTGATATGAAGAAAAGAAAAGACACAGAAGCAAACCAAGAAGGGTTTGTGCTTGAAGATAATCAACTGATCTGCCTACTGACAGGAGAGGTGAAGAAGATTAGTAGCAAAGAGGAGAACCTACAATCGGTGATTCGAATGCTCAACGAAGAGTACGGGTTTGATCTTGGTGATATGGCAAGAGACTACCGAATTTCGTACACCGATCCAGATACCGGAAAGACAAAAAAGCAGAAGATCGAACTGGTGGTTTTTGATGCTGGTGCAACAAAGAATCAGGATGATGTTATCCGGGTATGTGCCATACAAGACAGTAAGACAAAAGAAAGCCACGCGAAGAAGGGCCTGATCGCTACTCTTGAAAACGCGATGGGGGCTTTAGAGAAAGGGGAGTTTGGGCTGTGGACGAACGGTCGCGATTATCACTTTTTGCAGCGGGAGACCGATGATTTTGATAATGATAAATTTGTTGATCTCTCGGACTTTCCGGGGGAAGGACAATCAATAGATGATTTGGATCGGGATGACCGATCGATGACAAGGAACCCAGCGAATGATTCTCTGATTAAAGTTTTTAAGAGTAGCCACGATTATATCTATGGTAATGAGGGACGCAAGAAAGATGCTTTTTGGCAGTTGCTTAACCTGATTTTTTGTAAACTCTACGATGAGAAACGCCGATTCATTGATGGACAGGCAGGAAAGAGTTACCGGCGTAAGTTTTGGGTAGGGGTGAAGGAGCAAAACAGTGCCGAGGGCCGGGCGGCAGTAGCCGGGCGGATCAAAGCTCTTTTTGAGGAGCTAAAGCAGGATGAAATCTACAGTGATGTCTTTGATGGTAGTGAGTCTATTGGGCTGACCGATAAAGGGGTTGCCTTTATAGCAGGGCAGCTAGCGAAGTATTCTTTCTTAGATGCTTCGGTAGATGTAAAAGGAACGGCATACGAAACGATAGTTTCTAATACCCTGAAGCAAGAATCCGGGCAATTCTTTACGCCCCGGAACATCGTGAAAGCGATGGTAGAGATGATGGACCCAGAGGAGCATCACCGAATTTTGGATCCGGCATGTGGGTCGGGGGGCTTTTTGGTGATGGCGTTGGAGCACGTGCGGAAGAAGATTGCCAAAGACTTGTTCCCTGATTTAGAAGGACCATTACTGGAAGAGAAGTATAACTCATTGGAGGTGAATGACCGGATAAGTGAGTACGCGGAGGATAGCATCTTCGGTTTTGACTTCGACCCGGATTTGAAGAAGGCGGCACGAATGAATATGGTGATGGCGGGAGACGGGCACGCTAACATCTTCCATGTGAACTCACTTGCTTATCCTAATTGGGAGCATCCAGAAGAGATTGAAAGGATTCAGGAGAAGATAGACGCCAGCATCGCGAACGCAGGAGATAGCGGCTATGAAGTTGCAGACGCCAGGGGGAAGTTTGATCTGGTCTTTGCTAATCCTCCGTTCGGGACTAAAGTAAAGGTGGAGACAGACATAGCTGCGGCTTACGAACTTGCTGCCATAAGTGTAGCACCGGAGGTACTTTTCATAGAGGCCTGTTACAATTTCCTGAAACCGGGCGGGCGGATGGCCATTGTGTTGCCGGATGGCATACTAGGCAACCCGAATACACTACGAGTACGGGAATGGATTTTAGATAAATTCAAGTTACTAGCGTCGGTAGATTTAGCGGTGGAGGCTTTTTTGCCTCAGGTAGGGGTACAGGCATCACTTCTATTTTTACAGCGAAAAACAGAAGAAGAGCGACAACTGGCCGCTGCGGGAGAAGAAGACTATCAGGTCTTTATGGCCATTGCGGAGAAGCTGGGTAAAGACCGAAGGGCTAACCCAATTTACGTACGTGATGAAGATGGGGCTGAATTACTGTTTGAAGAAGAGAAGGAGTATCTGGTTTATGATAAGAATGGTGAATCGTCGGTGAAGCGCCGAACGGAAAAACTTAAGCGCTTGAACGATGACCTGCCCCAAATAACGAGGGCGTTTCATGATTTTATCCAATCTAAATAACACGATGCATGAAGGTTTTACAAATAGATGCTTCGGTGATCAGCAATAGCGATTTGAGGATTGATGCTGCTTATCACCTTAGCGATGG
>JAHDDV010000577.1:0-14265 GCA_020629205.1 Chitinophagales bacterium | reverse complement strand
AATACTCTTAGGGGATACCTATACGCTTTTCTTGCTTCAAAGTACGGATACGCTTTATTGACACAAGCAAGCTACGGTGGGGTAGTGAAGCATATTGAGCCTCATCATTTGACGGATCTTCCTGTTCCGATTTTTCCGAAGGAGTTGCAAGAGCGGATTCATAACTTGATTACTGAAGCGGCTAGGCTTCGTGAGGATGCGGATCGTTTGTTGCGAGAGGCAATCTCAATATTTGATCAAAATGTGGGAGAGTTAGAAGGCAAACCTGTATATCTCTCTGATCGATCACAATTTGAGAAGAGAAGACTAAGATTTGATGCACATGCAAATCTTTCTGCATTTGAAGAGTATTATCAAGAGCTTGCGGCTAAATATGATTTAGCTGAGGTCGCAGAGAAGTCGGGAGATGTGTTTACTCCAGGCATATTTAAGCGTATGCGAGTTGACAACCCTCTGTTTGGAGTACCTTTCCTAAGCGGGACAAATTTACTTGAAGTATTTCCTAATGTTGATTCTTTTTTGTCTAAAAAGATGCCAAATATTGATAACTATGTTTTAAGGAAGGGGTGGATTGCTATTCAGGATTCAGGAAGTCCTGTCACTATGGGGAACTGTTCAATTGTACCTGAATATTTTGATGGCTTTGCAGCGACTAACAACTTGGTTAGAATTATTCCAAAAAAAGGGTCTGACTTTAACTATTACCTGTTTCCTTTTTTACAATCCAAAGCTGGACAAGTAATACTGAAGAGTTTCTCATATGGTACTGGGCAGCGACACCTTGATACATACCAAATAAAAAGCCTTAGGGTTCCACTATTGTCGGACTCATACGACGAAATTGTTTCAAAATCTAGACTATACTTAGAGAGTCAAGAAAGAGCTTTCAGCTGTGAGAAACAAGCGAGAAACTTAGTAGAAAAAGAGATTGAATCATGGCAGTAATCATCCATCCGCCTCATTCGGAAGGGCCGGTAAATAAGGGGGAAGATCGGCTGCTTAAGTTTCTTGAAGGGCAGTTGCCGGATAGCTATGTACTGATCCCAAACATTGAGATCGCGTCGACTAACCCAAGAAACAACCGAACGCAATTTTGGGAGTACGATATGGTGCTGGTGGCTCCACACGCAGTGTACAACATCGAGAATAAAGACTGGAAGGGACGGATAGAAGGGGATGATAACTACTGGTATCATAATGATCGGGAGCGGCCTAACCCGCATAAGACGTTACGTAAGAAAACGAGTATCCTGGCGTCGAAGTTGAAAGAACAGGAATACCGATGGGGTAAGGCGTGGATACAATCTACGGTGACGCTGTCCTACCCAAATAGTGTACGACCATCATTGTGGGAAGAGTCAGGAAAGCTGACGTTTGAGCTGAACGAGCAGTTGATTGATTTTCTAACTGATCCAGGAAGGGTAGGTAAGCGGCGCGATGATATTCGGGATATAAAACAGGGGGTCGTAGACTATCTGACCGGAGTACAGAGTCAGCGGAAGCCGGAAGAGAAGCGGGAGGTGCAGGGGTACGAGATACTGGAGGTATTGGAGCAGGATGTCAACTTTGTGGAGTATTTGGTAAAGCCGAAAGGGGTTACTTCTTCGATACGTAAGCGGATCAGGGAGTATAGTCTTCAAGTTAACGGTCTGAGCCCGATAGAGCTGGAGCGGCGGGAGGAGGCGATAAAGAACCAGTATACCGCCTTACATAAGATTAAGGCGCATCCCTTTATTCTAAACGTAGCCTTCAAGATTGATGAGGAGAATCATCTGTTTTATGAAATTTCAGATTATTTAGATGGGAACTCGTTACGCGCCGAGGCTTACCATCAGACTTTTACTTTTTCGGAGAAACTTCGGATAGTGCGAAACCTGATTGCTGCGTTGAAGGAAGCACATAAAGAAAATATTTTTCATCGCGATATTAACCCGGACAACGTCTTTCTGAGCGGTGGTTACGCGCGTTTGGGAAATTTTGGGAAGTCTTATTTCTCAGACCACCAGGCGAAGGGGTACACGGTGATGGCGACCCTGACGGAGTCAAATACTACTGCTTATCATCCACTAGAACTGACGGTGGGGGAGGCTTCCAGGCGATCAGATATCTACTCTTTAGGGGTGCTGGTTTACTGGCTGTTCACGGGGGAGGAGCCGGTAAAGACTCCCTATGCGCTGAATAAGATGGGGGGACGGTTGTCGGCTGATCGGTTGCCTACGGCGATCAATCCGGCCCTGCCCAAATGGTTAGACGAACTTTGTGGGCATACTATCTTGACGGATGATGAGGCACGTTGGGAGACGCTTGATGAGTTTGAGGATTTTCTAGAAACAGCCATGGAGGAAGATTCTTCTTCGACCGAAGTTGTGTCAAAATCCGAGCAGGAAGTAATTGATTCTTATGAACTCAAGGAAGGTGATAGAATAGGTAATGACTACATCATCCATGAAGTTCTAGGCACGGGCGGCTATTCGCGTGTTTTTAAGGTGAAGCACAATATCCAGGGGAATTACTTTGCTCTTAAGCTTTTCAACGAAAGTGTCTCTCTTAACTCAGCACTGGATGAATACAATGCTTTGACAAGACTTGCTCACCCCAATATTGTAAAATTCATATGGAACGGCTCATCTAACAACGGGCAGTTTTTTACGGTGATGGAATTTTTGGCGGGAGAGAGTTTGAACACTTATACCCGGACAGATGCGAAGCTTCCTATCTCTACTGTATATAAGGTTGGAGTAGATATTTTATCGGCACTGGTTGAGATGCAGGCACTGGAACAGCCGATATTTCACCGGGATATCAAACCACAGAATATCGTCTGGGATAAGAAGGAGCGGTTTGTTTTGATCGATTTCAACGTTGCGTCTTTCTTAGCAGACAATAAAGATTTTGTGGGGACTAATCCCTACTTAGCACCGGATTTGATTAGTAACCACCAGGTAGCATGGGACGCCTCCGCAGATACTTTTGCTTTAGGTATTACGCTTTACGAACTGGTATGTAAGCAATACCCTTGGAAGAAGCGGTTTCCGCTGATGGGGAAGCCACCTATTTCGCCAAAAGACCATCAGCCGTTGATTTCTCAGCTGTTTGCTGACTTTCTTTTGAAGGCCATTGCTACCGATAAATCATCACGATTTACATCCGCCCAGGAGATGCTTGACGCTTTAAGGGCCATCGGATCAGAAAGTGTACTAGCTGAAAAAAATGCTGAAGGGAAGTCTGTCGACCCTGTTTTGGAGACTGAGCATCCTGGATATATCGACTATATAAATTCTCTTTACAGTCAGTCACGACACGGTAACGCAGGGACTCGTGCTAGTGTCTACTCCAGTGTGTATGATGATTTGACCTACACCGAGACGAAACTGGATAAGAAGCTGGTTCCGGCTATTCTTGATGGTAAGTTTAAGTTGGTTATCATCACGGGTAACGCTGGTGATGGAAAAACTGCTTTCATCCAACGGATAGAGCGAGATGAGCAAGTTCGCTCCTTAGAGCGATTTGATAATAAGAATGGTGCTCGGTTTTCGATTGGGGGGATGGCGTACGAGAGCAACTACGATGGATCTCAGGACGAGGAAGAGCGCTTGAATGATCAAGTACTGGAAGATTTTTTCTCCCCATTTGTTGGGCTGGATAAATATAGTGAAGCTAAAGAAGGGAGAATAATCGCCATAAATGAAGGGCGGCTAGTTGAGTTTCTGCAGACTTCGGGTGCTCATCAAGGGTTAGCGGAGATTATAGAAGGTTACTTTTATGCGGAGGGGCATCAGGAGTTGCCGGAAGGATTGATGATTATTAATTTGAATTTGCGTTCGGTTGTTGCTAGTGACGCGGATACCCCTTCCTTGTTCCGGCAGCAAATGCGTGCGCTCACTCAGAAGTCGTTGTGGAAGAAATGTGAAGGTTGTGCTCTCGCGGATCGTTGTTTCATAAAGTATAACGTTGATAGTTTTAACGACGAAGCCTCGGGTGAAACCGTTACAACTCGCATGGAGTGGGTGCTGAAAGCGGCTAGTCTGAAGCGAGAGTTGCATGTAACAATGCGTGATCTACGGTCATTTATTGCCTTTACGTTATCGCGTGACTACCAGTGTAATGAGGTGGAGTCGCTCATAGAGGCACATCGCCTAGATCCCGAAAAGTACTGGCAGTATTACTATTTCAATGTTACAAATCCTAGGTTGAAGGATGGAGGAGAGCAAGATCGGTTGATTCACTTGCTGCGAGAGACCGATATCGGAGAGGTGTCGATTCCTGATCTTGACCGGGACCTTTATTTCGGGCATCACTTGGCTAAAGATTTTCTTCCCTTTTCAGACAGAGATACTGATCTGTTAGCCAAGTTCAATGCACAAAAAATTCTCGTGCCGGCGCACGATCAGTCCGTCGAGGTTTTACAAGAGATAAAGGAGCTTCAGAAGTTGTTTATCCGGCATCAGTATTTTGAAGGAGCCTCGCGGTCTATTCTTGTGGAAAGTGACGAAGAAGGAGAGGATAGGCAGATGCCGTTCTACTTGGACCGTCTGCCTTACCATTCCGTTTTTCAGTTTCTAGAAGTGCTGAAAAACGGCGATAAAACGGGTAAAACAAAATATGGCATATCGCGGGCAATCTCACTAAACGAAGGTTGTGATAACGAGGGAATCGATCGTGATTTTCTGGTGCTAGCTTCTACTGAGGTGAAGGATCCTTTTGCAAAATCGTTCCGACTGTTCCCACTAGAGGATTTTGAGCTGTTTGTGAATGAGACCCGGCATCTGGTAACCTACCTGGAATATGAACCCGACAGTTTGGTTTTCAGGCACAAAGCGGAGCCGCATATTCGGTTGACGATCTCTCTTGATCTATACGAGATGCTTTATTTTATTCAGCAAGGGTTTAGTCCTTCGCTGAATGACCTAAGGGGAAAGTTCATTGAGTTGTTAATCTTTAAGAACCTTCTAGAAAATTTGAGTTATGATCGAGTGCTACTGACGGAAGATAATAATGCCTTCTTTCAGGTTGTACGTACGTCTGAGAACCACCTTGTTTTTAAGCCCTTTGAAATCAACTAAGTTATGGCTATCAAGCTTGGAAATAAAGACTCTGTTTTTAGAAACGACCTGATTTTTAGTGTTGATGCTAAAGCGGTTAATCTGGATAATACATTGATTAATCTTTATATGTTACTTCAGTGGGATGGACAACGCCCACAACAGCGAGCACGCCGTGGCGCAAGTGTTAGTATTGATTTAGATAAGTTTACGCAGGTGTTTTCGGGCCTAGAAAAGGCAGGGGAGGTTGAAGGGTTTTTAGACTACCCTAAAGCAAGTGCGCTGTGGTTGAGAACAAATCTTCTGAATCTAGTTAATCGAGGACAGGTTGACAATGAATCGATCTCGTCGCTGCGGCCTATCCATATCGAAAGCTACCGGGTACGTAATGCTAAAAGGGTACGAGATTATTACTCTGCGGACCAGGTTTACACGATGCTGGGGGCAGACACTCAGGTAAGGGATGAACTCCGAATTTTTTTGGCGGAGGGGTGGGACCCCATCACCAGTTCGATTAAGTCCGTAGATATGGACGTGGATAGCCTTGGAGTGCTTAAGCTGGTAAAGAGCATTTCTCCCGGATTCATTAAGAGTCAATCATCAATTACTAATATACAGCCTATTCTACCTGAGGATGCGGCTTTGTACTGTGATGATGTTCGTCGTTTACTGATATATAAAGGGGTAATTCCTAGGAGTGTACTGATCAACTATTTTAAAATAATTACGGCTTTTCATCTTTCGTGCTACTTACAAAAGTTGATTCATTTGCTTCCTAAAATGGTTGAAGAGGGGACTACGGCGGTTGAATCCGATTGGAGTGTTGTTGTTGATTGTACGGATAACTTTGACAGCAAGATATCCGTAGATGCGATTGAAGATGCCACCAGACTATACAATTCTATATATCCGTATCTGGAGGCTTCCTTTAAGATAAACATTGCACTAGGCTATCTCGGTGTAGACCGTACAGAAAGTAACAATCTTCCGCGAGCCTTATCCGTATTGAAAGACCGGCCGGATGATTTTGAGCCCTACATGAAAGCAGTTTGGAACCAAGCAGTGGGTAATCTAGACGAAGAGGATAGCCGCTTAGTAGAAGAGATTGTACAGTACGAGGATAGCTACTTTGACAAGTATCTGGCATTATTGATGAATCAAAAGAGCAAGCGACAGTTTGTAGAGTACCGGCGACTATTAGCCAATTTTTCATTCAATAATTCGGAGAATGGATTCATGGCTCAAGGAAGGAGTAAAAAGCATCCCCGGCGGTTCGTGATGGGGACACGCTTACTTGAAACCTTGGTTCAAATTCTGGTATTGGAGGTTAGAGATGGCGCGTTTACGACCAGGAGTTTATCGATAGAAGAGTTGATTACCAACTTACGTGACCGCTACGGTCTTGTCATAAATGGGTTGGAAGAACCAAGATTTGAAGGAGCGGTACTTAACACTCATCTAGCGTTTAAGGAGAATGTGGAGTTTTTCAAAAATAAGCTACGCCAAATTGGATTTTATAATGATCTGAGTGATGCCTACATCCTGCAGAAAATAAGACCCCGTTATAACTTATGACACAAGCAGCAACATCTTTGAGTTCTTACTATCAACGGATCATCCGCTTGATGCTAGAAACCTATGCGCAGGAATTTGCGTCAAAAACGCCAGGCCATTGTATGAAAATTACGGGTTTCGGAGCGAATGAGTTGGAGTATCTGTGGGATCTACTTCGAGATCAGTATCCTACACTCAATACTTACATCATTGCGGATGAAAAAGTAGGTGAGCGTTATATATCGGCCACTAAACTGATTGAACTAAGGAACCAACTATCAGACCCGTTACTTGTGCTCATTCCCGCTAATAGTAGGACCGCTGCGGAAGACTCTTATGGGAACGCAACATTCAAAGAGATTCGTGTAGGTGGATTAGAAGATGCGCTTAAGGCACAGCTTCTGGAAGAAGTTCCAGAAGGGTATAAGTTAGCGATAGATGAAATTTTGGCTTCGCTCAAGTCAGGTAACATTACCACGGCTGATATCATTGCGTATTTGATTGTTTTAAGTGATGATGGATACTCTGATGAGAACGTTGGTAATTCTATTTACCTGCTTAACTTGATTCCAGATTCTATTTTACTTGCATCTCCAGAAAAGATAAAGTACCGTCTGAATTCCAACCAGGACAGCATTAGCATTCTTAGTTCTTTTGATCGACCTCTTAACGATCGAATAGGGGAGTTACCACTTAAACCTCAGACGATTCAAAAATCGATTGTTAGATTTCTTAAAGTTGAAAGGGAAGCGAGAACAGCTTCTAGTATATGCCGAATCATCCACGAGAATTACAGCGATCTCAATTTTGTTAACTGGACTATTCCAGATCTTGACTTTCAGCATATAAAACTTACTGTAGAGCACCTGAAGAGCACCGATCTAAAAGAAGAAGGTGGTAGTATTTACTTGACGGGAAAAAGCTCTAAATCAACAAAGCTTAGGATTCGCTTATGGACCAATCCAAAACCAAAAGATGTAGTCAACCTGAAGTACTTTGTGGTTAAGTTGATGGCCGTCAACGGAGGTGCGGGGGATGAGATGATGACTTTGAGGAAAGTAAAGAATTCTGCCTCTCCTCGAGGGCATCGTGACATAACCGTGGAACTAAATCCTAATCTTATAGAGGAGGGCTCTTATTTTCTAAAGGTACTAGCAGAGGATGAGTTTGGTACGGTTTTGAATTTTGATGATCGATTCAAGGATCCAACAGTACAGGCTACTTGGGAAGAAAATAAATTACAAGATGCGCAGGCGAGTAAGGATGTTCTTAACCGAAAACTAACCTGTGATTCTGATGATTTCTACTATCTGATAGACGATGAGCCGCAGGAGGACGCTGGAAGTGAGAAAAAGGTTAAACTGAAGAACGTATTACAAGCATACTTTAGATTTAGGGCCGACCTTTTAAAAAATGGTAAGGAGGCTTCTATTCCTGTTTCATCAGATCATTCCGATACGTGGATAAGCGACAGTCCACGGAAACTTGTTTCCACTTATCACATACACTACGCAACGAATCAAAATTTTCAGATTAGCTTGTCCTCTAAGCTTCGGGTAATAGAAGAAGTGTTTCTCGATAATGCGAATAATTTTGGTTTTGTAGATGCCACGTTGCATAAAAACTCTTCAGTAGCAGGCTTTAAGTCAATTGGGTTTAAAGGTAGCCAGCTAAATAGTATTATCCCTCAGCCAATTTTGAAGCTGCGGGGTTCTATTTTTTCAAAGATAAAAGCTTCTAATAAGGAAGAGAACGGAATATTTGAAACCGCGAATGTTTTCTCCTTTGCGGGAGAGATTAAGGAATATATCCATAGGTTGACCCAGTGGACTACTGCATTAGAGACTCAGATAGCAAGTGAGGATCTGGCAAAGGAGGAGCGGCAAAAGCTACAGCAATTTTTGACGGAGTTGCAGCTGTTGGATATAGCTAGGGTACGTTCTTATTTACCCAATGGGAATAAGGTTGAGGCGTTGTTAATGTCACCACTACACCCTTTGCGGCTTGCTTGGACCAATCAGTTGATTGAAGTCTTTCACGATTGGGAAGAAAAAACACAAGCTTACTCTGGTTATCAAAAAGACTGGCCTAAGAATCTAGAAAGGTTTTTCACAGGGGGGCTCACCCCTGAGAATAGCCCATTAGTCCTGGTTAAGCCAGATACTTTCAAAAGTTACCACTATAGCGGTGAACTCTGCTTTGGATGGGGATTATATTTGAGTCCAAACGAAAAGGCTGAACGGGGTAGTTTTACTTCGATAAAGCGACAGCTTACTCATTTTCTTCGAGTGTCACTAAACGTGACCAAGGATAACTTTGTGGAATCCGATGTCAGTCAGCGATTGGTTGTTCGTCACTTCAAGAACTACCTATTACAGCATCCATATACTGATAAGCTCATTGTTAATCTATTTAATGCTGGAGAAGCAGGTGTCTTCGCGGATGCATTGGTTGCTTTAGAGGCGGATGGTCAGTTCAGGGATATAAAGTACGAGGTAAGGATATTCAAAGGCAAAGATCGAATCATTGAGCACGGAGAAGGCCTTCGAAATCTTATCAATCCTGAGTATAACATTTCAGAAGAAGCAGAAGCCTTTTCTCAGCCATCTCAAAACAGGCTGTTTCCTAAACTGCGCTTTTCGGTCAACCAGATTCGAGACTACTTAAAAAGTCCTGGTGACTATTCGGCACATCTTAGCTTTTTGATAAGCCCATTTCCGGTAACGGATGAGCTAATCAAGCTCAGAGAGAACAAGCATAACTTTTATCTCAATGGTCTAGTGATAGACCCTACCGTGGCCGTGGAGGTGTCAGGAAAGGAAGTGAAGTGGAATAAATTTATTGTCTCCAATTCATTGATGCGACCTTATGGTGGAGCAGGAGCGACAGGAATAAAACTGTTTGCTAACATCCAGTCGTTCATTGCGGGAGCACTAGCTTCTAAAGTTACGAGTTCTATACCAGCAACAAAGCTGGTGCTTCAAGATAGGGACAAGGTATTGCTTTCTCATCTCCATGATTATTCAGATTGGGTAGTCACCTTTGACAAGAATATTGGGCCACAAGTATTTGACCAGCCCGCAAAGAATGGAGACATACCTTTCTTACTGGACTATGTCCCAGGAGAAGAAGTATCTGGCATTTCTAGTTTCCTTACAACCAGGCCCACATCTGAAGTGTTGGGCCTGCTAGGTCCTCATTTCGAAGAGTTTGGTCTTGATATACACAAACCGGATGATGAGATTAAAGTGAAGAGTTTACTGGAAGACCTGAGAGCTGTAAGTAGTTCTCTGGTACTTCAGCTGAATTCAACTAAGAATAAAGCATTTGAAGTTATAGGTTCAGCTTTTGCTAAGAGAGTACTAGAGAAGAAGGGCTATCTAACGGAGGCCTTTCTAATTCCGGTGGATTTGCACCAGCATCTTTTTGATGACTTGAATACGGAGAGTCGTAAAAGAGCTGATACATTACTTGTTTCGATTGATCCGGACCAGCGTGAAATTTTGATCAATGTAATCGAATTAAAGTGCAGGACTTCTCTTGCGGTAGCTCAAAAGGAAGAGCTAAGGATAGGGATGAAGGAGCAAATTTTGAATACGATTGAAGCGCTTCGCTTCAATTTTGATCCGGAGTATCACCTTTCCCACGATCGGTTAGACCGGGAGATTAAGAATAAAGAGTTGCGTTCATTGCTTACCTTCTACGTTGAACGAGCTTACCGTTATGAGTATCTCTCGTCGAATGCCTACAGTACCTATCTTGACTTTATTCAACAGCTAGATGGTGGATTCTCCTTCAAGTTTCAGCAACTGGGACTGATTTTTGATTTCTCCGCAAAGAAGCGTCACGAAAAAGAAGTGGTAGATAGTGAGTTGACTTTCTTTACGTTTGGGAGGAAGCTTATTCAGGAGATTTTGGATCCTGACTCAGACCTTAACACTAGAAGGTTAGAGCACGATGTATTTAATAATGACTTTGCTGAATTATTAGGATTTGGCGATCAATTGAAGCCTTTTGTTCAGAAGTACGGGGTCGAAATAATCTCAGAGCCAGCTGCAACGGAGGTACAGGAAGCTTTACCATCAGCTTCGGAGGAAGCCACAGGGAGTGCCCTTATAGAAGTAGTAGAACCTTCCCAGCTCGTTGAGCCGCCAAATTCTTCAGGCCAGATTGTGAATGAACCGCCAGCAGTGCCCGAATCGCTGAAGAAACACGTTGCTCCTTCTTTTGATATTCTGGTTGGTAAAAACTCTCCAGGAGCTCAATTCGGGATGCTAGGAAAAAGTATACACGGTAAGCGTGTTGCGATCGACCTTAGTGAAACGAATACGATCAGCTTGTTCGGCGTTCAAGGAGGGGGAAAGAGCTATACGATTGGCACGGTAAGTGAGATGGTACTTAAGCAGTTTGATCAAGTTAACAAGCTGCCATCGCCACTAGCGGGAGTGATATTTCACTACAGTGAAAGCATGGATTATGAACCTGAGTTTACGTCCATGATCTACCCAAACGACAATGAACGTGAACTACATAAGCTACGGTCAGAATACGGAGCTGAGCCTGATAGGGTAGAGGATGTCATTTTGTTGACTCCGCGGGATAAAGTAGAAGAGCGGCAGTCAGAATATCCTTCCATTGAAGTGCATCCGATCTCTTTTCATCCAAGGGAATTAAACGTACAAGACTGGATGTTTTTGCTAGGGGCAATTGGCAACGACTCAACTTACATCAAGCAGTTGAAAGCGATCATGAAAGAACACCGCAGAAACCTGTCAATCGAGGCGATAAGTGATAGCGTAGAGTCCTCTGAATTGCTGTCCAATTCTCAAAAATCACTGGCTCGGCAACGATTGAGTTTTGCGAGTGACTATGTAAATAGTGGGTTCGTGCTTAGGGATCTTTTACGGCCAGGAAGATTAGTGATTGTTGACCTTCGGGATGAGTTTATTGAGAAGGACGAGGCGCTTGGCCTTTTCGTGATCATGCTGAACATCTTCTCGAGTGTAAAGAATTATAAGGATCAGCACTTCAATAAGTTTATCGTTTTTGACGAAGCGCATAAATACATGGGGAACAAAGATCTGACCGGAAATATCGTTACTGCAATACGCGAGATGCGGCACAAAGGAGTAAGCATAATGATCGCAAGCCAGGATCCACCTAGCCTTCCAAATGAGATTATTGAGCTAAGTAGCATCGTGCTGATGCATAAGTTTAATAGTCCGCAGTGGCTTAAGCATATACAGCGATCCATTACTCAGACCAGCATTCTTTCTCCATTAGAGATGAGCACGCTGAGCCCAGGAGAGGGATTTCTTTGGGCGACTAAGGCGACTGAAAAAAGCGTCTCTAACAAGCCCATTAAGATATCTACCCGCCCGCGTGTGACGAAGCACGGTGGTGGTACTATTCAAGCAACCGGAGATTCATGAAGTCGATAACTTTTTCACATCGAGGGAAGCGATCTGCAAATGAGGACTACGTTTTGTGTAAGAGCATTGGTCCACAAAGCTACCTGATTTTGATTGCGGATGGGATGGGAGGGTATGCTAACGGGAGCCTAGCTGCTAAGATTGTTGCTGAAAGTATTGTGGAGCAAGTTGCAGGAGCCGAACCTGATAATCTTGACTTACAAGTAGCTATTGACAATGCAGGGGCTGAGTTAGTGGCAGTTGCTAATCTAACCGGAAAAAAGATTGGAGCTACGGTAGGTGGAGTTCTCCTTCAAGGCGACTTTGCGGTTTGCTTTTGGGTCGGTGATGTGAAGGTGCTGCATTTTCGACAGGGTAAGTTAGCTTTTGAGTCCAGGTCCCATTCTCTAATGAATGAGCTACTTGACAGCGGCTCTATTCGTGATGTTTCCAGAACTGAGAAGTACCGGCATGTGGTAACTCGAGCTGTTCAAGGGGAGGATACTAAGGTGGCCATTGACACCCATATAATTAACAGCGTTTCCGAGATTGATACTTTTTTGATTTACTCGGATGGGGTAGAGGAGACTGTAAGTAGTGCGGAGATCGAAGGGCTTTACCAGAATGGTGTTGAGCTGAATGAGCTCGTGCGACTGATAGAAACGCGTACTTTGGAAATTGGGGAGGATAATTGTTCTTTGATGGGGCTTAGAGTGATCGGATAGATGAGTGGAACTTAGGGTTCAGTTTTTGATGAAGTTGGAATTAGCCATGATTCTGTAGCTGCATTCCCCGCTAATTCAACATTATTACTGTCTAGCCATATTCTTCCCAGAAGTCAAGCTACGAATGCGTTAAACTCATCATCAGTTATTTTTCGATCCCTACTACTTTTACACTCATTCTTCTTCATTTTCATATGTTTCCAGAAGCACTATCGTAGTAGCTCCTGTTTTAGATATCATGTCTGTAGTTCCTGCGAAGCAGGTCATATTGGCTAAGTGCCAGACTTCTCTTGTATTCTTGTAAGGGCCAAATTGAGGAGTGCTTATGAGCTCTTCCCACATGATCAATACATGGTTCTTGAAAAAAGTGTTTCGATCAAGGTCCCATGAATCAATCTTACTTAGGAGGTCATCACTGACCCAGCAGCGGTTGAAATTCATTCTTGTGCCGACGGCTCCATCAAAAGACACATTTCTCAAATCAGCACCTTCGAAATTTATTTCTCGCGAGAAAGTTACATTTTTAAAGCTTGCTCCATTTAGATACGCCCCTGCGAATGTTCCGTCCTGCAAACTTGAGCCATCAAATTTTGCGTTGAGCATGAACATACTGCGGTTAGTGTGTATGACTGGTGCATTAGTAAAGCTAAAGCCCGAAGCCCGGCAGTTAATAAATTCTGAACGACTCAAGTTTACCCCAGCAAAAGACGCATCCGAAAAGCTTGTGTTTTCAAGCAAAATAGTTCTTATCACGTTATCTTCTTTAGAAGCCTCGATGACGGAGAGGTCTGCATGGGTTAGGTTAATGTCCTTAACCCCAAGATCGTTAAGGCGTTTGATCGACTGCCACATCACTATTTTACCCTGATCCGTTTTTAATGGGATATAGCTTTGGATTTGGTTTCGCTCGACTCTTATTTCTCGCTTAACTTCTTTTTCCAGTTGCTCTTTTCTGGCTTTAGTAGCATCTTTTCTTTCCTTCCGTCTTTCGTACCATGCGAATGCTAAACCCACAATAAACAACTCGTAAGCTATTCCTCCTAACTCTACAGCGATGTTTGATAGGTAATCGTCTCGACCTTCTTTTCCTGGTTTGTATAAGTTGAGAAAAAGGGTTCCCGCAATACTTGCGGTAGCCACGCTCAAGATTACAATCATTGGAAATACTGCATCAAGGGTATTTAGCCAATGTTTAGCATTGCTTGCGATTGTTCCTTCTTTGTCTTCACTTATGCTGATAAGGATTAGAAGTGTTACTAGGAGTAGGGTAGCGATGACGGTGAATGCTAAGATGGCTGCAATCATTCTTTTGTTTCAGTATGTGTACAGTAAGGTGGTATTAGGGTTAGTCTACCACGAAGAATTCTTCGATCATGGCCTGAATGGCAGGTCGAACTAGCCTAAATGCTTCCTGTTTTTCTTCGGCTACATCGCTGTTGTCCATCGACATAAAGGAGAGGATAGGAAAGGGAATATCAAGTGCCTTGCTAATTTTCTCCAGGGACGTGAGGGTAGGGGACTTCTTGCCCGTTT
>JAHDDV010000579.1 GCA_020629205.1 Chitinophagales bacterium | reverse complement strand
GGGAAGTAAGAGACTATTTAGGTGAGGCTCAGATCATGGCCGTACTTATGGCCACTGGTGGTGAGCAGAAGGAGCTTGATAATCTGACCCGTTCATTGAAGGGAAAAATTAAAATCGCCTTGAAGAATGCAGCGAGGGAGGTTTATGACAGACCTGCAGATCAAGGTAAGACAGTGCTACCTGAAGATGTAGCTCGTCATCTTGATCTAGTAGCCTCAGATCCAAATAACGTTCAACAAAAGCAAGAAATTGAAAACCTTGCCGCATCTATAAGGTTGTTTACTGATGGACTTAACGGGAACCTGTTTAATCGTCAAGGTGAACCCTGGCCAGATGCTGATGTCACGGTTATCGACCTTGCACAATCTGCAGCCCGTGGTTATGAAGATACTCTTGCCGTAGCTTACACCTCATTGATTCAGCATATTAATGCAGAGGTAGAGAAAAACCAGTTTGAACAGAGAATGACCGTTGTACTAACGGATGAGGCTCATTTAATACTTAAAAATCAGCTCCTCATGCCCTACGTTGTGTCTATCGTCAAGATGTGGCGTAAGTTAGGAGCCTGGTATTGGTTAGGTACACAGAACGTAGCCGATTTTCCAGATAGCGGTAAAGTGCTGCTGAACATGATCGAATGGTGGATGTGTCTTAACATGCCTTCAGACGAGGTAGAGCAGATAGCTCGATTCAAAACACTCACCGACGATGAGAAAGCGATGATGCTTTCTTGTAGAAAAGCCCCAGCTAAATACACAGAAGGTGTAGTTCTGAGTGAGCAAATGAAAATGCTTTTCCGAAATGTTCCACCACCGATTGCGCTTGCTCTCGCAATGACTGAAAAGGATGAGAAGGTTGATAGGCAGAAGTTGATGGATGAGCATGGAATAACAGAGGTACAGGCTGCCTATAAGATTGCAGAATCTATAGGAACTAATCGTGAACGTGCGCTGAAACCCTCATGATCCATTCCACCAATGCAATGATATAGCGATATTTGTGAAACTCCGAAAACATAAAAGAGCTGTATACGTCCTATTGAGTCTTATTCTGGCTCTGTTGTTGGGTGCGTTCATCTCCTATATCTATTCGGATAAAAACCCTAATAAATTTGTATTCAATCTAGACGAAGGACTTGATAAGACACTCTCATTTGTTCGTTATCTAAGAATATTTGTCGTTAGTGTTGTAGGCATCTTCTTCTGGCCAACGTTCTGCAGAGTGTTCGGCCGAATAATGCGCATTGATCCTTTGTTCTTCTTCCCACTTCAATACCGGGTGATGATTTGGTATTGGGTTTTTGAGGCGGCATTCTTCATATCGTTGATATAGCTATGAAAAAACAAAATACCAAACTCACATTACTCTCTTCTTCCGGAGTATCAATTTTACTTTGTCTCTCTCTGTATACCAATCCGGTATATTCAGATGGAACACCTGCTGAGTCTTCGTTGACCTACTATTCTTTAGGCGGTGGCGAGCCAGTCATGCCCCCCGTCGTTTTTAACAGGCCCGAGCGGGTAGGCTTTGGTCCAGGATTCAAGTTGCCTAGTCTTTGTGACTTATGGGAGTACAAGCATCTAGACGACATACTCGACCGTTACGGCGATATGGTCACAAGTTACGTTGAAGGCCAGTTGGATGCCCTCGGGCAAACGATTATGACTAATCTGGTTGCTAATGCAGAGGGGCTTCTCGCCTCTACGATACAAAGGGCAATGCCTGGTTTGTATAGTTATACGCAAAGTGTTCATGGTCAACTTGGTGTAAAGATTTCATCTGCTAAACGTTCGTGTGAGGAAGTATTCAAAGAGGCTAGAACCAGCCCTGTATCTCCGTGGAAAAAGTACTCCAGGGTAGCAGGATGGCAGGAAGCTATGGGAATCACCTACCAGACCAGCGGTGCGATACAGATCGGTGGTGGTAGTAACCATATTCTGGATGCTGAGGAAGCTGTACGCGAATCCGATGGCAATGCATCTATCGAATGGGTTGGTGGTCCAGCAGGCGGCTTGGGTGATCCACCCATTAGATTGGTTGAAGATCTTGTTAAAGCTGGTGGCAATATCCTTAATGGTCGTTCTTTGAGAACACAGTACGATGATGATGACTTCAATGACATCGATCTACCTAACGATAACCCGCTTATCGACACTACTGTACAAAAAGCATCCTTAACAACTTACTTTCCATCTACAGCAGATGCGGTTGAGTGGGCTACTTTGGTCGTAGGAGAGCAAGTTATATCAACTTGTGCGGCTGCATCATGTGATCCCTCCACGCAAGCTGGTATCGGCCTTCAATCAGCATATTTTCTAAAGCGACAAGAGTACTTACTCGCATGGTCAGATATTATTGATGACGTTAACGCGGGTGCAACAATAACTATTGATGCAATGCGCACAGTATCTGGCGGACGTGTTCATATTGTTCAAGAAGTCATAGAATCACTTTATGGGATGGTTCCCCAGGATGCTGCTATGTACATTGATCGATTAGCATCAGATGCTGCTGTTTCAGATACGGTAGAAAAAGCCTTTACAGTGATTCGTATTTTCGAAACTGCTGGAACCATTCCTGAAGTGTTGGCCTACGAGAAGGCACAATCAGAAGTAGAGAATATTACCAGTAAGCTTAGAAAAGAGATCCAGAACATGATCATGGAGATTCAGATAAGCCAAAGTCTTACTAGTAAAACTGCCTCTGCTTTGATAACTCGCAATAGAATCCAGCAAGAGAGCGGTTCCCAGGTTGTTGAGACCGGAACTCGCGGTGCCTATGCACCTTTGAGCACTAGCCTAAGTAGTGGTGAACCAATGATTCTTGAGGAAGTTCGTTAATACAAAAAATACAACCGAAACACCTCACCAGGCAGAGCAATCCAATGGATGTAAATTCCAATATAAATCTTTTCACTACCATCTTGGGGTGGCAGTTTTACGGTGTTCTTTGGTCGGTTATTGTCCAAACAGGACTTGTTTTTCTACCTATATTTACGATGATTATTTCCACGCTCTCCGATGCTAGGAGTTCAGGGTCGTTATTCACCGTGAATGTAGACTCAGCATTATCTGGATTGGAAGTAAAAGTATTTACCCTTTTGCTTGTCTTACTTGTGGGTGCTGCTCCTACAGCTGGTACTAGTGTCACAAGTGGAGATTTCACTTTTGACGGTGCTGTTGTTGGGGATACAAATACTGCTTATGACGATACATTCGGCGCATCGACACTGATTACCGGTACAACCGTCCCTGTTCCTGCCTGGTGGCTACTAGTCATGCGCCTAAGTAATGGTGTCACCAAGGCGGTAGGCGGGACTATGGAGAGTCAATTTGAGGGTGCTTTACGTCAGCTTGAAATGTCAATGCAAACAGCAGCTATAAGACGGCCTCAAACGAAGAAAAACCTAAGTATATTTAACCGGGAGTGCTACTTGCCTGCCCGTTCGTTATTTATGCGTCAGAACGATGTTACGGGTGGTGTCGATGTCAACTATCAGGGATCAGAGTACTTCATCAACGAGCCCGGTTACTACGACACTTTAAGAACTCGATCAATGATAGAAGGAGTCCCTTTTGATCCCAATACCTCTCCTGAGTACTCTCAAGATCCCGGTACCGGTGGCAGGCCAACGTGCAATGATCTTTGGGATGTCGTGTCTGAAGGTAT